>CAYVWG010000016.1:21140-27265 GCA_964455425.1 uncultured Oscillospiraceae bacterium | reverse complement strand
ATGTATAATATCCGCTTTGCGGATATTATACCATGGAGCGCAGCGTAATGGTATAATATAGCCATGCGTTTTCGGTTCCCGGCGTAAGCCGGGGAGAAAACGCGGCGATGGATGTATAATATCCGCTTTGCGGATATTATACCATGGAGCGCAGCGTAATGGTATAATATAGCCATGCGTTTTCGGTTCCCGGCGTAAGCAGGGGAGAAAACGCGGCGATAAATGTATAATATCCGCTTTGCGGATATTATACCACATTGTCCCCCGATACACAAGAGATTTCCTCTTATCCTAATCCACGGTGATTTGCGCCAAAATGGCGGACAGCTTCCCCTCACCGATGCCGCTGACATTGGCCAGCTCCTCTACACGTTGAAACGGGCCGTACTGCTGGCGGTAATCCACGATCCTTTGAGCCAAGGTCTCTCCGATTCCCGGCAAGGTGGCCAATTCCTCGGCGGTGGCTGTGTTGATGTGGACAAGGCCTTCTCCCGTGGCGGCGGTTGGGAGGGCAGAGGTGGTTTCCCGGGCGGCGGACGTCTCTGTATCCGGCGATTCTTGGCGCTCGGTGACAATGGACATTTCCGCCATAGAGCCACGGCCCAAGCAATACCCTCCGCCAAAGGCAATGAGCGCCAAGGCTAGGGCGGCAAGAAAAAACAGGGTATGACGACGATTCATTTTTTCCCACTCCCTCCGTTGACAAGCCCCATATTTCTGCTATAATTTTACCCATAGAACAACAAATTTGCAAGCCCCGTTTTAGGGATGGAGTACAACATGAAAACAAAACGCGTTTTGTCCGTTATTCTTCTGGTTTCCCTGGTGCTGTCTTTGCTGTCGCCGTCTGTGCTGGCAGACCCTGGGGAAGAGGCTCCTTTTTCCGCCGACTGCAAGGCCGCCCTTTTGGTGGAAATGAACACCGGCACAGTGCTCTATGAAAAGAACGCGGAGGAAAAGGTCTATCCCGCCAGCCTGACCAAAATCATGACCTGCATGCTGGCTTTGGAGTATGGCAATCTCACCGATGAGGTCACCGTGTCCGCCTCCGCCCTGGAAGGGCTGGATGATGAGGGCAGCACGGCCGATCTTGTGGTGGGCGAAACCATGACCCTGGAAAATCTGCTGTATTGTATGATGCTGGTCTCCGCCAATGAGGCCTGCACCGTGGTGGCGGAATACGTTTCCGGCAGCATCACCGAATTTGTGGCGCTGATGAACCAAAAGGCCCAGGAGCTTGGCTGCACCGGCACCCATTTTGCCAACACCCATGGGTTGCATGAGGAAGACCACTACACCACCGCCAACGATCTGCGAAAAATCGTCACACAGGCGCTGAAAAATGACGACTTTGTGACCATCACCTCCGCCGCCACCTACACGGTGCCGGCTACCAACAAGTCGGAGGAACGGGTGCTGTCCTCCACCAACTTCCTCATCAACACCACCGTGACCCAGGAGTATTACTACGCCAAAGCCGTAGGCGTAAAAACCGGCTACACCAGCGCCGCGGGGAGATGCGTTATTTCCACCGCCTCCCAGGAAAATATGCGCCTTTTGGCCATTGTGCTGGGAGCCGACAGCCCGTTGGATGAAAACGGCAACCTGATCTACAAAAACTTCATCGAGGCCGCCCGCCTGTTCGACTACGGGTTTGACAACTTTGCCTATGCCCAGGTGCTGTCTCGGCTTCAGCCCATTGCCCAGGTGCCGGTGTCCCTGTCCTCCGGCCCCGATGAAGTGGTGTTGGTGCCAGAGGCGGACATCAACTGCCTGCTGCCCATCGACTACGACGCCGACAAAATCACCGCCACCTATGTGCCAGACAGCCAGGAGGAGCTGCAAGCGCCCCTGGAGCAAGGGCAGGCCGTGGGAAAGGTGGTGGTCTACTATGACGGCCAGGAGATCGGTAGCGTCAACGCCCTGACCCTTACCGCCGTGGAAGGCTCCGATTTGGCGGCAGCCTACCACCGCACCAAAACCTTTACCCAAACCTACTGGTATTTGTTTGTGCTGCTGGGGCTGCTGGTGGCGCTGCTGGTGTTTTACTGGATCATTCGGGCCATCAACACCCGCCGGGCAAAAAAGGCGGCAATGCGCCGGCGCAGGCCCGGCGGGAATCAGCCCGGAGGCCCGTCATGAGCCTGTCTTGGCAGGCGCTGCAGGCTCAGTGCCAAGATTGCCACAACTGCCGCCTTTGCCAAAGGCGGCACAACGCTGTGTTTGGCATTGGCCCGAAAAACGCGGAGATTCTCTTTGTAGGCGAAGGGCCGGGAGAACAGGAGGATCTACAGGGACAGCCCTTTGTAGGGCCGGCAGGCCAGCTTTTGGATGAGATGCTGTCCATTATCGACCTGGGTCGGCACAACTGCTACATCACCAATGTGGTCAAATGCCGCCCGCCGGGAAACCGGGATCCCCAGGAGGATGAGCTGGCCGCTTGCCAAAGCTATCTTGCCGGGCAAATGGCGCTGCTGCAGCCACAGATCTTGATCTGTCTTGGCCGCATTGCCGCCAAGGCGCTGATCCATCCGGATTACCGCATCACCCGGGAGCACGGCCAGTGGGTGGAAAAAGAGGGCATATGGTACACCGCCATCTATCATCCCTCCGCCTTGCTGCGGGATCCTTCCAAGCGTCCAGACGCTTTCCGGGATTTGCTGTCTATCCGTGAAAAGGTGCAAAGCCTTTGCCGCAACCACTATGATGCCTTTGGGCCGTACACCCCAGAATGACGCGGCGTCCGCCGGGTCTTAGGTGGAATAAAGAGAAAGAATATCCACAGGTAAATCCCCCAGGGCAGAGCCAGACGGCTCTGCCCTGGGGGATCGGTTTATTTTGGGCGCTTTGCGGGATCAGCCGCCAAAGAAGTAGTCAAAGGGATTAAAGCCATTGCCCCCGCTGCCTTGGCCGCTTTGCTGCTGGTTGGAATCGCTCTGCTCCCCGTTGGCCGACTGGATCTGCTCGCCAACGGTAACCGAGATCTCCTGGCTTTCGCCTTGGCGGTAGACGGTAAGCGTCAGCACATCGCCTACGCTTGCTTTCCCCACCACGGCCACGATATCGTTCTTGCCAGTCACCGCCTCGCCATTGACGGCGGTGATGATATCATTTACCTGCAAGCCGGCAGCTTGGGCCGGGCTGTCTTCCGTCACCGCTTTGATGGCCGCGCCCTGGGGCAGGCCAAAGCTCTGGCTTTCCTCGCTGACATCATCAACGGTTATCCCGATATACGGCGTGGAGATATAGCCGTTTTTCATAATGCTCTCCACAATGGTGCGGACGCTGTTGATGGGGATGGCAAAGGCAATGTTATCGATGGAAGCCGTGCCATCGCTGGAGCTGCTGGAATACTTGGCGTTGGTAATGCCGATGACCTCGCCGTACATGTTAAACAGCGCGCCGCCGGAGTTGCCGGAGTTGATGGCGCAGTCGGTTTGCAGCAGGTTCATGGTGGTGCCGTTGGACATGGTCACCTCCCGGTCAAAGGCGCTGATGGTGCCCGAGGTCAGGGAAAAGGTCAGTTCTCCCAAAGGATTGCCGATGGCCACCACATCGTCGCCAACATTCATCTGGCTGGAATCGCCCAGCACCACAGGCGTCAGATCCTCCGCCTCGATTTTCAGCACGGCAATGTCGTTGCTCTCATCGTAGCCGATCAGCTCCGCGTCATAGGTGGTGCCGTCATAGGTGGTGACGGTGATGGTGCTGGAATCCTCCACAACGTGGTAGTTGGTCAGCACATAACCGTCATTTGTGATAATAAAGCCGGAGCCGGAAGCGGCGGAGGTCGTCTGATACCCCCAGAAATTGGTGGTAATGGAGGTGGTGATGCCTACGGTGGAATTGACGTTGGCCGCATAGACCTCCGCAGCGGTCATGGCTTTGCTGGTATCCACGCTGGTAACGTCAATGGTAGCGCTTTCCCGCTGGCCCTCCACCATGGTGGACACCTTGTCGGAGCTGGCTTTGATCTCCGTCTTGCTGGGGCCGGACAGGCTGTTGACCAGCAATATGCCGCCGGTACCCGCTAAGCCGCCTATCAGCGCGCAGCACAGGGCCAGCGCCACAACCTTTTTTCCTGTCCAGGTAATGGGCTTTTTGGGCTTCTTTTCTTTTTTTGGCTTCCGGGGGGTGGTGGGCTGCTGATACTGGTAGCTGTAATTGTAGCTATACGCGCCATTGGGACTGGCGGCATAGCCTTGGCTATAGCTGCCGGCGTCATAGGCCGGCTGCTCGGTCTGCTCCGGCTGCTCGGTCTGCTCCGGCTGTGCATGGGCAGACGCCGACTCCTGCGGTGGGGTCTCAGGGGATTGGGGGGCTTCCGGGGTATGGGAAGTCATTTCATTTTCTTGGTTATAATCAAAGAATTCATCCATATCTGTGCACTCCTTTTTGATTTCTTATGTCTGCATTGTAACGCAGCTTGCTGAAACAAAACTGAAATACAGATGAACATTTTGTGAACAATAGACGCGGTGTGTCAAACCCATCTTGACACGCCGCGTCCTAGATTTACCGATTTTTTCGCCGCCGGATAGGCCCCCGTGGCGACCTATCCGGCATAGGTTATTTTAGCCTTGCTGCTGCACAAAACCATCGAGCTGGCACACCAGCTTAGCGGCTACATCCCGGCGAACCGAACCGGCGGGAGCCAGCCTGCCGTTTTCATCGCCGGCAAAGATGGCCACATCCTCCGCCGCTGCCCAAGACATGGCGGAAACCGCCCAGTTGCTGACGGTGCTGCCATCGGCGGGGAATTTCTCGGTCAGGTCAACGGCAGCCTTTGCCTCATAGCCCTTCCACCGGGCATAGCGGTACAGGAAGGTCGCCGCCTCCTGGCGAGTAACCAAGCCGGTGGGATTGAATTCTGTGGCGCTTACGCCGGTGGTGATCTTCGCGGCAGCGGCCCAGGTGACGCCCTCGACCTGCCAGCCGGTAACATCGGTAAAGGGGCAATCTGCGGCAGACACCGTTTCGCCGCCGTTGCACTGGGTATCATAGCGGTACAGCAGGGTAACAAACTCCGCCCGGGACATGTTTACCGCCGGGGCAAAGGTGTGGGTGTTGCCATAGCCCAAAATCAGGCCATTGGCTACCACAAAATCCACATAGGGATGATACCAGGCCGAACGGTTGATATCGGTAAAGGGCTTGCAGGGATCCACTTGGATGGTTACATCGGTCATGTCATACAGGGTGGTTTTGCCCTCTTGCAGGCGGAAATAGGCGGTCAGGGCATAATATGCCTGCTCGGTGGACATGGGATTTTCCTCCCCGCCCAGGCTGTGGGCAAACTGGCCCTGGCCTAAGTAGTAGGCGCAAAGGGCCTCCACCACCGTGTGGCCGTTTTTCACAAACCGTTCATCCTTGACCGGATCAATGCCAGCCACGGTCAGCGCCACCAGCACCTGGGCGCAGGATTCGCAGGAGCCAAAATCCCCCGTGGCCTTTTGCAGGGCAGACAGGCAGGATAGGGCCTGCTCCACCACCGCCTGAACCTGGGGATCTGTTTGGGCATAGGGCGCAAGGGCCTGGATGGCCATGGCGGTTAGATCGGCGTCAGCGGTGTCCTCTTCCATGGCCCATCCGCCATCGGCCAGACGCTCCTGGCAAATGGCGTCGATCAGCTGCCGGCGGGTGGTATCCCCTGCCGGATACTGGTGGCTATCCAAGGCGATCAGCGCCCAAATGGGGCCGTTGACCCCCTGCTGGCACACATAGTCGATGTCCTCCAGGGCCGTCAGCAGATTTCCGCCTCCCACATCGGTGACATCATATCCTGCGGCGGTCAGGGCAAGAATAATCCGGGAATTTTCCGTGGATTTGGTGGGGCTGAGCCGTCCCTGATCGTCTAACTTGGCTTGAATGTGCGCGGCCACGTTTTGGTAGTATTCCTCCGTCACGGTATAGCCGGAACGGGTAAGGCCCAAGGCCAGCCACTCTCCGCCCACGCTGCCTACTGTAGGCGCGGTGATTTGGGTCAGGCCATAAAGATACTTGCCAGTTGTGGTATAGATTTCCCTTTGTCCTAAAAGGGCATAGGCTTCCTCAGCGGCCACAAGCACATCATAATTGCTCACCAGGGCTTGCTGCTCGGCGGTCAGGGCGTCGTAAGCGGCACG
>CAYVWG010000016.1:0-21040 GCA_964455425.1 uncultured Oscillospiraceae bacterium | reverse complement strand
CGTAATTGCTCACCAGGGCTTGCTGCTCGGCGGTCAGGGCGTCGTAAGCGGCACGAGCCGCTTCGATGGCGTCCTTACTTTCCAAGGTGATCTTACCCAAGGCGGCGATTTGCTGGATCACCGGTTCGGCCAGCTCCTGATCGCTTTGCCCGGCAATCAGCTTGAGCAGACGGATAGACGGCGCTTGTCCCTCCTGCTGCGTCACCAAGCGCACCAGGCGGGGCGTTCTGTCCGCCGCCACGGCAAATGTTTGGGAGCCTTCACCAGGAACCACCCGCTGGTTATTGATGTACACATTGCAGGTATCCTCCAACCCATTTAGGGTCAGGGTCACCTGATCCATTTGGCCCACATAGATCTCTTGGATCTGGTCATCGGCGGAAAGCGCTACGGTCTTGCTTTCCTCCCCTTGGGAAATGGTGACGCTTTCAGCCGGGGCCGTTTGGCCCACCTCTTGGGCCTGGGGCGTAGTGCGCACCACATAGCTGACTTCGGTGGACTTTTCCCCAAATGCGCCGGCCCAGATGTTGGAGGCGGTGACCACCTTGACATAGTGGAAGGCCATATCCGACACATCCACAGGATTTCCCTGGGCATCCACCGCCCAGGCCAGGTCAAACCCGTTGGAGGCGGCATTTTCCCCGTAAGGATTCACATCCGCGCCGATGGTACCGTTGACAAAGTAGTCACTGTAACCCCAACTGGTTGCGCCGGCATAGGAGGCGGTGGTGCTGTCGCCGGTGATGGTGCCGTCAATACAAGGCAGCAAAATGCCGGTGATGGTCAGGCTGTCATCCCCCACCAGGGAATTGAGGGGATAGTTGGCCGCCTTGGCCCATGCGCCGCTGTTGGCCGCGCCGGTATTTACGTTGCCCTGGTTGTCTCTCCAGGCCGTTTTGCCGCTGGCTGTGGCGGTGTAGGTAACGGTATAGTCCCAGATGGTGGAATCCTCATAGTGCTCGGAGCCGGCTAGGGCGTACCACTGCTGGCCATCCTCAGAAACCCACACCTGCCCGCTTTCCGCAAAGCTGCCGCCGCTGGTATTGGCATTGCCATAGACATAAAAGTCCAGGCCATAGAGATTATGGGGATCGTCTGTCAGCGGTTGCTCGTAATAGTAGGTGATATATCCGCCGAAATTCCCCAGGGATTTTAAGCTGCCTTTTAAGGTCAGCTCCGGATACATGCCATAGCCGGCGCTGTTGGTATACTGGCTGTTCAGGCAAAGGTAGTCCACCACCTGATCCGGCACAGCATAGGCGGATCTGGCACAAAGGGCCACAGCATAGGTATTTACGATAGTACCATCGGCAGAGGTAATGGTGATGGTTTTGCTGGCAGTACTCAGGGTAAGGCTATAGCTGCCGTCCTCCGCCGGGGTCTGGGCGGCTGTGCCAACGGTAACTGCGGCCCCCTCGGTCACGGTATAGGTCAAGGTCAGCTCTGTGGTTCCGTTGGGCACCACGATGTTGTAGGTATGATTTTCCGGGGCAAAGGCAGGATACCACTGTCCCGCCTCTGTGGCGGCGGTAAGCATCTGCGCGCTGCTCTCCCCGGCCTGCACCCGCTCTACCCAAACGGTATAAGTGTTGACCGTGCCCTCGGCAAAGCCGTCCTTTCCGGCGGCTACATTGGCGGCATAGGTGCTGTCGTCCAAAATCTGCACCTGTACGGCAAGCTCTGTGGCATCCTCAGCAAAGGCCAGGGTGCCGGTGACACCGCCGCCCTGGGGAAGCTCTGTCCAGGCTGTCCCGTCGGTGGAATACCGCAGGTGGGTATACGCCGTGTTTCCGTTAAAGGTCAGCGTAAATTTTTCCGTGCCAGACAGAAGATAGGTGCGGTAGTTGGCGTAGCTGGCGCTTACGCCGGTGCCGGAGCTAGGCGTTCCCGTTTCATCCGCCCGCAGCATGGCGCCTTCGGCATAGCCGTTATACTTGGTAGAGGTAAGCAGGCTCCGGCCATCCGGGTTTAGGACAATGCCACTGGCTTTGATGGTATTGGTGGTATCCCAGGGGCGATTGACGGAAAGGGTATAGACGGTAGCCTTGGTGGGATCCTCTTTTTCTGCAATGGTGATGTTCACCACCGAATCGCCAAAGGGAATGTCCGTTAGATAGGTAACGCTGCCGCTGTTGATCTCCACCGAAGCATCCTCCCCGGAGATGTCCGTATAGGTAGCCACGGCGGTATATTTTTCGGTATCATACAGGGTAGTGGCCTGAAGCGTCAAAGATGAGATGCTGTAGGTGCGCAAAGGCAGAGTATAGGCCAGGGTCGTGGGCTGGAAGGTCTGGCCCGCCACCCAAGTGCCGGTAACAAAGGCGGTAGTCAAAAACTCCATGGACTCAAAATAGGGCGTGTCCAAGGAGGTCACCACCACCTTAATGCCGCCGGTGGTTCCCTCGCTATCCTCGGCATAGATGATGGCGGAACCTACGTTTTTGGCGGTAACCTTACCGGTGTCATCCACCGTGGCAACGGCCTCGTTGCTGCTGCGCCAGGCGGCAAGGCTTCTGTCCGGGGCGCAATAGGCCGTAAGCTGGCCGCTCTCCCCTTGGGCAAGGTAGGTCTTGCCGCTTGCTCCGGCGGCGTCCTCCACCGCTACGCCAGTAACGGTGATGGTGGCGGTTTGGGTGATCTCCGGGAACAGGTCCACGGTCAGGTCCACCGTAAACACACCGGGCCGCTTCAGCACAAAGCTGGCAGAGGTACCGCTGCCCGGATCTTTGCTCAGCTCCGCAAGCGGGGTTTCGGCAAAGCTCCAGAGGTTATGCCCTGCATAGCCGCCGGTGATGGATACCGTCTTGGCCGTTTGGCCATCGGCAGACAGGGCCACGGTTCTTGTTTTGTTCGCTTCCGACATCTGATAGCCGGTAAGGCCAAACTGTTTTTGGCAAGTAACGGTTTCATCGGCGGCAGAGGTAGCCTGCACGGTGACAAAGCTGGTGCTACCGGAATACAGGCTGGTGACCACGGTAAGCAGGCCGCTGTCATCCACAGTGGCCGCGCTGCCGGAGGTTACCTTCCAGGAGGCGGCCACCTCCCTGCCGGTTTCATCATAGGCTTTCAGCTGTACAGTGTCTCCCTGGGCGACCACAATGGTGCTGTCGAGCACATTGGCCCCGTCGCTGCCGATGGTCAGGCTGCGGTATTTGACCGTGACGGTATACACCTGGGCCGCGCCGCTATTGTCGCTGTTCATGGTGGGCCAGGTGGGATCGCCGCAGGTGACCTTGATCACCGTTCCCTCTTCCACCGGCACTTGGGCGGTGCGCTTATAGGTCACATCCCCCACGGTGGTACGCACCTGATAGTTTTTGTTGGCGGCGGTGGGGGTCACCGTCAGGGCTGTAACGCCTGCCGGCAGGCTAAGTACATAGTCATGGGCTGCTCCGTCAAAGGCCGGGGTAAGCTGGCCCTCGCTAAACTGCAGCTCCTTAAGGGACTTGTCCGCGTTGCTCCAAAAGCTGCCCAGATCCGCGCCCCAGTCGCAGGTATATTGCAGGCGGATCTCATCGCCAGACTCCAGCTTGCCGCTGGCGGCGGTATAGGCCCCAAAGCCTTCGGCGGTAAACCAATCGTTTAAGGTGCCCATCCAGCCGGATTTGCTTCCCCCTTGGTCGGACAGGCCATCGATACTGGTGATGTAGTTGCTCTCCGCCCCCTCCTGGGTATGCTCTGTGCCAAGGGCAGAGATCACACAGGACATCATGGTAGACGAGGTGGTCAGGTTGACCCACTGGTCGACCAGCACCCCCTCCCAGGGCGCATTTTGCGCGGTGCTTAGGGTGGTGTTTTCCACCACCACATGAACCGTTCCCAGCACCGCCCGGTTTGCCCCAAAGGCGGTAACCGGCAGCAATCCCAGCAGCAGCGCCGCTGCCAGGAGCAAGGACACGATCCGTTGATGGATGTGTTTGTGCATGATATTTCCTCCTTATACTCCATGGAGAACCCAGGATGCCCTGTTCCCCATTGGTTTACATAAAAACGTCCCTGCCATACACGAAGGCATGGCAGGGAACTCCATGCGGCTTCGAGTGACGGCCGAATCCGCGAAGCAGACGCGTATCTGACTGATCCTGTACCCATAGGCCAGGCTTCACAGTGACCGACTCGCCGGGAATTTCACCCGATTCCGCGTACCCCCAAGGGGCGGCTGCTTCTGTATATTCAGTTTACCGGGTATATTGCGCAAAAGCCCTCGTATTTTGGGGGCTTATAAATCATTTCCATAGGCGCAGGTATACCGCCAAGCGATGGTATCGCCATCGCTTAGGGTATATTTGCTGCAGCCATAATCGGGGAACACCCCGTTTACACTGTATTGCCATCCCGATTGCTTGCCGCAGCTAAACTCATACAAATTGTTGATGCCCTCAATATAGTAGCTGCCATACATGGGCGTGTAGCTGTATTCCAAGGGGATGCCACTGGCGCTGCACACCCGCTTAAGCACGTCAAAAACCGTCTCTCCCGGCGTAAATGTCACCTCTGTGGCCGGCAATATGTAGCCGCTGCTGGGAATCGTCCCTTGCAGGGATGGGGTTAAAAGGCTCATATTGTTGAGTACCGTCTTACACTCAATGGTGATGGTGCAAACCGGCTCCGGCTCGGTAGACGGCGGCGCTTGTGTAGGCTGGGTGGACTGGGTTTCCTCCGGCTCGGCAGGGGCCGTGGTTTGCTGGGGAGCGGTTGTCTCCGTCGGCGGTTGGGTGGTCTGCGGTGGGGCTTGCTCCGGCTGGGTCTGCTCTGGCTGCGTCTCTTCCGTCTCCGCTTGGGCTGGCTCTGCCGTCTCTCCCGCCAAAGATTGGATCAATTCCTCCTGGGCCTGGGCCTGCCGCAGCTGCCATTCCCCGGCCAGCCGCGCCTGATACAGGGCCAGCTGATGACAGTGCATGGCCCGGCTTAGGGCAAAATCGCTTAGGGCGGAGGTCTCCCCCGCCTGGGTCAAGGCGGTCACATCTTGGGCGGTATAGACATCCTCCCGCAGGGTGATCCACTGGACGGTTTGGGTGTAGGTCTGGCGCGTTCCGGCATAGTCCACCGTAACGGCGCAATCCTCCGGCAAGGCCAGAAACAGCTCGCCATACCGCAGGGTAAGGGTAAGCTCTCCCTGATCGATTTGGGGCACAAAGGCGGTGTCCTCCCCGCAGGTGATCTCTCCCCCCTGCCAAGACAGGCTCAGCTGGGCGTCCATGGCCAGAGAAACCACATCCCCGCTGACAATGGCGGTGGTATCCTCCGTAAGATAGGCGATGTCCTCCCGCTGGGTGAGCACGCTGCCCTTTACCTCCGTTACCGTCAAGGTCTGCCCCACATCGGGGGAGGGGCCAAACCAGCCCTTAAAATAGCCCGCTCCCAGCACCGCCCCGGCCACAATGGCCAGGGCACAAAGAACCAGCAGCAGATTTAGCGCCAAATTTTTACGTTTTTTCATGTACACTCCTTCGCCCCAAGGCCAGTCTTCCCCGGATAGACCAATACATTACCGGCAAAGACAGGCCATACACAACATACATGCCATAAAACAGACAGCTCACCCCGGTAGGCGCCGGGCAAAACCATCGGGGACGGTACCAGATGCGGGTTTGATCCAACAGGTGGGCAAACAGCAGTCCACCCAGGCACAGGGCATCCAGCAACAGCTGAAGCCGGTGGGCGTCCTCCAGGGGGGCGGGATAAAAATATGTTCGTCCTTTCAGCGTACCGCCTCGGCAGGCCATGGCCCGGCTGGTCTCCCCCAGACGGTCGATGACCCAGGTAAGGAGCATACTCCACCGGCGCAGCACCGGCCTTACGCCCCTGTGGCGGCCAAGGCTCCTTGCCGCCAGGGTCATCTGCCTATAGGCGTCTCTGGCCCGAGGCGTCAGGCGCAAAAGCACCGCGCCATACAGCCCCAGCTTGGGATGCAGCCAGCCAAGCAGCGCCAGCACCTTATCGGTGGTAAACAGCGCCGATGCCGCCGCCAGCCACAAAACGCCGCCGGTGGCCCGCACCGTCAAAGAGGCGCTATACAGCAAAACCTCCGCCGTTATGGGATTGCCCCGGCGGGTATAGGCCAGCACCGTCACCCCGAAATGGTGAAAGCTGGCATAAAACAGCCCCACCGCCAGCCCCACCGCCAAGGCCACCAGCACATGCCGGCCCATTGGCCGGGGAGCAAAGGCCCCGTTTGCCGCCAGGGCCAGGGCAATGGTCAAGAAAAGGTATACCGGCTGCTGAAAGGCAAAGCAGGCCGCAAGCAGGGGCAAGAAATAGGCCAGCAAAACCAAAGGGTGGCTCCATGCCGCGTTGCGCTTCATGATGGATCCTCCGGCGGCGTCATGCCATATTTTATCCGCACCCGTGCCAGCTTTTCCAGCATAAACGGTCCCAAAAGGAACAAAAACACCCCGGTGGACAGGCCATGCACCAAATCAAAGGGCAGGCCGGAGAGAAACACCGCGCCTACGGCGGCGGCGCTTACCCCCTGCCCCATAAAGGCCAGGGTGGATAGATTCAGCACCGGCCCCACCAGCAGCAGGGTAACCGCCAGGCCAAACAGCGCCAAGGGCAGCCGCTTGCCGGAAAGCAGACCGGCTTTTCCCAGCCAGCCCGCCAAAAATCCCGGCAGGCCAAAGGCAAACATCTGCCAGGGCGTCCAGGGGCCTTGGCCAAACATAAAGTTGCTGGCAAAGGCCGTTACGGCCCCGGCGAGAAAGCCGTCTCCCGGGCCAAAGGCCAAACCGGTCACAATCACAACCGCCACCACCGGCTTACACTGGGGCAAGGCGGCAAACAGCCCCCGGCCGGCAATAGCGGCGGCGCACAGCACCGCCAGCACCACAAGCCTTGCGGCACTGGGCTTTTGCCGCTCCCAGCTCAGGGCCAACAGGCCAAAGCCAAAGGCAAACACCACCAGGCTAAAGAGGTAAAAGTGCTTGCCGGAAAGCAACGCCCAAGCCGCCAGCCCGCCGCCAGCGCAAAGCAGCACCGCCAGAGCCAGCCAATATCGGGGGCTTATTCTATGCTTTGGCACAGCTGCACCACCTCCTGCGCGGTTATGGCGTTGGGAAGGATCTCCCGGCTCATCCGCCGGGCGCTGGTGGTATAATAGCGGTTGGCGGCAAAAAACTTACGGGCGGTTCCCTGGGCCAACACGCCGCCATCAAAAAACAGGGCGGCAAGGGTCGCGTATTGGGCGCAAAACTCCACATCGTGGCTTACCAGCAAAATCGTGATCCCCGTGGCTAAAAGCTGCTGCAGCAGCCGGGCAAACTGGGGCTTATACATGGCGTCCATCCCTTTGGTTGGCTCATCCAGCAATAGGAGGCTGGGCTTTGCCAGCAGCACCTTTGCCAGAGCCGCCCGCTGCAGCTCACCGCCGGAAAGGTCGTAGGGGTGGCGCTCCAGCAGGTGATCCACCGCCAACTGCTGGGCGATGGTTTGGATCTGCTCTTCACTGGCAGACATCTCCGCCAGATCCTCCCGCAGGGTTTTGCCTACAAACAGGTGCTTAGGATCCTGGGGCAGCAGGGCCACGCCAAAATCCGCCGGCCGTTTTCGTTTCCCGTTCCATTGGATCCACCCCCGATAGGGGCGCTGCAGGCCGGCGATGGTACGCAAAAGCGTGGACTTTCCGCTGCCGTTGCCCCCCAAGATGGCATAGATTCCGCCTCGGGGTACCTGAAAGCTACAGCTGCGAAGCACATCCGGGCTGTCCTTTTCATACCGGAACCAGACCTCGTGCAGGGTCAATACCGGCGGGGTCTGGGGCGGCTCCGGGTCAGGAAGCGCGCCGCCGCAGGGATGGCCGGCGGCATAGGCCGCCAGATACCGGCTGCCGCCGGCTACCGTCAGGGGCAGTTCATTTTGCCAGCCCAAGGCGCTGGCAATGCGCACAGGGCTGGGAAGCAGGGCCATATAGGGGGTTTGGGCAAGCGCAGCCCCTACCTGCGCCGGAGGGCCAAAGGCCGCAAGCCGTCCCTGGGCCATAACCGCCACCTGGCTGGCCCGGCCAAAAATTTCTTCCGTTCGGTGCTCAGAAAGGATAACGGTGGTGCCCAACTCCCGGTTGATCCGGCAGACCATATCCAAAAAGCTGGCCGCGGCGATGGGATCCAGCTGGGAGGTAGGCTCATCCAGCACCAAAACATCTGGGTCCATGGCCATCACCGCCGCCAAATTTACCAGCTGCTTTTGCCCGCCGGACAGCGCGTTTACCGAAGCGTGAAACAGCTCCTGCAGGCCAAAATAGCTGGCCATTTCCCCCACCCGCAGACGAATTTCCTCACTGGGCAGGCCAAGATTTTCCAGGCCATAGGCCAACTCATGCCAGACCTTATCGGTAACCAGCTGAGCCTGGGGATCCTGAAAGACGTAGCCGATTTTCGCCGCCTGCTGCCGGGCAGACAACTCCTCCAGGCAGACGCCCTCCAAGCAGACCCTGCCCTTTCTGACACCGGAGGGGGTAAGGCAGGGCTTAAGGTGGGACAAAAGGGTGGTTTTTCCGCAGCCGCTAGCCCCGCACAGCAGCACCAGCTCCCCCTTTTCCACCGCCATAGACACATCGGAAAGGGCCTTCTCCTTGGTTAGCGGGTAGGAAAAGGTCAGATGTTCGATTGTAAGATACGCCATTTTATGCCTCCAAACGCCCACCCGGCAGCGGGCAAAAAGAAATACAGCCAAAGCGCCGCCACCGCGCCCACCGGCAGCTTAGGGATCTGCAGCGCGGGATACCAGCTCACTTCCCGGCCCCAAAGGCCAAGGATCGCCGCCGCCGCCAGACCGGCAAGGGCCAGCAAACATCCCCCGTCCCACAAGGTGAAGGGGCATCTGCGATAGGACGTGCGCCTGGAAAGGCCGTGACCTCTGCTTTTCATGGCGGCGGTGGTGATCACCCCTTCCTCCAGGCTAAGGGAGAAAAAGGCCCCCAATATCCTGCCGCGCTGGGCAAGGGTAGGCTTTTCCCCGCCGGACAAGGCCATTTGGGCCTGGCTAAGCTGATGAAAGGTACGGGAAAACCGGGGCAAAAACCCCAGAATCATCGACAGCAGCAAGCAAAGTCCCGGCAGCTTGGTTCCCAACAGGGCCGTCAGCGCCCCCATATCCATTTGCCAGGATAGGCAGGAAAACCACAGCACCACCGCCGCCAGCATAGCGCCGGTGGTCAGGCCCCAAGAGATCGCCTCCCAGGTTACAGGCCTTCCCCGCCACAGGGTAAAGAGCACCGTACTTCCCGCCGGTTGGAGCAAGCCATTGGCCAGCCCCAAAAGGATCACCGTGGCCAGAGCCTGCCACAGCGGCGCAAGGGTACAGCTCCCCTGCCGGCAAAGCAGGGCAAGCACCGCCCCGGCCAAAGACAGGCCGCAAACCAGCGGATGGCGCACAGCCATGGTCAGCCCCAGACCCAGGGCAAAATAGGCCAGCTGCACCCCAGGGTGACGGCAAAACAGCCCGGCCATCATAGGCGGTTTCCCTCGTTCCGGCGCCGCTGATGGGCCTGCTGGCGGCGCTGCTTACGGTGGGCCTTACGCCGCAGATACACAGGTGAAGGGGGCTTAAGCCCCGCCGCCTCCAAGGCCCGGGGCCAAGGGCCTAGGGCAGCTTTGATTTGCTGCACCTGGGCGTCGGTACAATCGCTGCGGCAGGGCAGACGGCCCAATTCCTTGGCCCGCGTACAAAGCAACGCGATACAGACTTCCCGCTGATCCATGGCATATCCCCCTTTCTTTACCAAACAAAACGCCCCCGGCTTGAGCCGGGGGCACATAAACGTCAAACAGAACCAGCCCACGGGCATGTGTACCCCTGGACGGTTTCGCGGCAGCGCCACATCACCAGCGCCGCCTTGACCCTGCAATGCTATCTGTTTGCTTACAAACAGTACCCCAAATGCTAAGCCTTCGGCGGCGAAGAGTAATCTGACTTAGGATCCGGAAAGATCCCACACAGTAATGGCAGTTGTACCGGATTTTCACCGGTTTCCCTCATCAGCCTTGCGGCGCGCCGCTGAAATCTATATTATATTTTTTCTATTTTATCACACGGATATGCAAATTGCAAGGGAGAATATGGTCACCCCAGCTCCACAAACTGCATCAGGATCTTGGCCACCTGCGCGCGGCTGGCTTGGCCGGAGGGGCTAAGATAGATCTTGCCGTCTGTCATTGTGCCGTTGATCAAACCGGCCTTATTGGCCCAAGACAGGGCGTCCTTGCTCCACGAGCTGACCCCTTGGCTATCGGGGAAGACGGTCAGATCGGCGCGGGCAGAGGTATCCTTTCCCTGGGCATTGGCATAGTTGAACAGCATCACCGCCGCCTGCTCACGGGTCACGTTGCCCTCCGGAGCAAACCTTCCTCCGCCAACGCCGTTTACCACATGGTTCTCCGCCGCCCAGATGATAGCTGTGGTATACCAAAGGCCGGCCTTGACATCGCTAAAGGGATTGCTTCCTACCGGATCAGGACTGCCGGCCAGACGCCAAAGCACGGTAGCCAGCATGGCCCGGGTCATGGTGTTCTCCGGGCTAAAGGTTGTGTCGGAGGTGCCGGAAAACAGAGCATACGTCACCACAAAATCAATGCCTGTGTGCGCCCAGCTGTCGGCAGCCGGCATATCCGTAAACTTATGGCCAGGGCAAGCGGCGTTGCCTTTACAATCGGAAAGCTTGGCAATGGCTTCGGTTTTGGTTTCGCCGCAGCGCTGGCAGGTATACGTCATGATCCCCTCCCTGCCGCTGGTGGGAAGGAGGGTGGCTATCCCCTGATCCCAATCATGGCCCAGGGCCGGAACGGTGGTGATTTCTACCGCTCCGCAGACGGCGCAGGTATGGGTGGCGGTTCCTTCCTCCGTACAGGTGGCCGCGATGCTGGCCGTAATCTGCAGGGTATGGCCGTTGACGGCACAATCATCGTTTGCCATGCCGGGATAGACATTGGGCATATGGATATAGTTCACGCCGCCTTTATTGGACAGGTACGTTGCCAGCTCCTGCCAGGTTCGGCAATTGACGGTTACGCCGCAATGGTTATCGTAGTTGCCCTCATAGGTATAGACATATGTACTGTCACTGCCAAGATAGATCATGCTATGGCCATTGCTCTCTGTGCCGGCACGGATATGTGCCCCGGCCAGCACATCCGTGCCCAGATGCTGCTGGAGCAGCTCCACCGTTGTGTCGGCGGCAGACACGCCGGCTACCACACTCTTATAGTTCCCGCTACCTGTATCCACCATGCCAAAGCAGCGGTAGAACACATAGCGGGCAAAGCCAAGGCACTGGATGCCGTAGGTGTCCACCTGTGTTCCATCGGGGGTGGTATAATACCGCTGGCAGGCATTGTGGCCCACGCAGGCTTCTCCGCTGGTGGTACAATAGCTGCCAACAGGATATTCCGGCAGCGGCAGGGTCATCGCCCCCACCTTGGCGGTATAGCCGATGTAGTTGGTGGTCATGGCAGCTACCGGCGCCGCAAGGCCCAGCAAAAGCGTCAACACAAGTAAAAGGGATATTGCTCGATTCATGGTAACCCATCCTTAGTTTCAGTTTGACTACAATTTGTTTTATAACTTATCACATTTTGTAATCAATTACAAGGGGGGTTGAAAAAAAACAGCGTGCCAAAACCTTCCAATTTTGGCACGCTGAAAAACAACTCAATATTTGGTGACAATCACGCTGGAATTTTGGCCGCCAAAGCCAAGGGAATTGCTCATGGCCGCCTTGACGGAAGCCTGGCGGGGCGTATTGGGCACATAGTCCAGGTCGCAAGCCGGGTCAGGATGAGCTAAATGCAGCGTGGCCGGCAAGACGCCGTCCCGGATGGACAACACACAGGCAATCAGCTCAACAATACCGCCTGCGCCCATCATATGGCCCGTGCTGGATTTGGTGGAGGACATGGGCGGCACAGCGCTGCCAAACACAGCTTTTGCCGCCATCGTCTCCGCGATATCCCCTACCGGCGTGGATGTGCCATGGGCATTGATATAATCGATATCCTCCGGGACAAGGCCGGCTTTGGCCAATGCCTTTTTCATACAAGCCGCCGCGCCTGCGCCATCCGGGCAAGGGGCGGTAACATGGTGGGCGTCCCCTGTATTACCCCAACCGGCCAGGCGGGCATAGATCTTGGCGCCGCGGGCCTTGGCATGGGCCTCGGTTTCCAGCAAGATCGCGCCGCCGCCTTCTCCGATCACAAAGCCATCCCGCTGGGCGTCAAAGGGACGGCAGGCGGTTTGGCCATCCGGATTGCGGGTTAGGGCCTTGGCTCTGGCCAGGCTAGACACGATCACTGGGGTCAGCGCGCTTTCCCCGCCAACCACAAGCACCGCCTCCGCCTCCCCGGCACGCAAAAGCATAGCGCCGGTCATCACCCCATCCCCACCGGCAGAACAGGCGGTGGATACGGTGAAGGTAGGGCCTTGGATCTTATGGGCAATGGCAATTTGGGCGGCGGCGATATTGCCGATGGTCATGGGCACTACTCTTGGCCCTACCTTGCCGCCGGCAGAAAACTTTTCCTGGGCCTGCGCCAGGCTGGACACGCCGCCCATGGCGGTTGCCAGCACAAGGCCGATGGAAGGATAGATTTCCTGGGGCAGGCCGCTGTCGGTCAGGGCCTGCTGGGCGGCTACATAGGCATAGCGCATAAAGGGATCCATAGTGGCAGACAGGCTTCTGGGCATATACTGCAAGGGGTCAAAGTCTTTGACCTCTGCCGCTACCTGAATGGGACAATCCCCGGTGTCAAACCGGGTGATGGGGCCAATGCCGCAGGTTCCAGCAAGCAGCGCCTGCCAAAAGGCCTCCACCCCCACGCCTATGGGAGTGACAGCGCCCATGCCAGTAATGACAATGTTTTTTTCTTCCATAGGCTTCTTCCTCACTCTTGGTTGAGCGCTTGCTCCGGCGTTGCCTCACCGGGGCAGCCAATGGCACGAAAACGGGCATAGCGCTTTTCCAGCAGATCCGGCTCCTGGGACAAGATCTCCAGTTCCTCCGCCAGCTGCTTACGCAAACTGCGGTAGAAGGTGGCCTGGCCAATGTCCTTTTCCAGGATGACCTTTTCCACAATGCCGTTTTCCCAGGCGTCCTGGGCGGTGAGCTTTAGGCAGGCCGCCGCCTCGGCGGCCTTTTTGGCATCCTTCCACAGGATGCTGGCGCAGCCCTCTGGGGAAATGACGGAATACACGGAGTTTTCCAGCATCCAAACCCTGTCGGTCACCGCCAGGGCCAGCGCCCCGCCGCTGCCGCCCTCCCCCACCAGAACAGAGATCGTGGGGGTGCGCAGGGTCATCATTTCCATCAGGTTTTCCGCAATGGCCTGGCCCTGGCCTCGCTCTTCCGCGCCAATGCCGCAGCAAGCGCCAGAGGTATCCACAAAGCAGAGCACTGGCCGGTGAAACTTTTCTGCCTGCTTCATCAGGCGCAGGGCCTTGCGGTAGCCCTCCGGATTGGGCGCGCCAAAGCTGCGGCTGATCCGCTCTCGGGCGGTATGGCCCTTTTCGATGGCGATCACCGTCACCGGCCGCTCGCCCAAATAGGCCACGCCGCCCACCACCGCCGGATCGTCTCCGAAGCGGCGGTCGCCGTGAAGCTCCAAAAAACCGGTGAACAGGTTTTTGATATAGTCCAGCCCGGTGGGACGTTTATTCTCCCGGGCAATTTTTACCTTGTCATAGGCGGTGCTCATGGCCTTTCTCCCTCCCCGTGCAGCTTCAGCAGCTGGGTAATGACGGTTTTTTGTTCCTGCCGGGCCACGATTTGATCCACAAATCCATGCTCCAGCAAAAACTCCGACTTTTGGAAGCCCTTGGGCAACGCCTTATGGGTGGTCTGCTCGATCACCCGCTGGCCGGCAAAGCCTACCGTAGCGCCAGGCTCAGCCAGGATAATATCTCCCTCCATGGCAAAGCTGGCCGTTACGCCGCCGGTGGTAGGATCGGTAAGCACGGTAAGATAAAACAGCCCGGCGTCGCTATGACGCTTTACAGCGCCGCTGGTTTTGGCCATCTGCATCAAGGACAGCAGCCCCTCCTGCATCCGGGCGCCGCCGGAAACCGTATAGCCCACCACAGGCAGGCGGTTTTCCAAGGCATACTCAAACAAGCGGGTGATCTTTTCCCCCACCACGGTACCCATGCTGCCGATCATAAAATACGGCTCCATAACAAACAAGCAGCAATCCTGGCCGCCGATCTTGCACCGGCCGCAGAGCACGCCTTCCTTCTCCTTGCTGGCCACCCGGACAGTTTCCAGCTTTTGGCTGTAGCCGGGGAAGTGCAAGGGGTCGGAGGACTCCAGGTCATCAAACATCTCCTCAAAGGTGTTTTTATCGGTAAGAACATTGATACGCTGCTTTGCCCCCATGCGAAAATGATACCCACAGGGACAGGTATTTTGGTTGGCCCAAAGGCGGCTTAGAGGGATAGGCTTACGGCAATTGGGACATGTCTTTTCCGGTTCGCTTTCATCCTGTTGCACCGGAGCCACATCCCTGCCGCCCTTTTCCAACTCGATCTTTGGCTTATAGATAAAATTCAAAAACGCCATAGCTACCGCCTGCTTTCCATCAAGGTCAAATCATATTTACCGGTAAGGAAGCGCTTGTCCCGGATAATGGCAAGCTGTTCCTCGATATTGGTTTGGATTCCGTCAATGACCAGCTCACACAACGCGGCCTCCATCTTCCGCAGGGCCTCTTCCCGGGTGCTGGCATACACCACCAGCTTGCCCAGCAGGGAGTCATAGAAGGGGGTGACCTGGATGCCCTGCACCAGGTAGGTATCAAACCGGACAAACGGCCCGCCGGGAATATGCAGCAGCTCCAGCTTTCCCGGCGCCAGGGCATTGATGCGGCACTCAATGGAAGATCCTTTGATCAGGATATCCTTTTGGGTAAAGGGAAGAGATATCCCCGCCACGGTACGGATCTGCCACTTGACCAGATCGGTAGTGGTGAGCACCTCCGTGACGCTGTGCTCCACCTGCAACCGGACATTCATTTCCATAAACCAGAAGTTTCCCTGGGGATCCAGCAAAAACTCAAGGGTGCCCACGCCCAGATAGCCCAGGCTGGCCACAGCTTTGGCCACCAAGGCCATAAGCTTTTCCCGCTGCTCGGCGCTCACCGCCGGAGAGGGAGATTCCTCGATCAGCTTTTGGTGGTGGCGCTGGATGGAGCAATCCCGCTCCCCCAAGCAGACCACATGGCCCGCTTCATCCGCCAGGATCTGCACCTCCACATGGTGGGCTGGGTGAATATATTTTTCCATATAAACGGCGCCGTCGTTGAACGCCGCCTCGCCCTCAGCCACCGCCAAGGGGAAGGCGCTTTCCATTTCCTCGGGAGAGGCAACCACCCGGATTCCTCTTCCGCCGCCGCCGGAACGGGCCTTGAGCATCACCGGATAGCCTACCTCCTGGGCGGCCTTTAAGGCATCGTCCACGGTAAAGAGCACCTTGGTACCGGGAATCACCTGCAGGCCGGATTTGGCCATGATCTCTTTGATCTGCACCTTATCGCTAAGCCGTTCCATGGTTTCCGCGGTAGGCCCAATGAACACGATGCCATTTTTCCGGCAAAGGGCGGAAAAATGGGCGTTTTCCGACAAAAAACCGTAGCCCGGGTGGATGGCCTGGGCGCCGGCGGCAATGGCCGCGCTGATGACCCGCTCTTCGTTGAGATAGCTTTCAGCGGCGGTAGCTGGGCCGATGCAATAGCTCTCATCGGCCAGGGCCACATGAAGGGACTCCCGGTCAGCCTGAGAATAGACGGCCACAGTGGCCACGCCCATTTCCTTGCAGGCCCGGATAATCCGCACCGCGATTTCGCCGCGATTGGCAATCAGGATTTTTGAAAACATACTGCTCTACCCCGTAATGGCAAAAGAAAATTCGGCTTTCACACACAAACGGCCGTCCACCAAACCCTGACCCTCGGCAAAATAAAAGGGCGGCTTACAGCGGGTGAGCTTACACCGGGTCTCCAGCCGATCCCCCGGGCGCACCGGGGATTTGAACCGGACACGGTCAAGGCCGGTATACATGGGAAGCTTTCCCTCAGACATGGCGTCTTGCAGCAAAATGCAGGCAGACTGTGCCAAAATTTCACAAAGAATCACCCCAGGCACCACCGGTGCGCCGGGAAAATGGCCCTGGAGGAAAAACTCATCGCCCCGGACATGATACACCCCCCGGGCCTCATCGCCCTCTCGGGTGACCTCGTCCAGCAAAAGCATATTGTCCCTGTGGGGCAGGATTTTTTTGATCTCTTCTTGGTTCATAGGGCGTCTCCCTCCAAGCGGAAGAGTTCGCAGCCGTAGTCGACCACCTGGCCGTTTTGCACGCAGATCTCCGCGATGACGCCGTCTTCCTCCGCTGTAAGCTCGTTCATCAGCTTCATGGCCTCAATGATGCAAAGGGTGTCTCCCCGCTTCACCCGGTCGCCTACTTTGACAAAAGGCTCGGCGTTTTCCGCCGGGGCGGCATAAAACACGCCCACCGTGGGAGAGCAAATACTTTTATACTTCTTCTCCGGTTTGGACGCCGGCGCTGCCGCCGGAACCGGGGCGGACACCGCCACCGGCGCGGCTTCCCGCTCCAGGCGGACCGTACAGCCCTCTTCGGTGATCTCCAAACCGGTAAGCCCCAGCTCCTGCATGAGCTGGGCATATTTTTTGATCTTTGCCTCGTTCATCGTTCTACCTTCCTAAACGCCAGGCAGGCGTTATGTCCGCCAAATCCAAAGGAATTGGACACCGCCAGCTGGATATCTGCCTGCACAGCCTTATGCGGCACATAGTTCAGGTCGCACGCCGGATCCGGCTCCAGCAAATTGATGGTGGGGGGTACGATCCCCTCGTTCAACACCTTCAGGCAGGCCACAGCCTCCACAGCCCCGGAGGCGCCCAGCATATGGCCCGTCATAGACTTGGTGGAGCTGATCAGCGCCTTCGCCGCCTGGTCGCCCATGGCGATTTTGATGGCTTTGGTCTCCGCCACGTCATTTAGGGCGGTACCGGTGCCGTGGGCGTTGATATACACCGCTTCGCCGGGGACATAGCCTGCCTCCTCCAACGCCTGGGACAAGGCCCGGGCGCTGCCCTCCGCCTCAGGATGAGGCGCGGTGATGTGGTAGGCATCACAGGTGGAGCCATAGCCGCAGATCTCACCATAGATCTTGGCGCCTCGGGCTATGGCGTGTTCGTATTCTTCCAAAATCAGCGCGCCGGCGCCCTCGCCAATAACAAACCCCTTCCGCCGCAGGTCAAAGGGCAAAGAGGCTTCGTTGGGATCCTCAGCCAAAGACAAGGCCCGCATATTGGTAAAGCCCGCCACGCCGCACTCGTTGATGGTGGCCTCCGCGCCGCCGGTGATGGCGGCGTCGGCATAGCCGTGGCGGATCGCCCGCAGGGCCTCGCCGATGGCGTTAGAGCCGGCGGCGCAGGCGGTGACCGCAGGCAGGGCCGCTCCCTTACAGCCAAAACGGATGGCGATGGTACCGGCAGCCATATTGGCGATGATCATGGGAATAAAATGGGGAGAAACCCGCCGGGGGCCACGTTCCAAAAGCTTGCTGTGCTCGTCCATAAATGTACGTATGCCGCCAATACCGGTGCCAAAATACACCGCCACCCGCTCCGGCGGCAGCGTGCCAATGACCCCGCTTTCCTCCACCGCCTGGCAGGCAGCGCTGATGGCAAACTGCGCATACAAATCGCTGTGGAGAATCTCCGGTTTTTCCATATACTGAGCCGGGTCAAAATCCTTGACCTCGGCGGCAAGGGTGGCCTTAAAGTCTGTGGTGTCAAAGCGAGTGATTGTCCCGATACCGTTACGTCCGGCAATCAGGCTCTGCCAAAACGCGTCCACAGTGCTGCCCACCGGGCTGATGGTTCCCATCCCGGTGACCACAACTCTACGGTTTACCTTCTCCATAAATGTTCCTCCTAGATTGCAATGCCGCCGTCTACCCGCAGCACCTCGCCGGTGATGTATCCGGCGCAGGCCAGGAAGGCCACGGCCTCCGCCACCTCCTGGGGCTGGCCCACCCGGCCCAGAGGAATGGTGGAAATCAGCTGGTTTCCTTCTTGCACCAGCGTTTTTGTCATGTCGGTTGCGATAAAGCCCGGCGCAACAGCGTTACAGGTTACCCCTTTGGGCGCAAGCTCCCGGGCCACGGATTTGGTCAGGCCGATCAGTCCCGCCTTGGCGGCGGAATAGTTGGCCTGGCCCACGTTGCCCATAATACCGGCAACAGAGCTGATATTGATGATCCTGCCGCCCTTGCTGCGGATAAACATCCCGGTGCACTGGCGGATCAGGTTAAACGCGCCTTTGAGATTGACGGACAAAACCTGGTCAAAATCCTGCTCCTTCATCATGGCAAGCAGGCCGTCCCGGGTGATCCCGGCGTTGTTGACCAGCACATAAACAGGGCCTAGCTCTGCCTTGACCTGAGCCACCGTTTGCTTGACCTGGGCAAAGTCCGCCACATCGCAGCAATAGGCCTGGGCCTTTACGCCGTAGTCTTGCCGGCATTTGTCGCAAACCGCCTGGGCGGCCTGGGCATTGCCCGCGTAGATCACGGCCACATCGGCCCCCAGGGAGGCCAGCTTTTCCGCCACGGCCGCGCCGATTCCTCGGGAACCGCCGGTGACCAGGGCCACCTTACCGTTTAGCATGGCTTTACCTCCTTTACCACCTGCTCCAGCCCGGCCTGATCGGCCACGCTGTAGGTTTTTACCGTTTTATCGATTTTGGCGATAAGTCCGCAAAGGGTCTTACCGGGGCCAAGCTCAATAAAGGTGTCCGCCCCGGCGGCGATCATGTTTTCCACAATGGTCTGCCACCGCACAGGGGAGCAGATCTGCTTGGCCAGCAGGGTTTTGGCATCGGCGCCGTAAAGGCTGCCGGTAAAATTAGAATACAGGTCGATTTTGGGCGTGCTAAGCCGTGCCGTGGCCAGATCCTCGGCAAAGCGCTTCGCCGCCGTGGCCATAAAGGGAGAGTGGAACCCGCCCCGCACCTTTAGCGGCACAGCCCGTCCTCCCGCCGCCTTCAAGGCCGCGGAGAATTTGGCAATTTCCGTCTCCAGCCCGGAAACGGAAACCTGCCCGGGGCAATTATAATTTACCGGGTAGACCTGGTCAAATTGGGCGCACAGCGCCTCCACCTGCTCATTGGACAGCCGCAGCGCCGCCACCATGGCGGTGGGCTGGGCTTCCGCAGCCTGCTGCATCAGCTGGCCCCGGCGGCACACCAGAGAAAAGCCGGTGGCAAAATCCGCCCCGCCGGCATAGGTAAGCGCTGCCAGCTCGCCCAAGGAAAAGCCGGCGGTCATATGGGCGCGGACGCCCTTTTCCGCCAAAGCCGCCGCCGCCGCCAGCTCCACAGCAAACATGCAGGGCTGGGTATTGGCGGTTTGCATCAGCTCCTCCGCCGGGGCGGAAAAACACTGGGCAGAAGTGCCCGGGCGGATCGCGTCCGCCTGGGCAAAAACCTCCGCCGCCGGGGCGGAGCACTGGGCCAAGGCTTGGCCCATGCCAGGGTACTGCGCCCCCTGGCCGGCGAAAACAAAGGCTATTTTACCCACTGAGCGGCTCCCCTCAACACAGGTTCGGCGCCCTCGATCACCTCACGGACGATCTCCGCCGCAGGCTGGATCTTTTTCACCATAGCGGCGATTTGCCCGGAAAGGAAGCAGCCCTCCTCCAGGTTGCCGTCTTGCACAGCCTTGCGCAGGGCGCCGGCGCCCAGGGCCTCTAGATCTTCATCGGACATTTGGCCGCCAAATTCCGCTTTGGCGTAATTCCGGGAAAAGGTGGTGCGCAGGCTGCGCACCGGATGGCCCAGCTTCTTGCCGGTGACCATGGTACACAGATCGCCGGCCTTGAGCACCTTTTCTTTATAGGTGGGATGGATAGAGCATTCCTCCGCCGCAAGGAACCGGGTGCCCATCTGCACGCCGCAGGCGCCCAAAAGGAAGGCCGCCGCCACGCCCCGGCCGTCGGCAATGCCGCCGGCGGCAATTACGGGCAAGGAGGTAGCATCGCACACCAAGGGCACCAGCACCATGGTGGTAAGCTCCCCCACATGGCCGCCGCTTTCGCCGCCCTCGGCGATAACGGCAGAAGCCCCCAGCTTGGTAACCAACTTCGCCATGGCCACTGAGGCCACCACGGGGATGACCTTAATGCCCTGACCCAGCCAGAGCTTCATATATTTGGATGGATTTCCCGCGCCGGTGGTTACCGCCGCAACCTTTTCCTCGGCAATCACCTGCGCCACTTCATCGGCAAAGGGACTCATGAGCATCACATTTACGCCAAAGGGACGGTCGGTCAGGGATTTTGCCAATTGGATCTGTTCACGGACATAGGATGCCGGCGCGTTGCCTGCGGCGATGATACCCAGGCCGCCGCCGTTGGAAACCGCTGCCGCCAGCTTAGCGTCGGCGATCCAGGCCATACCGCCTTGGAACACCGGATACTCTATGCCCAGTAGATCACACAAAGCACTGCGAATCACAGATTAGCCCTCTTGCTTGCTCTCGATAAACTCGACCAGCTCGCCGACGGTTTCGATCTTTTGATCCAGCTCCACTTCAACGCCGATCTTATCTTCCAGATCCATCAGCAGCTCCACAGTGTCCAGAGAGTCGATGCCGAGCTCAGCGAACTTGCTGTCCTTTGTAATATCCTCTACCGCGCAGTCCAGCCGCTCGGCCAGAAGCTCCGCAATTGCCTGAAATACCATAACTTGTACCTCCAAAACAAATTTCGTAATCCAAGATTACTTATTGGGCCAATTTTACTCTGTTTCCGCATTTTTGTCAATGGTATTGGAAAAAATGTTCCGGTAAAGCAAAAATATTCCGGCCCATTTTTCTTATTATACCATGAAGCGCAGCGAAATGGTATAATTAGCCATGCGTTTTCGGTTCCCGGCGTAAGCCGGGGAGAAAACGCGGCGATGGATGTATAATATCCGCTTTGCGGATATTATACCATAAATTTTGCCGGAAAAGCTGCGCTTTCCCGGCAAAAT
>CAYVWG010000015.1:0-27309 GCA_964455425.1 uncultured Oscillospiraceae bacterium | reverse complement strand
TAAAACGGAACGCTTTTATGGAAAGCTCCCTACGATATGGCTTTTGCGCCCTTTCGGGGCGCAAAAAAGCAACGCCGGCAGGCAACGCCTTCTGGACACGTTAAAACACATTGCTCCAGAAATCGTATTAGGCCAGCTTGTTCATCTTAACAGCCATGCTGCTCTTTTTGCGGGCAGCGGTGTTCTTGTGCAGAATCCCCTTGGCCACAGCCTTGTCCACCGCCTTAACCGCCGCGGTATAAGCGCCAGTAGCCGCCTCGCGGCTGCCTTCGGCAACAGCGGCGTCAAACTTCTTGACCACGGTCTTCAGCGCGGACTTTTCCGCCTTGTTGCGTGCGTTGGCCGCCTTGGACAGCTCCACTCTTTTCTTTGCAGATTTAATGTTGGGCACGGTACACACCTCCTCCAATAGCATTGCTGTGAAAGCGAAAATCACCTTTATGCGAATATCAATTATAACGGCTTTCCGCCATAAAATCAATAGCTTTTTTTGAAAAATTCGTTTTTTTCCGTATTATACCAAAAGATACCGGGAACACTTTCCCTATGAAACGAAAAAAATTATCCATCCCCCAGGAGAATCCCTGGGCACAAAACGCCAGAACCGATCTGGCCATGGAAGAGCGAGAGCTTTGGCACCAGGAAGCGGGCCAAGCTACCCGTCTGCCCGGCGTATACGCCCACGAAACCAAACGCCGGGGAATCTTGACCACTGTGGTAAAGATCTTGAACGATGATGGCGTAAAAGAACTGCATAAGCCTGTGGGCACCTACATCACGCTGGAGCTGGATGAGCTTCAACGGCGCACCCGACGGGCCTTCCACCGCGTCACCGAAACCCTGGCCGGAGAAATGGCCGCCTTGATGCAACTGCCAAAGGACGCGTCTGTGCTGGTAGTGGGTCTGGGAAACCCGGATATTACCCCGGACGCCATTGGCCCTTTGGCCCTGCGCCGCCTGCTGGTAACCCGGCACTTGGTTGACCAGCTGCCGGAAAGCTTTGGCAAATTCCGTTCAGTCAGCGCCCTGCAGCCGGGCGTCCTTGGCTCCACCGGCCTGGAAAGCGCGGAAATCGTCCGGGCCGTTGTGGAAAAAAGCAAGCCCGACAGCATTGTGGTCATCGATGCCTTGGCCGCTCGCAGCCTGGGACGGCTTTGCAGCACCGTACAGCTGGCCGACAGCGGAATCATCCCCGGCTCCGGCGTAGGCAATCACCGGGCCGCCTTTACCCGGGAAACCTTAGGCGTGCCGGTATACGCCGTGGGCGTGCCCACAGTAGCCGACGCCGCACCGCTGCTGGACAAAAACGACCCGCCTGCCCAGGGCGCGGATCTGATCGTTACCCCCCGAAGTATGGATGCCCAGTGCCGCAAGATCGCCAATGTAATCGCCTGCAGCCTAAATTTGGCCCTCCACAGCAACCTTACCCGGGAGCAAATTTCGGAATTTGTGGAAATCCCGTAATCGTAGATTTTACGTTGTTATGTAAACTTGTTATTTTTTATCGAAGGCCGTCGATTTTTTTCGCGGGTTGTGGAGAAACTTGTGGTAAATGTGAAAAACTCCGAAATTTCCTGGGGATAACCCCGGATATTCACGAATTTTTCCCCAGATATCCCCAGGGAAATAAACAAAATGGTAATGATTTGGTAGACATTATGTCCCCCCATTTTTTTGGTTCTTATGTCAACCAATTAGGGCAAAAACCGGCGAAAAAATGGCAAATCTCACAGGTTGCCCAAAAAATATTTCTGTAGGCCACAATTTTCGTCAAATTGCGACCTTGACACCCCTACGCCCCAGCCCTTAGCCTTGCTCCCCAAGCGCTAAGCAGCAGATAACCCCCGCAAGCGCGGATGGCGCGGCAAGCGCAAAGCGGCAGGCTGCACCCGTTTGTCCCAAAAGGCAGATGCCTTTTGGGACAGTTTCGCCGGGCGGCAGGTGAGGTTCACCTGCCGCCCGGCGTTGGTTCAACGCGCAAATGGTCTGCTTGCCGAAGCTGCATCTTGGCTGCCCTTCCCCGCCGCAACCCATCTGCCTATATCGGCCATGTGCCCTTACTTCATCAGCTTTGCGCCATCGCTCCAGGCCTGGCCTACCTTTTCCCCAACGGCATAATAGCCGCTTTGGAAGGGATCGAACACAAAGGCATTCAGGCGTTGGGGATCGACTCTGCCTTGGCTGTCCAGCACCGTATCCTCCGCCAAAACGCCTACGATCTCACCCAGCACCCGGAAGCCATAGACCGTGTGTTGACACTCCACCACCTTACATTCCAAGGTCAGCGGGAACTCTTCTACCACAGGGGCGTCCACCTTTTCGCTTTTGACCGCGTGAAGTCCGCTGCGGGCCAATTTATCCTCCATGGTGTTGCCGCTGGCCATGCCAAAGAAATCCGCCGCCGCAAGGTGGGGCGTGTCGGCAACGCTCAAGGTAAACGCTCCCCGGGCCTTGATATTTTGGGCGGTTTTATGCTTTTCGTTGATATTCAAGGCCACCATATGTCTTGCGCATACGCCGCCCCAAGCCATGTTCATCACATCTACCCCGCCATCTTCTCCATAGGTGGAGATCATCAGCACCGGCATAGGGAACGTATAGGGCTGCACGCCCAGATCTTTCTTCATCACTTTACCTCCATATGTAGTATTTTGAATGAACGTCCATTTCCTCGCCGTTTCCGGCGAAGGAAGCGGGCGGTTTTCTCGTTTCTCGTTTCGCCCCGGAGGGTTCCCTTTTGTGGCACGGTTTTGCCTAAGAGGCATAGAATGTCACAGAAAGGAGGAATATCCATGTCCAATACAAAGCAGCTAAGCCAGGCGGCCAAAACCTATCTTTGCCATTACTATAGCATCTTAGACAACATGATCGAAGGCATGACCTCCGCCGCGCTGACCGACAGCATTTCCCACAATTTTATTGTACAGATGGTTCCCCACCATGAGGCCGCCATACAGATGTCCCAAAACATTTTACAATATACATCCCTGGCACCTTTGCAGGCCATTGCCCGAAACATCATTTCGGAGCAGACCAAAAGCATTCAAAACATGCAAGCGGCCTTGCGCCAATGCAGCGCCTTGACCAGCACCCATGAGGATCTGTTTTTGTACAACCGCCAATTTCAGCGGGTCACCCAGGAGATGTTCCGTCAAATGCAGGAGGCCCCTGCCGCCAACAACATCAACGCCGATTTCCTGCGGGAAATGATCCCCCATCACAAAGGCGCTATCCGGATGTCGGAAAACGCCCTGCGCTTCCCCATCTGCCCGGAGCTTGTGCCCATTTTGCAGGCAATCATCACCTCTCAGAAAAAAGGCGTTCAGGAAATGGAGCGGCTCTTACGGTACGTTTAAGCCGGCTTACGACAAAAGACGCTCCAGATCCCGGAAAAAGCTTTCCTCAGAAAATACTTGGGCATAATACCGGGAGGCATTGTCCCCTTGACGGGTCAAATTGCCGTACCAGTCCGGCGCGCCGCAGATTGCCCGGGCCGCCTGGGCCAGCGCATGGTGGTTTCCCGCAGGAACGCAGACGCCGCAATCCGCTTTGCGGATCACATCCGCCGTTTCTCCATCAATGGCTCCCAAAATCGGCTTGCCTGCCGCCATATAAGACTGCACTTTGCCGGGGATCGTCATGGAAGTGATGGCATCGGCCTTCATGGTTACCAGCATGGCATCCGCCATGGCATAAAACCGAGGCATGGCGGTCACCTGCTGCCGGCCGTGAAAGATCACATTCTCCGTTTTCAGCTTCTGGGCCAGGGCCTTCACCCGTTCAAGCTCCGTCCCCTCCCCTACGATATGCCAGAATAAATGGGGGATATCCTTTGTTTCGTTTGCCGCCCGGATGATGGTATCCACGCTTTGGGCAACGCCGATGTTGCCGGCAAACATCAGATCGATGGTCTTGCTCTTGCCCTTATGGCAGGTTTCCGGAGCAAACAAAGCCTCCGCGTATTGGGGAAGGTAGGTAATCTTCTCCGGATCGATCCCCATGTTCTGGTGCAAATAGCCGGCAAAAGACTGGGAGGTAATCATGATCCGATCCGCCCGCCGGTAGATATTGGCCGACAGGCGATAAAACACCTTATACAGTAAGGACTCCCTAGAAACGCCCCCAGCCGCCAGGCTTTCCGGCCACAGATCCAGGCAGTACATCACCAGCTTTTTATGGTGCTTCCGGGCATAGCGGATGCCGGCGCAGGCCATCAAAATGGGGGACAGCTGATTGACCAGCACCACGTCAAACGATTCCTTTATCCTGCCGGCATACATAGTGGAAGACAGAGCAAAGCTGACATAATTTAGAAATCTCTTGAATGCGCCGCCTTTTCTTCCAATGGTAAAGCACCGGTGAACCTGAACGCCCTGGATCACCTCATTGCGCCGTTTTCCCCGCTTATAGCCTTCAAAGATCTCTCCCATGGGATAATTGGGCACGCCGGTGACCACGCTGACCTGATGTCCGCGTTTGACCAGCATCTGGCAGATATCCGCGATTCGAAACGGCTCAGGATAATAGTATTGACAAACAACGAGTATCCTCATTTTCTCAACAATTCCTTCTTTTTCTGCTCTGTCCGTAGACGGCGCAATCGGCTGACGCCTTTTGTCCCTCTACGCACCGATCGTGGCCGTGAAACCACCGGCCGGCATTCTCCGCCCAGGGCATCACAATCCTCGCTGTCAATTTTTTCATATTCTTAGGGAAAAATCAACCCATTTCCCTAAACTCGCGGCGAAATATTTCCGCCAAGGCCAACAGCAACGGGCCGGCGCTCCGCCGGGGCGACGTTTGGCCTTCTTTTTTTGTACAAAAGGCAGATCGTCACCAGCGCGGCCAACCCCAGCGCCGTCAAGATTGCTCCCGGCACAAGGTACGGCGTGCGGTAGGTCAGCGTGATCACATGGGTTCCCGGCTCCAGCACCAGGCCGCTAAACATGACGTTGGCCTGCAAAAGCTTCGTCTCTTGCCCGTCCACATAGGCCGTCCAGCCAGGCGCATAGGGCAAGGACAGGCAAAGCAGCTTTTTCTCTGTCAGGCGGATGGTACCGGAGATATGATTGTCCGTCATCGACACATGCTCCAGCGTATCCTCCCGGCGGGCATGGACATAGGGCTTTATGTTCTCGGTAGGCTGGCAAATCACCGAAAGATCCTCCAGCGTATATATGCCGCACTGGCTAAAGGTAAGGGTAATGGTCTCTTCCTCTTCTTCCCTATAGCCCAGGTTCATCACATATTCCGTTCTACCCTCGGCATACCGGCTTTTGTCGGTATACACCGCTACATAGGTAGAAGCGTTCCCCCGCTGGGCCGTGATATAGGCAGCGGTGGCCGGCGTCCAATTTTTTCTTTCTCGCTTTTCCGCCGCGGTTTCATAAGCGCTTTTTTCCGTCTCCTGGCCATCGCTGGAAAGATCGCCGGCAAACCGGCTTTCAAACCCCAGGCCGGACAGGTACACATACAGCTCTCCTTCCCCCACCGCAGTGCAGGTAAGGGTGACCCTTGCTCCGTTTTCTTTGATCACCAGTGTCTTCCCGTCAAATTCGGTGTTTTCCCCACAGGTAAGCACATAGGGGATCTCTCTGTCCGCATAATCCGGCTGACATGCGGTGAGGCCGGACAAGGCCGCTTCCTCATCGTCCAGCACAGCGCCTTGCAGCGTGGCTTGCTGGCGCTGAACAATGGTCATTTGCTCATAGCTCTCCATGGAGATCACCTTGTCATAGGTATAGCCAAAGGGCAAAGCGTCCTCGCTGCGATACAAGCAATAGGTTCCCGACGCGCCCTCCGCCTCCCCGGCCAGGGTATAGCCATAGGGCACACAGGCCAAGGATGCCCCGCTTGCGGTGGCCACGAAATACTTGGCGCTGACCAAGGGCAGCAGCCACGCGCGGGAGGCCAGGCCCTTGACCACATGGGGCTGGTTGGTATACGCGCTGTTCTCCCGCAAAAACGCGGCGACATCGGGATTGACCAAGGACCAATACTCCGTTGTGGTGCTCTGCCCGGCGCAGATGGGAAAGTTTGCCTGGGTATTGTCGCTTAGGGAATTATCCACCCGGTAGAAGGTGTCATCGTTGATCAGCCGCCAGGCCGCCGCCCGCTCATGGAATAGGGTCTGGTTGGCGGTGCCTTTATTGTGGAATTCGGCAATGTAATTCCGCTCTGTTGGGGCGTAGCGGAAATAAGTCCCCTCGGCAATGCACAGCAGCGCCAGGCAAACGGTAGCCCCCTGCTGCAGCCTGGCCTGGGACAAGCGGAGCCTTCCCCAGCAAATAGGGCGGATATGGCCTGCACACCACACAAACAGCAGGCTGCCCAGCAAGCAAGCGCAGCCCACCAGGTTGATTTCCGTCCGGGATTTTTCCAGCAGGACGCAAAGCAAGGTATACCCGGCGCAGCCAAGGCTAAGCCTGGCTTTTTCCCGGTTATCCAGGCAAAGCAGGGCAGGAAATCCCTTGGCAAACATATAGCACACCATAAGGGGCCAGGCAAAAACCCAGCGGTTGCAGACATAGCCAAAGCCATGAAGCACATAGCCAAACACCGGAAACAGCAAAAAGATGAGCTGGGCCAAAAGGTACATCCACATCCAGCGGTTTTCCTTCTTTTTTTGCTGCAAAAGCGCGCCCATCCCCAAATAGGCCAGGGGCGCAACGCCTACATAGGACCAGGTCATGGCGCTGTCGATGCCCACAAAGGAACCCCACAGGGCCTCATATTCCCCCCAGGAATAGAGGGCGGAACAGGTGTAGGCGTCGCTGATCCGGGTGTTGTTGAGAAAGCTCATGATATTGGGCAGCAGCAAGACCGCCGCCATGGCGGCGCCCACCAGCCCGCAAAGCACAAAGCGCAGGATATGGCCCGCCAAAACCCGGAGGGTTCTGTAAGCCGGGTCCGCCACCAGGCGGATGAGCACATACACAGCGGTAAGCAGCACCACCATGTAAAAGAAGTAAAAATTGGATATCCCCATCAAAAACACCGATAGGATAAACACGGCGGGAGATCGGCCATTCAGCATCCGCTCACAACCCAGCAGCACCAGAGGAAAATAGATCATGGGATCCATAAAATAGGGGTGCCTCACCCCGGCAAACAGTGAAAAGGCACAAAACACATACATCAGCCCACCGCAAACAGTGCTCCAACGGCGGCAACCCATTTCCCGCCCATAAAGACAAAAGGCCAGTCCGGCCGCGTAAAACCGCAGAAGGATGGAAACGGCATAGCCTATCTCCCCCCAGGCATAGGGTGTAAGCACCGAAATCAGGGCAAAGGGATCCCCAAAGGTATAATAGCTCAGGGTGGTTATGGCGTCTGCACCATAACCAATGCCCCACTCCCACATAGGGATAACCAGCTTATGGTCATAAAACAAGCTGCGAAGAATTTTCCGGCACCAGGATCCAAAATATAAAAACGCGTTATAATGCTGGTATAAACCATCATTTTCCCAAATCATCGTCTTTTCATAGCGGTAAAAGAAGAAAAAGGCGATACTGGCGGCAAGGAGGAACAACAGGGTATACACAGCAAATACAGAGCCTCTTTTTTGTTTTATCAAGGCGATTTTCCTCCTGCACACAGCGTTCCATTAACGGACACAGATTCTTTCCTGAGTATAGCAAAAAAATCCACAGATTGCCATAGGCGCGGCAACAAATTTTTCCTTCTCGCCGGACAAAGCCCTCCGGGTAAGGGTCGATGGCTGTGTAATCTGACCGTCAGGGGCATGTTTTTTTTCTCATTTCCCCACAAATTGACAATTTTGAATCGGCTAAAAGATCAAATTTTGTTGATTTTTTCCATTGACTTTAGCGCTCTAAAGCGATAAAGTATATATGGTTCTGAATTGTCCGCCATTGGGCAGGAAATTTACAGAGGAGGAGACAGGGATGCCTCAAATCAAGCTTTACAAGCACCAACCCATTCCCATTGAAATGCACAAGGTAAAAATCGTCCAGCAGCTGACGCTTTTGCCGGCAAGAGAGCGGCTCAAGAAAATGTATGACGCCGGCTTTAACACCTTCCAGCTGCATAACGGCGATATTTTTATGGATATGCTCACCGATTCCGGCGTAAACGCCATGAGCGACAACATGCAGTCCGCCATGCTCCGGGCAGACGATGCCTACGCCGGCAGCGAAACCTTTTTCCGCATGCAGAAAAAGCTGCAGGAGCTTTTTGGCATCCCCTACTGTCTGCCGGCCCACCAGGGCCGGGCCTGTGAAAATATCCTGGCCACCCGGTTTGTCCGGCCCGGAAGCTGCGTCATCATGAACTATCACTTCACCACCGCCAAGGCCCACATCACCCGGGTAGGCGGCCGGGTGGAGGAACTGGTGATCGACGCCGGTCTGATCAGCCAGAGCGATCTTCCCTTTAAAGGCAACATCGACCTGGACAAGCTGGAGGCCTGCATCCAAAAGGAAGGTGCAGACAACGTTCCCTTTGTCCGCCTGGAGGCCGGCACCAACCTGATCGGCGGGCAGCCCCTTTCCTACGCCAACATGAAGGCCGCCACCGAGATCTGCAAAAAGCACGGCATACTTACCGTACTGGACGCTTCTTTGCTGCAGGACAATCTGTATTTCATCAAAACCCGGGAAGAGTCCATGAAGGACTACTCTGTGCGGGAGATCACCCGCATGATTGCCGACCTGTTCGACATCATTTACTTCTCTGGCCGGAAGTTTGGCTTTGCCCGCGGCGGCGCTTTGCTGATCCGGGATGAGGCGCTGTACCACTCCATGGAAGATTTGGTGCCCATGTTTGAGGGCTTTTTGACCTACGGCGGCATGTCGGTGAAGGAAATGGAAGCCATGACCATCGGCTTTGACGAAAGCATGGACATGGATGTGATCTCCCAAGGCCCCCAATTTGTGGACTACTGTGTCCGCCAGCTGGCAGAATACGGCGTACCCATGATCACCCCGGGCAGCGGCTTAGGCGCCCACATCGATGCCCGCCAGGCTGTTTCCCACATCCCCCAGGAGCAGTACCCCGCCGGCGCGCTGGTCTGCGCGTTGTATCTTTGCGGCGGCATCCGGGGCATGGAACGGGGCACACTGTCGGAAGAGCGCAATGCCGATGGCAGCGAGCGAATGGCTTCCATGGAGCTGGTACGGCTGGCTATGCCCCGAAGGGTGTTCACCCTGTCTCAGGTGGAATACGTCATTGACCGGGTCAAGTGGGTCTACGATCACCGGGAAATGGTCGAAGGTCTGCGCTTTGTCCACGAGCCAAAGACCCTTCGCTTCTTTACCGGCATTTTGGAGCCAGTTTCCGACTGGCCGAAAAAGCTGGTGGAAGCCTACATTGCCGAATTCGGCGAGGATCAATAATGTCTAGGTGTTGCCTCATGGCGTCCCTGAATAGGAAAATTACAATTTCCTGGATTTCCCTCTTGACTTTTATCCAAATTTGGCTATAATATAGTCAGCGTTTAGCGCTGGCATATAGCGGGTTTGTGTAAAGGTAGCACACCGGACTCTGACTCCGTTTGTGAGGGTTCGAATCCTTCACCCGCTGCCAACCCGTTCGAGCATTTCACATGCCCGAACGGGTTTATTTTTCTTTCGAGCCTTGAAGGGCTTTGCCGGCAAACAAAAGCAGGCCACAGCAAAACAAACGTTTGCTGCGGCCTTTTATATGTAGCTTATTCAAGGGAATACCGCTTTTGATATTCATCATAATAGGCGGCAAAGCTGGCGGTACGCACCTCCCGCAGGCTATTGAGGTACTGGTGGGTATCAAAGGTATCCGACTCCAGCTCGATCATGGCCACGGCGATATTGGAGCAGTGGTCGGAGATCCGCTCAAAATTGGTCAGCAGGTCATTGAACACAAAGCCTTGGCTCAGAGTACAGACGCCCTGCTGAAGCCGATTGACATGGTGGAGCTTCATCTCATCGCAAAGCCGGTTGATCAGTTCCTCTAACGGCTCTACCCGCACAGCGGACTGAAGATTGTTTTCCGTAAAGGAGCGGATGGCAATATCCACCACCTCGTTTACCGCGCTGGAAATCACCTGAAGCTCATGGGCGGCCTGATCGGAAAATTTCAGTTTTTTCTCATGGATTTCCTGGGCCACCTGAGCAATATTCAAGGCGTGGTCAGAGATCCTTTCAAAATCCGACAGGGTATGCAGGAATTTGGACACGCTCTCTGATTGCTCCTCGTTCATCTCCTGGGTGGTACACTTCATCAGATAGGTACCCAAGCCATCTTCGTACTTGTCCACCTTTTCTTCCAAGGCCGCCACCTCTTTGTAGCCTTCCTCGGAGTAGCTATCCAGCAGCGCCATGGCCCGCACCAGGGCCTTCCGGGCCAGCTTGGCCATTTTATTGATGCTGATCCGGCTTTGCTCAATAGCCAGGGAGGGGTGGATAATGAACCGTTCCTCCAGTTGCAGGGGCGCATTCTCTTTTTTTTCCTTCGGCTTATCCCGGATCAGCAGGTTGACTAAGGTTTCGATGGTGCTGACAAACGGCAGCAGCAGCAGCACCATGACCATACGGAACAGGGTATTGACCAACGCGATGGACACCGGGGTCATGGTCATGTTCATAAAGGAGAAGTGGAATATGGCATTGGCCACATAAAACAGCACCGCGCAGACGGCAACGCCCAGCAGCTCGACCACCAGATACACAAACGCCGTTCGTTTGCCATCGGTGTTGGCCCCCAGGGCGGAAAGCAGCACCGGCACCGCCGCGCCCAGGGCAATGCCCAAAATAATGGGGAACGCCACGTTAAACTCCATAGCCCCGGTGACCGACAAAGCCTGGATAATACCCACAGCCGCCGAAGCCGACTGCAAAACGCTGGTAAACAGTAATCCCGCCAAAATTCCCAGCAAAGGATTGGAAAAGGTCACCAAAACATCGGTGAACCACTTGGCCTCTTTTAGCGGCGCCACCGCGTCGCTCATGGCGCTCATGCCAAACATCAGCACCGCAAAGCCCATAAGGATATCCCCTACATGGCGTTTGGTCATATCCTTGCAGACCATCCGCAGGAGGATGCCGATCACGGCGATCACGCCGGTAAGGGTAGCTGTAGACAGCAAACTGGCAAAACCGCTGCCGCCATTGATATAGCTTAGGCTGATGATCCATCCGGTAATGCTGGTGCCCAAAATCGCGCCAAGGACAATGCCGATGGCCTGGCGCACCTTCATCATGCCGGAATTGACAAAGCCAACCACCATAACCGATGTGGCGGAGGAGGATTGGATCACCGCCGTTACGCCGGCGCCCAGCAAAACCCCTTTTAAGGTGGTGCCGCTAAGACGGTAAAGCACCACCTCCAGCTTATTGCCAGCCACACGCTTTAGGCTGTCGCCCATGACGGACATGCCAAAAAGAAACAGTGCCACACCGCTGAGCAGGGCAATAATATTGCTTATACCCAGAGCACTCACACCCTTTCTAAAAATTGTCGAATACAGTCTAGCCCCATAAGGTTAAATTTGGGTACAAATAAATGTTAAAATTAAGTTAAATCTTTGGGTTGGTCTATACAATTTGGAGGCGGCATGATAAAATGTGACCAAGAAAACCTCCCAGCGTACGGCCAAAGGGCGCAGGTCTCCTCTGGGGCAAACTTCCCTGACCCCGAGGTTTACGCCTTTGTCCAGGCTGTTCAATCCTACACACAAGGGGTTCCCACATGATTTATTTATTGGAAGACGACGACAGCATCCGCAAGCTGGTGGTTTACGCGCTGCAAAGCCAGCAGTTTGGCGCCCAGGGCTTTGAAACCCCCTCCCAATTCTGGCAGGCCATGGACGAAGCCACGCCGGAGCTGATCTTGCTGGACATCATGCTGCCAGAAGAGGATGGCCTTACCATTTTGCGCCGTCTGCGAAGCGCGCCGGCCACCCAGCAAATTCCGGTGATTATCCTAACCGCCAAAAACACGGAGTATGACCGGGTAGAGGGCCTGGACAACGGCGCGGATGACTTTCTCTCCAAGCCCTTTGGCATGATGGAGCTGGTGGCCCGGGTGCGGGCGGTGCTCCGCCGGGCCGGGCCGAAGACGCCGGCAAAGGAATTTCGGGTGGGGCCGCTTTATGTATGTCCCAACCGGCATGTTGTCCAGGTAAACAAGCAGGAGGTGGCCCTGACCCACAAAGAGTATTCCCTGCTGGTGCTACTGCTGGAAAACCAGGGCACTGTCCTTACCCGCACCCTGCTGATGGACAAGGTCTGGGGTATGGACACAGACCGGGAAAACCGCACCTTGGATGTACACATCCGTACCCTGCGGATGAAGCTGGGAGAGGCTGGCCGCTGCATTGAGACGGTGCGAGGCGTGGGCTATAAAATCGGAGACAAGCCATGACAGGGAAAATTTTCCGCAGCCTTTTGCTGGTGGGCCTTTCCGTGCTGCTGCTGTGCAGCTGCCTGTTTCTTTTCTGCCAGTACTCCGCGGGGAAAAAGGACGTTTACGCCCAATTGGCCAAATCTGCCGATAGCATCGGCCAGGGCCTGACGCAGTTGGGGCCTGCCTATCTTTCCAGCCTGTCCGGCCAAGATCGCATTACCTGGATCGCCGCTGACGGTGCCGTGCTTTACGACAGCCAGGCCGATCCCTCCGCCGGGGAAACCTACAGTGGGCAAGAGGATGTGCGGCAAGCCCTGGCTCAGGGCTATAGTCAAGGCGTCCATATCAGCTCTCCCACCTGCGTGACCATGTATTATGCCGCCCGTTTGGCCAATGGCACCATTTTGCGGCTTTCCCGCGTCCGAAACTGGTCCATTCTGCTGCTGTGGCCCATATTTCTGGGCCTGTTACTGGTACTGGCGCTGTCGGTGGTGCTGTCTCTCCGGCTGGCCAAGCAGATCATCCGTCCCATCAGCGATCTGGCGACGGACACGGCGGAAGCGGACGCCGCCTATAAGGAGCTTGACCCCCTGGTGCATCGGCTCCATGAGCAAAACTCCACCATCCGCACCCAAATGGATGAGCTGACCCAGCGGCAGAAGGAGTTTTCCGTCATCACCGGCAACATGACCGAAGGCTTTTTGCTTCTTGACCGGCAAGGAAATGTACTGGGAGGCAACCAAAGCGCCCGCAGCCTGGTTTTTGGCGGAAGCAACGCCGCCGGCGGCAGCCTGCTGGCCAGCAAGGGCGCGCCGGAGGCCCGGCAAGCCGCCGCTGCCGCCCTGGAGGGGCAGCGGACAGAGAAGCTGATTACGGTAGACGGCCGCACCTGGCAGCTGATCGCCAACCCGGTAACCGCCAAAGGGCGGATCACCGGTGCGGTGTTGCTGCTGATGGACGTAACCGAGCGGGAGCAGCGGGAGCAGCTGCGCCGGGAGTTTTCCGCCAATGTATCTCACGAGCTGAAAACGCCCCTTACCTCCATTTCCGGTTTTGCCGAGCTAATGTGGGAGGGCATGGTGCCGCCGGACAAGGCCAAGGAATTTGCCGGGGATATCCACAGGGAGTCCCAGCGGATGATTGCCCTGGTGGATGACATTATCCGGCTTTCCCAGCTGGATGAAAACGCCGCTCCGGAAACAGCCTCCCCCGTACCGCTAAAGGCCCTGGCCGCCCAGGTGCTGTCAGGGCTGCAGCCGGTGGCGGAAAGCCAGCAGATCTCCCTGTCGCTGACAGGAGAAGAAGCGGTCGTTTCCGGCATACAGCATATTTTGTGGGAAATGGTGTACAATCTTTGTGACAACGCTATAAAGTATAACCGTCCCGGCGGCTATGTGCAGGTTGCCGTGACGAAGGAAGAAAAGGAAGTGCTCTTGTCGGTGAAAGACAACGGCATCGGCATTCCCTATGCCGATCAAAGCCGGGTGTTTGAGCGGTTTTTCCGGGTGGACAAAAGTCACTCCCGGGAAATTGGCGGCACCGGTCTGGGCCTGAGCATTGTCAAACACGGCGCGCTGTATCACAACGCCCGGGTAGAGCTGCAAAGCCAGCCAGGGGCAGGCACAACGATCACCCTATGCTTTCCCCAAGCGTAAAGGAGGAATTACTTTTGATCACCTTTGAAACCGTAAAGAACGATCCCGCCATTTGCACCTATATCCGCAAGGCCGACGCCTCCCTGCAGGCCCTGGGCTTTACCGAGCACTGCTTTGCCCACGTAGGGGCTGTGGCCCATACCTGCGCCTACATTCTGCAAACCCTGGGCTATCCGGCCCGAGAGGTGGAGCTGGCCCAAATCGCCGCCTGGCTCCACGACATTGGCAACCTGGTAAACCGGACAGATCATTCCCAATCCGGCGCGGTGATGGCCTTCCGCATTTTGGACAACCTAGGCATGGATCCGGAGGAGATCGCGGAGGTGGTCACCGCCATCGGCAACCACGATGAGGGCACCGGCGTGCCGGTAAGCCCCCTGGCGGCGGCCCTGATTTTGGCGGACAAATCCGACGTCCGCCGCAGCCGGGTGCGGGAGAAGGACACCGCCGCCTTTGACATCCATGACCGGGTAAACTACTCTGTCCGCAAGGCCGAGCTGAAAATCAATGAAAGCCACACGCTCATCAAGCTCAAGCTTTGGGTTGACACCCACTACGGCTCGGTGATGGATTACTTTGAAATCTTTATGAACCGGATGCTTCTTTGCCGGAAGGCGGCAGAAACCCTGGGGCTGCAATTTAAGCTGATGATCAATGAGCAGCAGCTCATTTGAGCTTGTTGTATTGCAAACGCTGTCAAATTGTGATACAATAGGGATACGATGATCGGTGCGCTTTGCGCACCGGCCCCCAGCGGGCATGCCCTTGCCCGGCGCTTCACGGCATAGCAAAACAGCAAACAAAAGCAGGAAGGAGATCCATTATGGGTAATGTTCACATCCTAGACCATCCCCTGTTGCAGCATAAGCTGTCCATTTTGCGGGACAAAAACACCGGCGTAAAAGAATTTCGGGAGGTCGTGGGCGAGATCAGCGGGCTAATGTGCTACGAAGCCACCCGGAATTTGCCCACGGAAGAAGTGCGCATAGAAACCCCGGTAGCTACGGCAACCTGCCGGGTGCTGTCCGGGAAAAAACTGGCCATTGTACCCATCCTCCGGGCAGGGCTGGGTATGGTGGATAACATGATCAACCTGATCCCCTCGGCAAAAATTGGCCATATCGGCCTTTTCCGCGATCCAGTCACCCATCAGCCGGTGGAATATTACAGCAAAATGCCCCCGGATATCTCTGAGCGGCAGGTGTTTATTGTGGAGCCGATGATGGCCACCGGCGGCAGCGTCAGCGCCGCGCTGCGGATCCTCAAGGAGAAATACGGCTGCAAATACATCACCTTGATGAACATCATCTGCGCCCCAGAGGGCTTGGCCGTGGTGCGGGCCGACCACCCGGACGTGGACATCTTCACCGTATCGGTGGATGATGGCCTAAATGAAAACGCCTATATCATTCCCGGCCTGGGCGACTGCGGCGACAGAATTTTCGGCACAAAATAACCCCGCAAAAAGGAGACAGAACGGAAGCCAATCCGTTCTGTCTCCTTTTTTTCATGCCGCTTCCCCTTCCTGCTCAGCCGGGAAGCAGATAGGGCGATCACACCTCAAACATCAAATCGCCATAGGTGGGCACCGGCCAGAGCGTTTTATCCACGATCATCTCCAGGCTGTCCACCGCTCTGCGCAGGTCGGCCATGTGGGGCATCATGGTGCGGTGGCAAAACTGGGCCAGCTCCGCCGCACCATCCATGTGGTTGATCTGCTCTAGATCGTCCTCCACGGCGTGCATCTGCATTTGGGTTTGGGCCAGCAGGGCGCTGGCCCGCTGCAGCAGCTCCTGCTGCACGGTTACATCCGCCCCGGGGCAGGCCGTTTGGGTTTTATTGATGGAATCGGCCATGCGGCTAATAAACCGGATGGTGGCCGGCACATAGTGCTTGCCGGTCATATGTACCATGGTTCTGGCCTCAATGGATGTGGTCTTGGTGTACGTCTCGTACATGATCTCCGCCCGGGATTCCAGCTCCGCCCGGTTAAAGATGTGGTACCGTTCAAACAGCCGCACATTTTTTTCTTCCGTCAGCACGGGCACCACGTCCACCATGGAACGATAGTTGGGCAGGCCCCGGCGGGCGGCTTCCTCAACCCACCGCCGGCTGTAGCCGTTGCCGTTAAAAATAATCCGCCGATGCTCCCGCATATTCTGGGCGATCACCCCATGTACCGCCCCGGTAAAATCCTCCGCCTGCTCCAGCACATCCGCCGCCTGGGCAAAGGCGTCGGCTACGATGGTGTTGAGCACCGTGTTGGCTGTGGCGATAGAATCGGAAGAGCCAACCATACGGAACTCAAACTTATTGCCGGTAAAGGCAAAGGGAGAGGTACGGTTTCGGTCGGTGGCGTCTTTGTTGATCACCGGCAGGGTGGAAACGCCGGTAACCAGCTGGCCTCCGGCCAGGCAGTCGTAGGCGGCGCCGGTGCTGCAAATTTGATCCACCAGATCCTCCAACTGCTCGCCCAGGAAGATGGACACAATGGCCGGCGGCGCTTCATCGGCGCCCAGACGGTTGTCGTTGCCGCAGTTGGCCGCCGCCTGCCGCAAAAGATCCGCGTGCTCATCCACCGCCTTCATCACGCAAGACAGCACCAGCAGGAATTTCAAATTGTCATTGGGGCTGGCTCCCGGATCCAGCAGGTTTTCCCCGGTATCCGTGGAAATGGACCAATTGTTGTGCTTGCCGCTGCCATTGACCCCGGCAAAGGGCTTTTCATGGAGCAGGCACACCAGCCCATGACGGGTGGCCACCCGCTTCATGGTTTCCATGGCCAGCTGGTTTTGATCCACCGCCACATTGCAGGTGGTGAAGATCGGCGCCATCTCATGCTGGGCCGGGGCCACCTCGTTATGCTGGGTGGTGGCGCTGATGCCCATTTTCCACAGCTCCACATTCAAATCCCGCATAAACGCGCCGATCCGCTCCCGGATAACACCAAAATACTGATCCTCCAGCTCCTGCCCCTTGGGTGCCGGCGCGCCAAACAGCGTGCGGCCGGTATAGATCAAATCCCGGCGCTTAAGATATTTCTCCCGGTCGACAATAAAATACTCCTGCTCAGCCCCGACAAAGGGGGTGACCTTTTTGGCTTTGGTGTCGCCAAAAAGCCGCAAGATCCGCAGCGCTTGGGTAGACAGCGCCTCCATGGAATGAAGCAGGGGCGTCTTATTGTCCAAAGACTCGCCGGTATAGGACACAAACACCGTGGGAATACAAAGGATGGTGCCTGCGGCCATGGTTTTCACAAAGGCGGGGGAGGTAATGTCCCAGGCGGTGTAGCCCCGGGCGTAATGGGTGGCCCGCAGGCCGCCGGTGGGGAAGGAGGACGCGTCCGGCTCCCCCATGATCAACTGTTTGCCGGTCAGCCGCAAAATGGTCTTTCCCTCCTTGGGATACGACAGGAAAGAATCGTGCTTTTCCGCCGTGATGCCCGTAAGGGGCTGGAACCAGTGGGTGTAGTGGGTAGCGCCCTTTTCCACGGCCCACTCCATCATGGCCTTGGCCACCACATCCGCCGTGGCCATGGAAAGCTGCCCGCCGTTTTCCAGCACTTCCATTACCTCGCCAAATTCTTTCCCCGGCAGGCGCTGGCGCATAACGCTTTCACTAAACACATTGGTACCAAAAATTTCCGTAATGCCCATAGCAATAGTCTCCTCAAAACGTCAATACATGGATAAGATACCCTATCGCCTCCAAAAAAGCAAGGGCAACCGGAGATTTTTTTCGTAGCCGGCAAGAAATACCCCATATTTTTCAGCAATCGGGGCAAATTAGATCTGATGACAGATTTTCCCCAGAACAGTATGAGGTGAGTGACATGTTGATTTCCTTCATCCGCACGGTGCTTTTATATGTGGCCCTGATTTTGACCATCCGTCTCATGGGCAAGCGGCAGATCGGTGAGATGGAACCGGCGGAGTTTGTGGTGACCATGCTGCTGGCAAATCTGGCTGCCGTACCCATGCAGGACAACGCCATCCCCTTGTCCTCCGGCCTGGTGCCCATCCTTACGGTGCTGGGCATTGAGCTGATTTTGGCCGTGGTGACCATGAAAAGCATCCGCCTGCGCTCCTTCTTTTGCGGCAGGCCGTCGATTTTGATCGCCAACGGGCAGATCCAGCAGCAAAATCTGACCGACAGCCGGGTCAGCCTGGACGAGCTGACCGAAAAGCTGCGGGAGAAAAATATATTTGATCTTTCCAGCGTAAAATACGCCATTTTGGAAACAGACGGAGAACTGTCCGTTATGCAGTATTCCAAATTCACCCCCGCCTCAGCCAAAGACGCCGGAATAACGGCCAAGGAAAAGTATCTGCCCTTCACCGTGATTTCCGACGGCAGGCTGATGGATTACAACCTAACCCAATCCGGCTTTGACCACCAATGGCTCGCCGGGGAGCTGGAGAAGCTACAGTGCAGCGCCCAAGACATTCTCTTGCTGACGGTGGACTGCACCGGGCACACCTTAGTGGTACGAAAGGAGAAAGCATGAAATACTTGTATTGGGGCGTGGCCATTTTGGCCCTTACCTTGGCGGTGTGCGTTCTCTCCGGCCTGGCCTTGAACCGCCGCACCGACGAGGTCATATCCCCCTTGACCCAAGCCATAGAAGCAACCGAGGCCGGGCGGGCCACCGCTGCCCAGGGCTTTGCCCAGCAGGCCCATGCGCAATGGCAACGGCACCTGAATTTTTTCACCTCTTATCTTTGCCACGATGAAACCGATGAGATCACCATTGGCTTTGCCCGGCTAGAGCAGGCAAGCGAGGACGAGTTTGCACCCACCTGTAACGAGCTGCTGGTTCGTCTGCAGCACATCTCCCAGATGGATCTGCCCTTGTGGGCAAACATTTTGATCATGCTGCCCACAAAATAGCCCGGCATCAGCATAGCGTTGGCGTTTCATGAGCCTTTGTCCGCCGCAGGCTGCAAAAAACGCTGCCGGAATTCCCGCAAGGGGGAGCTTCCGGCAGCGTTTTTCTGCTTTTCTTAGGGCCAGCGGCGGCACCTAGCCATGGGGCTTTGCTTCAAAAGGCGGATCGATGACCGATTCGTCATTGACCACCAGCTCCTGGACGTTGATGATGTCATACTTATCCTTGGCGCTGCGCACCACGATCTTGCGCAGGCCGGCGTTGATGATCATTCTGGCGCAGATGGCGCAGGGCTTTAGCCCGGCCAGGTATTCTCCGGACTGGGCGTCTTTTCCCACGATATAGATGGCGCCGCCGATACACTCGCTGCGCGCGGCGGAAATGATGGCGTTGGTTTCCGCGTGGACGCTGCGGCAAAGCTCATAGCGCTGATCCATAGGGACGTTCATTCTGGCCCGAACGCAATAGCCCAAATCGATACAATTGGCCCGGCCTCTGGGCGCGCCGTTATAGCCGGTAGAAACGATCTCGTCGTTGCGAACGATCAGCGCCCCCTGGTGGGCGCACCGGCAGGTGGAGCGCTCCGACACGGTTTCAGCAATATCCAGATAATAGTTTTCCTTATCAATACGACCCATGACGATCCTCCAAGATAACCTTAAATTCCGCGAACTCTCAATAGTGGCGGGGAAAGCGCCCCGATTTTGCCGGCGTTAGCCCGGCATTTGCTCCAGCTCGTACGGCGTGTTTTGATACACAATATAGTTGAGCCAGTTGGCAAACAGCAGGTGAGCGTGTGCCCGCCAGCGGACAAGGGGGGCTTGGGTGTCATCATCCTGCGGGAAATAATTGGCGGGTATCTCCGGATGAATTCCCGCAGCCTTATCCCGCAAATACTCGTCCTTCAGGGTACCGGCGTCATATTCGCTGTGGCCGGTGACGAAAACCTGCTTGCCGTTTTCCGTGGACAAAGCATACAGCCCCGCCTCCGGGGAGGCAGCTAGGATCTTCAGATCCTTCACCCGCTCCACGTCCTCCCGGCGGATGGTAGTGTACCGGGAGTGGGGCGCCCAAAACAGGTCATCGAACCCACGGAACAAAATGGAACTTTTCCGCTCTACCTGGTGGGGGAACACCCCAAAGAGCTTTTTCTCCAAGGGATATTTGGGCACGCCAAAATGATAATACAGCCCCGCTTGGGCGCCCCAGCAAATGTGGAAGGTACTGTGGACATGGGTTTTGCTCCACTCCATGATCTCACACAGCTCCTGCCAATACTCCACCTGCTCAAACTCCATGCGCTCCACCGGCGCGCCGGTGATGACCAAGCCGTCAAACCTGCGGTGCTTCACCCGGTCAAAGGTCTGGTAAAAGGCGATCATATGCTGCTGGGAAATATGCCTAGACTCATAGGTTTGGGTATGCATCAGTTCCAACTCCACCTGCAGGGGGGTGTTGCCCAAAAGTCTTGCCAATTGGGTTTCTGTGGCAATTTTGGTGGGCATTAGGTTCAAAACCAGGATCTTTAGCGGACGAATGTCCTGGGAGATGGCCCGGTTTTCATTCATGACAAAAATATTTTCGTCTGTCAGCGTTTTGGTGGCCGGCAGTTCATTGGGAATTTTTATGGGCATATACGATCACCAGCATGGATAATTTCTTTCTGCGCCGCCCCACCTGGCTCTTTATGGAGCAGCTAAGCTTACGGCATGGCGCAGGGGCATTTGTTGTATTATAACAGTTTCGTCAACTTTCGTCAATGGTCAGACTGGTCAGCCAGGCCAACATATCCTCCCTGCCCTGGGCGGACATAGGAAAAACCTTCTCCCCTTCGATCACGCTTTTCTCATAGCACAAAGGGCCGTACCAGTATTCGGCGCACAGGGAGCTTGCCTCCATATTCACCTCTTTGGGGGTGGCCATGACCACCCGGGGCGTAATCTTAAACCGCAAGCGGCCAAGGCTCCCGGTAAACACGTTGTTGTTTTCAAAGCTATGGAGCACCGGCAAATAGATCTCATCCATCGTTGGTCAACGCCTCCAACTCATCCAGCAGTCGGCCAAACAACGCCAGGGCCTGCTCCACCGGCGCCGGGCCAGACATATCCACCCCCGCCGCCTTGAGAAGGTCGATGGGATCCTTGCTGGAGCCGCCGGACAAAAAGGACAGATAGTCCTTGACCGCCGGTTCCCCTTCCCGCAAGATCCGCCGGGACAGGGCAATGGCCGCAGCATAGCCGGTGGCATACTGGAACACATAATAATTGTAGTAAAAATGGGGGATCCGCTCCCATTCATAGGCGATCTCCGGGTCTTCCTCCAGAGCCGGCCCATAGTACTGCCGGTTAAGCGTCCCATACTCCTGGCACATCCGCTCGGCGGTAAGGGCTACGCCCTGGGCGTTGCGCTGACCAAGGCGCAGCTCAAACTCGGCAAACATGGTCTGCCGGTACAAGGTGCCCCTAAACTGCTCCAGATATTTATTAAGGAGATAGATCCGCTCCTTCTTGTCCTGGGTTTTGCCCAGCAGATATTCCATCAGCAACGCCTCATTGCAGGTGGAGGCCACCTCGGCCACAAAAATCACATAATCGGCATACACCGGCGGCTGGTGCTTATTGGACAGATAGGAATGGATGGCATGTCCCATTTCATGGGCCAGGGTAAACATACTGTCCAGGGTATCGTCATAATTCAGCAGCACAAAGGGATGCACCCTGGCGCCGGCAGAATACGCGCCGCTGCGTTTGCCCTTGTTGGGGTACACATCGATCCACCGGTTGTGAAAACCCTCCTGCAAAATTCTCCGGTAATCCTCGCCCATAGGCGCCAAGGCCTCGTACACCGTCTGCTTGGCCTGGGCGTAGGGAACGGTCTTTTCCGCGGTGGGCACCATGGGGGTGTACAAATCGTAGCTATGGAGCTGATCCAGCCCCAGCAGCTTCTTGCGCAGAGCCACATACCGGTGGAGCTTGTCCAAATGCTTGTGGACAGCAGCAATCAGGTTTTCATATACCGCCGTGGGCACATTGTGGCTGTCTAAGGACGCCTCCATGGCGGAGGCATAGTTCCGGGCGGTGGCCCCAAACTGCAGGGCCTTGACCTGGCTGTTCAAAACCGCCGCCATGGTGTTGCTGTAGCTTTTCCAGGTGTCATAGCAGTTGGTAAAGGCGGATTTGCGCAGCGTACGGTCGCCGCTTTGCATATAGGCAATATATGTGGCCTGGCTCAGCGGATGGGCCTTGCCATCCTTGTCGATGGCGTCCGGGAAGGTCAGATCCGCATCGGCAAATTTGCTGTATATATCGTCGGGGGACTGGACCATCTCCCCTGCCATGGCCAAGATCCGCTCCTCCGCCAAAGACAGCACATGGGCCTTATGGCGGCGGATATTATACAGCAGCCAACGGTATTTCTCCAGCGCCGGGCACTGGGCATAAAAGCTCTCCAAGGTTTCCTCGGAAATGGCCATGATCTCCGGCGTCACAAAGGCGGTGGCCGTCTCATACTCCACATAGGCGGACATGACCGTGCCGTACATCTCCTGGTAAACCGGCGTCCGGGTATCCTCATCGTTTCTTCTGGCGGCATAGTGGAGCAGGCGATCCAGCAAAATCGACAGCTCTTCGCTCCGGGTCAAAAACGCCAGAAGCGTGTCCGCCTGTGCCAGTTTGCCGGCATAGCCGGAAAGCGCTTCCTTCTCCGCCTTAAATTTTTCCAGATCCTGATCCCACAAATCTTCGTTTGCATACAGGTCTTCAATGGCCCAGCAATCCTCCGGGGCCATATCCTTGCGAGCCAAAATTTCTTTTGCCATTACACATTGCCTCACTTTCCCATGTTGCTTTCGGCAAAACGCCTATGCCGCCCAAGGCGGCTGATCCTATTATGGGATAAACACCGCTTGTTTTATCCCATGGGTACTGTTTTCTTATTGTACACCAGCGCCAGGAAAGTTGCAACCGGATTTCTTGTTGCAATTTTTTGTATGAATCAGAAAAACCGACAGATACTATGGTAAGGATAAAACAATAGGAGGGAAATCATGAAAAAAACCTTTGCGATCCTGATCGTGTCCTTGGCCGCCGCGTGCATGCTCGCCGGCTGCGCTACCAATAACAACAAGGACGCCGGCAACGTATCCACCGGCAACAGCGGTATAGTAAACGGCACCAACGACACATCCCCCACCGCCAGCCGGGAGAACAGCACCGCCACCAACAACGACGCAAGCGGAAATACCAGCACAACCAAAGACAGCGGCGCCACCAACGATGCCAACGGCAACGGCGGCACAAACGGTCAGGCAGACGCCAGCGAGGCCACCAAGGAAAACCGCGGCATTGGATAAACGCAAGGGCCAGGCGATCGCCTGGCCCTTGGGGTTCTACCGTTTTCTTATTTGGCCGAAAGGTACTCGTCGATGGCTTTTGCCGCCACCTTACCCGCGCCCATGGCGGAAATCACCGTGGCCGCGCCGGTAACGGCGTCGCCGCCGGCATACACGCCCTGGCGGGAGGTCAGTCCCTCTTCGTTGATCACAATGCCGCCCCGAGAATTGACCTCCAAGCCCTCGGTGGTACTCTTGATCAGCGGGTTGGGAGAGGTACCGATGGAAATGATCACTGTGTCTACATCCAGCACAAATTCACTGCCTTCAATGGGCACAGGGCGTCTTCTGCCTTTGGCGTCCGGCTCGCCCAACTCCATCTTGATGCAGCGCATGCCGGTAACAAAGCCGTTTTTCGGATCGCGGGGATCCTCCGGGTTGTGATAGCCCAAGATCTCCACAGGGTTGCGCAGCAGCTGGAAATCGATGCCCTCTTCCTGGGCATGCTCCACCTCTTCCCGCCGGGCGGGAAGCTCCTCCATAGACCGGCGGTAGACAATGTACACCTTCTCCGCGCCCAGACGCAGGGCAGTTCTTGCCGCGTCCATGGCCACGTTGCCGCCGCCGACCACAGCCACCTTGCCGCCCTTCATAATGGGAGTATAGGGATCGTCCTTATAGGCCTTCATCAGGTTGCTGCGGGTCAAAAACTCGTTGGCCGAATACACGCCCTTGAGAGACTCGCCAGGAATCCCCATAAAGTTGGGCAAGCCGGCGCCGGAGCCGACAAACACGGCCTCATAGCCGTCCTCCAGCAGCTCATCGATAGTCAGCGTCTTACCGATAACCACATTGGGTTCTACATCCACGCCCAGGGCCTTTAAGGTATCTACCTCCTTGGCCACAATGGATTTCGGCAGACGGAACTCTGGAATACCGTAAACCAGAACGCCGCCGGCGGTGTGCAGGGCCTCAAACACGGTAACCTTATAGCCTTTCTTGGCCAAATCGCCGGCGCAGGTCAGACCGGAAGGGCCGGAGCCTACCACAGCCACCTTGTGGCCGTTGCTTTCCGGCGCGGCGGGGGCGGCGGTAACATTGGCATTGTGCCAGTCGGCCACAAACCGCTCCAGCCGACCAATGCCTACCGGCTGGAAGCGGATACCCAAGGTGCACTTGCTTTCGCACTGGGTTTCCTGGGGACAGACCCGTCCGCAAACCGCCGGCAAGGAGGAAGACTGGGAGATCACCTGATAGGCGCCCTCAAAGTCCTTTTCCTTGACATGGGAAATAAAATCAGGAATATGGATGTTTACCGGACAGCCCTGAACACAGGGCTGGTTTTTGCAGTTGAGGCAGCGTGCGGCTTCCTCTACGGCAATTTCCGGGGTATAGCCCAAGGCTACCTCTTTGAAATTTCTGACCCGTACTTCCGGGGCCTGGGTGGGCATTTCGTGTTTGTTGGGTACAATCGCCATGGTTTACCCCTCCTTACGCTTTTTTGAACAGGTTACATGCCTTGTCATAGGCATGCCGTTCAAAGTCTGCATACATTCTTCCCCGAGACATTGCCTCGTCAAAATCAACCTCATAGCCGTTAAAATCCGGGCCATCTACACAGGCAAATTTGGTCACCGTTTTGCCGTCTTGGCGCAAGGTCAGCCGGCAACCGCCGCACATGCCCGTGCCATCGATCATGATGGGGTTCATCGACACCGTCACCGGCACAGCAAAGGGCTTGGCCGTAGCCACCACAAATTTCATCATGATCAGGGGGCCGATGGTGATGATCTCGTCAAATTTTTCTCCGGCCTCCAGCATTTCCTTTAGGGCAACGGTCACATTGCCATGGCGGCCATAGGAGCCATCGTCGGTCATAACTACAAAATGATCGGAACAGGCGGAAAACTCCTCCTCCAAAATCAGCAGATCCTTGCTGCGGAAGCCCACAATGCTGGTAACCTCCGCTCCCAGGCGGTGGAATTCCTGGGCCACCGGCAGAGCGATGGCGCAGCCCACGCCGCCGCCTACCACGCACACCTTATGAATGCCATCGGTATGGGTAGGTACGCCCAGCGGGCCTACAAAGTCCTGGATATATTCTCCCTCTTGCTTATGATTGAGCAGCTCCGTGGTGCCGCCAACGATCTGGAAGATGATGGATACCGTGCCCTCTTCCTTATTGCATCCGGCAACGGTAAGCGGGATACGCTCGCCCTCTCCATCCACCCGAAGGATAATAAATTGGCCGGGCTTTGCCTTGTTTGCCACCAAAGGTGCCAAGATATCCATGCGGGTAACGTTAGGGTTCAAACATTTTTTGTGAAGGATTTGATACATATCGTCCACTCCTAAATACTGTACTGGAAAAATAATGACGCACCCTTTTGGGGGATACAGTCTTCATTAATTATAAAGAAAACCGCCGCAAAGTCAATACATTCGCCCGGTTTTTTTCCCAGAAGTTCGGCAAAACTCCCTGCACAAAATTGTCAATTCTGTATGTGCTAAAATGATGGAAACTAAAGAAAATGAGAAGTCAACCTCAATGTGGTACAGTGAATTCACCACAAACCACCAGGCACAGAGAGGAGACTTCTCATGAACAGAATAACACAAGAAGCTCGGAAACGTTAAACGGTAGATAAACTGGCACGTCGAAAGGGCTTGTAGGTTTGATAATGATCATTGTAACACCTACAAAATTCGCCTGGAGAAAATGATAAAAGTGGTTGACAAATTGTGAAAAGGTCTATATAATACTTAGGAATTCAATCGTTGCGAGAGTGCTGGAATAGGCAGACAGGCAGGCTTGAGGTGCCTGTGTCCAACCATAGACGTGTGGGTTCAAGTCCCATCTCTCGCACCATGGCGAGTGTTCTTATAGCATTTGAAAAGCCGTAAGAACACTCGTCATTTATTTCTTAAAGGGCACTTGTGGAAGGGGTGTAGTGAACAACAACACCCTTTCCTGTGTTGACTGATACCGCTCTGGCAACATCCTTGCTGTTTATTATGGCCGCCCGTTTCATCGTAGGCGTTAGAACCGCCGCAACTGCCCCGGTCGTTTTGGCCTATATCGTCACAGAGTTTCCGCCCAAAGCGGCGACAAAGGGGTTTTCCCTGTATATGTTGATCTCCAGTGCCTCCGTGATCTTTGGCTCCACTCTTGGCGGGCTGATGATAGACGCCTATGGATGGCAATCCATGATCTGGGTATGCGTGGGACTTCCGTCGTTGTTTTCTTTGCCTGCTTCATCAGCCACAGCAAAACCAGCTCCAAGCGAAAACTTCTGAATAGGCAGGCATCGGGACGGGAACCTACGGTCTGTTTCGTGATCTTGCCGCGCCGTTTGGCGTTGCGGTCTTTGTGCCTATGTTTACCAATCAAATCACAAGAAGTACCGCCAACAGAGCGGAGGCGTCTGCCTCAGCGGTCAGCGCCATCGGCACTCCAGCAACAGCAGAGCTTCTTTGCGTTGCCGCAGGCATTGCTCTCGTGTTCATGCTTCCCAAAATTCATAAAAAAAGAGTTATTTGTCGGATTAAAGGATAAGATCCTTCTGATCACGGCATCCACCAGAGGCATCGGCTTGGACACGGTAAAGGCATGCGTGAAAGAAGGCGCTATGGTATATATGGCTGCCAGAAATCCTGAACGGGCCAAAGCAGAGGCGGACAAACTCAACGCCCAAGGCTGCCGGGTGAAGCACATGTCCGCCCAAGGCGGCGGAAGCATCATTAAATCTCATCCATAGGTGGATCCGTTCCTGACATTTCCCAGGTAGCCTATGGCACAAGCAAAGCGGCGATCAACTATCTGACAAAGCTGATTGCTGTACACGAGGCGAAACATCAGATCCGCTGCAATGCCGTTCTCCCCGGAATGACCGCCACAGACGCGGTGGAGAAAAACCTGACGGAAAACTTCCGGAAACTGTTTCTTCGTCACACTCCGCTAAAAAGAATGGGCCTTCCCGAAGAGATTGCCGCCGCTCTGCGCCAACACCAACAGTCCCAAACGTCCCTGTTTCCTTTACCGAAAACGGGGGGCGTTTGGCATGGACTTTGCCCTGCTGCTGGGCCTCCTT
>CAYVWG010000014.1:0-30478 GCA_964455425.1 uncultured Oscillospiraceae bacterium | reverse complement strand
GGTCACATCAAATTGCTGGCCCGCATGGAAACAAAGTCGTCGTCGGCCACTACCACATGGTCTACCAAATACACATCCACGCAGCTCAGGGCCTCCCGGATACGGGTGGTGGCCTCAATATCCGCCTGAGAGGGCAGCGCAATGCCGGAGGTATGGTTATGGGCCATAACCGCGGCGGTGGCATTAAAGGCCAGCACCGTTTCCACCACCCGGCGGATGGGCACATTGGCGGAGTTGAGGGAGCCACGGCCAATTTGACGGCAGGTGAGCACCTTACATTTCCCATCCAGACACAGCAGCCAGGCCTGTTCCTCCCGGGCGTCCCGGAAAAAGGGCAGCAGATATTTGCCGCAGGCCTCAGTGGTAGGTAAAATCTTCACCGAACGCTGGCGGACGATGTCGTACCGCATCCAAAGCCGCAGCTGCAAATGCACCAGCACCGCCGCCCGGCGGGTCATGCCCGGCACCTGGGTGAGCCAGTCAATGGGCGCTTCCAGCACATCGTTTAACCGGCCAAATTGGCGCAGCAGCTGATGGGCCAGGGCGTTGGTATCCTTCCGAGGAATGGCAAAGGACAACAGCATTTCCAGGGCCTGGACGTCAGAAAAGCCATCCAACCCAGTCTGGCAATAGTTTTCCAGCAACCGGCTTCGATGGCCCTCATGATCGTTAAAGGAAACATCTTCCATGGATTTTCTCCTTATGTACGGTAAGCGTAGGCTGCCGGCGGCGCAAACAGGCCGCCGCTTTTCCCTTTGGGGCGCGCTTTACCCCGGCGCAAGGGGCAATGGCAATGATTTTGGATCCTCCCGCCGCGGTGAACCTATATAAGATGGCCTTTGTGCCGGCGGCGCAAAGGGACGGCGTATCTTCCCCATCCATTTTCTAGAAAGGACAAGGAGCAAAGCCGCGCTTTACCAGGGGCAGCGAAACGCGCAGCCGCACCCCGGCCTGCCGCTCCTATGGGGATGGTTCCGGTTTGCTTCGGGCGCGCAGCAAAACCAGTGCTTTGCGGCGCGCCCGAAAAATTGGCCATTTACTTGTTTACCGCATCCTTCAGGGCCTTGCCGGCCTTGAACACAGGGGCGGTGGAAGCGGGGATCTCAATGGACTCGTTGGTTCTGGGATTGCGGCCCATGCGCGCCTCCCGCGCCTTTGTTTCAAAGGTGCCAAAGCCAACCAGCTGCACCTTGTCGCCCTGGGCCATGGCCTGGGTGATGGTATCCAGCGTGGCGGCAAGAGCCTTTTCCGCGTCTTTCTTGGTCAGTTCGCTTTTGGCAGCGATGGCTTGGATCAGTTCGGTTTTGTTCATGGTAATATACCTCTTTCTTTTTTATCCGCAAGTGCGGTGGTTTGTGTCTCCCAGGAGGAAAATTGGGCCAGAAAATCTTCGCAGGCCCCTTGGATGGCCCGCTCCGGGTCGATCCCAAAGCGCCGGGCCGCCAAGACGGCGGCAAACAGCAGTCGGCCCAAGGCTTGCTCCCGCTGGCCTTCTGGGAAGGTATCCAGGGCTGGGGGCTTCTGCCATAAGCATTCCCCATAGTTTGTCACATCATACCCTGCCTTTTCCGCTTTGCCCAGCAGCTTTTCCGCCCGCCAAAGGCCCGGCAGCGCCCGGCACACCTGCTCCATGGCCTGGGTGGTGGTTTGGTTCCCCCGCTGGGCCTGCTTAAGGGCCTCCCAGTCTCCGGGGCCGGCGCTTCGGCCAAACAAGTGGGGGTGCCGGTCGATCAGCTTTTGGCAGATGGCGGTGGTCACGTCCTCCAAGGTAAAGGCGCCTTCTTCTTGGGCAAGGCAGATATGAAACACCACCTGAAGCAGCAGGTCGCCCAACTCCTCCTGCAGGTGGGCGGGAGACTGCTGGTCGATGGCCTCGCAGACCTCATAGGCTTCCTCCAGCAAATTGCGGCGGATGGACTGGTGGGTTTGCGCTCCATCCCAAGGACAGCCCCCGGGGCTACGCAAAGCGGCCACAAGGGCCAGGAGATCTTCCACGGTGTAGCGGGGCTTCTCTATATAATCTATCATACTTTTACCTCATGTGCAAGGGGAGAAGGGGGAAATTTGGGGAAAAATCAGTGAATTCGCAGGAATTTTGCAATTTTATCGCCTTTGGGCAACAAACTGCAGTCTTCCAGGGTGATGATTTTCAGCACATACACCAGCGCCAGGTACACGATCCCCGCTACGCCGATAGAACCTACGCAGCAAACAAGAGCGCCCATGCCCAAAGACAGCAGCAGGCGGTTGACGCCAAAGGCCACCACGCCCATGATCAGCGCGGCAAGCAGCGGTTTAAGGATAATGCCCAGCAGCCGGGGCGGCTTACGCAGCACCCGTTTGATGGCAAACACATTCAAGGCGGTGATGGTGATATAGCACACCACCGTTCCCACAGGAGCGCCGATAATATTGATGCTGGGGGTGCCCACCAGGAAGAAATTGACCAAAATTTTTACGATGCCGCCGGCGATCATATTGATCACCGGGAGAAACACATGACCATGGGCCTGCATAATGGCGTTGAGCACCAGCACGATGGAGTTAAAGAACACCGCCAGGCCCAAGATGGACAGCAATGTAGCGCCGGTGGCCAGGTTGGCCCCGGTATAGCCCCGGAGCAGCTGCAAAACGGGGGAAGACAGCACCGCCAAGCCCACAGAGCAGGGTAGGGCGATCAAGGCCATAACCCGTATGGCCGATTCTCCTACCATTCGGGCGCCCCGGTGGTTTTGCAGGGTCAAATGCTCGGTAATGGCGGGGATGATGCTCACCGTAAGGGGGGTAATAAAGGCGCAGGGCAGGTTAAAGATGGTTTGGCAGACATTATAAATGCCCTTGGCCAGGTTGGCCTGGTCGGTGGTAAAGCCGGCAGCGCCCTTAAGCCTGGCCATAACGGTAGCGGAGTCGAAGAGATTGATGAGCTGCAGCCCGGCAGAGCCCAGGGTGATGGGAATGGCGATAGCCAGCAGCACCTTGGCGGTGTGCCGGTAGGAATACACGGTGGCATCCCGGATCGGCTCATCCCTTAGGGCGGCGGCGGCCCGGCGGTGGCAGGCCGCCAGGTAGATGGTGCCCACCACGGTGCCCAAGGTCACGCCTAGGATGGCGCCGCCAGCGGCGTATTCCAAATTGCCCGTTTTCTTTTTCAGGAACATTGCCAGGGCTAGTCCGATCAAGAGCTTACACAGCGCCTCAAACACCTGAGAAATGGAGGTGGGCTTCATATTGCCCTGGCCCTGGAAATAGCCCCGGTAGGCGGATATGATGCCGATAAACAGCACCGCCGGCGCCAGGCAGGCCACGGCAAACCATGCCTCGCTTTGGTGCATCACCTCTCCTGCCAGCCACCGGCAGAGGAAGAACATCCCTCCCGCGCCCACAACGCCCAGGCTCAAGAACACAAACATGGATGTACGGTACACCCGGCGGATCTGGTTGTTGCGGCCCAGGGTCTTGGCCTCGGAGATCATTCGGGACATGGCCACCGGCAGGCCGGTGGTAGAGATCATCAGCAGCACAGAGTATATATCATAGGCGGTAGTAAAATAGCCGTAGCCCTCATCGCCGATAACCGTCATCAGTGGCAGCTTATACAGCGCCCCGATGATCTTTACCACAGCGGTAGACAGGGCCAGCACCACCGCTCCGCCCAAAAAGGTTTGCTTTTGATTCTTCACATTCATTCCTCCCTTTGGACAGGTTCGTCCGGGGCAAACACCGTGGGCATGGCGTGGTCTGTCAGCTCCCGCACCACGGCGTCAAGGTCGATGGTGAAATATTTTCCGCCGGCATAAAGCATCTTGCCCTGAACCATGGTCATCATCACATCATGGCCGGAGGCGGCATAGACCAGCTGGGAATACACATCGTGGCAAGGGATCAGGTGGGGCGCGGTAAAATCCAGCAAGATGAGATCCGCGTCCATGCCCAGCTTAATCATGCCGCACCGGCTTTGCCGCCCTTGGGCTTTGGCGCCGCAGACGGTGGCCATCATCACCGCCGCCGAAGGGGGCAAGGCCCCAGGATCCCCGGTTTTGGCCTTGGCCATCAGGGCGGCGGCTTTCATTTCTTCAAACAAGTCCATGGTATTGTTGGCGGCGGCGGAATTGGTGCCCAAGGCCACATTCATTCCCGCCTTGACCATGGCCAGCACATCGGCGCAGCCCTCCGCCTGCTTTAGGTTCGACACCGGGCAGTGGACGGCGCTGACCTTCCTTTTGGCCAAAAGGGCCATGTCCTGGGGCGTCAGCCAGGTGCAGTGGGCCGCTGTGGCCCGGGGGAGAAACACATTGTGGCAATCCAGCACCTGGGCGGGGGTCAGCCCGTGACGGCTGTCACAAGCATCATTTTCCTGCCGGGTTTGGGACAGATGCACCTGCAGGCCCAGCCCCTCGTTTAGGGCGTATTCGCTCATGGCCTCCCACAGCCGGTGATCGGAGCTATACTCCCCGCCAATGCCCGCTTCGATCAGGATGCGGCCATGGTCATAGCCATGCCATTTTTCCTTCAGGGCAAACAGCTCCTGACAGGCCGGGTGGGTTTCCACATCAAAATCCGGCGAAAACAGCACGCTGTTGCCGGCAAGATTTGCCTTGATGCCGCTTTGGGCCACAGCCTGGGCAATTTCCTCCCCAAAGCCATACATATTCGACACGGAGGTAACGCCAAAGCGGATGCACTCGGCCAGGGACAGCAGCGCCGCCGCCTTTACGGCCCGGCCATCGAACTTATCCTCCCGGGGAAAGAGCACCCCCTCCAGCCGGGTTTTCCGGCTGCCCTCCGGCCCAAAGCCCCGCAGCAAGGACAGGGGCAGGTGGGTGTGGCAATTGATCAGGCCGGGCATCAGCAGCATGCCCTGGCCGTTTACGATCTGCCGGGGCCTTTCCTCCGGCGCTTTGGGGGAGATATAGGAAATTTTCCCATCGGTAACCCCCACAAAGCAATCGTAATACACATGCAGGGATTCATCCATCGTCACCGCCGTGCTATGGGCAAAGAGCGTATCCATAGGTTCAATCCTCCGGTAAAAATTCTTCCCGCAGCAGGCTGTGCCGGGACAGGGTATGCCAATCCAGCGGCACAAACTGGGGCATTGCCGCAAGCACGCCCTGGGTAAGGGCCGGCTGGGGATTGTGCTCCACCGCTGCCAGCATAGTCGCCGCCAAGGGGCCAAGACAGCTGACCTCATAGCCATGAGCTGTGTCAATGGCCACATGGGCGGAATCCTTATAGGGCAGAATATACAGCTGTTCTCCGTTTTGCACGTTTTTCCACAGCGTAAGCGTCTCCTGGGCGTCGCAGCCCCGGTGGTAAAAATCCCGCACCAGACGGCGCAAAAACCGCATCCACATGGGGAAAAACAAGGGTTGGCCATGGGCGCTTATGGTGGTTTCCGTAGACAGATACAGCCGTGTAGCCTGGGGATGGTGCTGGGTCAGCAGCGGGTTTAGGCCATGGATGCCCTCAAAGATTACCGCCTCGTTTGGCCCCAGGCGCAAGGGCTGGGCCAGCTCCGGGATCTGCCGCTGCTGCTTAAAGTCAAAGTGGGGCACAAGAATTTCCTCGCCCCGATCCAGCATGGTCAGGTGCTGGCGGATGATTTCCGTGTGCAAGGCCAAGGGCGTTTCCAGATCCGGCTCCCCGTTGGGCAGCTTGGGATACTCCGGCTCCCGCTTGCTGTGGTAATAGTCATCCAACGACACCATGTGGCAATGGACGCCACGGCGCTCCATAGCCTGGCGCAGCCGGTTGGCCGTGGTGGTTTTTCCGGAGGAGGAAGGGCCTGCCAGCAAAATCACCCGGCTTTGGCTCAGCCGGGCCAGCACCCGCTCCGCCCCCTGCTCTATACGCTGGGTATACTGATCGTCACACTGGGCGATATAGCCTTGGGCATCTTGGCCCAGGGCCTGGTTGATGGTTTCCAGGGACAAGTTCATCCCGATACAGCCTCCTTTTTCTCTTGGGCCAGACGGGCAAAAAACTGATCCTTTTGGGCCAAGACACCGTCAAACCGGTCAATGTATTGTTGGGGAAATTTGGGGTTATGAAACCGCTCCAGCTTGCCGCCGGGAAGCATGAGCTTGCTCATGCCCCCTCCCCCCAGGGCAAGGATATGGTGCAGCTCCTCCATCATGTAGATATTATACAGGCCCATATCCCCCTGACGGCACCAGCCGATGTTTTCAAAGCTGCCGGACATATATTTTTGCCGGTAAAGATAATAGGGCCGGTAGCCCTTGCCGGTCAAGGCCTCGGCGGCGTTAGAAAGGATCCGCTCCACCTGCTCAGGGGTCAGCAGGCCCTTAGGATCGGCAAAAAGGGCCGCTCCCTTTTTCAGCGCCAGGGTATGGACGGTAATATTGCTTGGCCCCAGGGCAAGAAGGCCCGCTAAGGATCGGGCAAAGCCCTCCACCGTGTCCCCCGGCAGGCCGGCGATCAGGTCCATGTTGATGCTGGTAAACCCAGCCTCCACCGCCCAGCGGTAGGCCGTAAGGGTCTGCTCCGCCGTATGCTCCCGGCCCATGGCCGCAAGGATCCGGTCATCTAAGGTTTGGGGGTTAATGCTCACCCGGGTAGCGCCCCCTTGGCGGAGGGCTTGGAGCTTTTCCGGGCTGAGGGTATCGGGCCTGCCCGCCTCCACCGTATATTCTATCAGTCTGTCCAGGGGAAAATGCTTGGCAATCTGGGCCATGAGCCGTTCCAGCTGGCCGGCAGACAAGGTGGTGGGCGTGCCGCCGCCAATATACACCGTCCGCACCTGGCAGCCGGTTTGGGCAAGCCGGTCTCCGGCATAGGCCACCTCCTGCAAAAGGCAGTCGAAAAACGGCGCAAGCAGGCGCTGGGCGTCGCCTGCCTTTTGGCTGACAAAGGAGCAATACCGGCACCGGGTAGGGCAAAAGGGGATGCCCACATACAACGACACGTCATCCTTCCCCAGCTTTTCCATAGCCGCCACGGTGGCAAGGGACGCATCCACACAAAGGCGGCTGCGCTGGGGCGAGACATAATAGGCGGTTTCCATCCGCCTGGCGGCGGATGCGGGGGAGTCTCCCGCCAGCAGGCAGCGGGTGGTCAGCTTGGTGGGCCGCACGCCGGCCAGCGCCCCCCAGGCCGGCGGCTGGGCCAGAAAGGGCAGCGCCGCCAGATAATAGCTTTGCTGCAAAACCCGCCGCCGCAGGCTATGGGTCTCCTTCTCCACCGCCAGACGGCGGCTGGCCCGGTGGGTCTTGCCCCCATAGGTGATGCAGGCAGTGGCGGTCAGCCAGGTTTTGCCCCGGTGAAGGGCGGACACAGCCCCATCGCCGGAAAAGGGCTGGGTGGTATATTCCATCGGCTCTTGAGGAAACAGGGAAAGCTGCAGCTGCTCTAGGGCATAGCGATCCTCATGGCCGGAAAGATACAGCTTCATTTCACCGCCTCCGGCCTTGTCCGGCGGCCATTTGCAGGTAGGGATTGGTCTGCCGCTGGTTTTCCAAGGTAGAGGCCGGGCCGTGGCCAGGCAGCACTTGGTATTCCCCCTCCAGGTCGTACAGCCGGGCAAGGGAGCGGCGGAGCTCAGCATAGCTGCCCCCCGCCAGATCGGTGCGCCCGCAGCTGCCGGTAAACAGGGTATCCCCGCAAAACAGGCGCTTATCCTGACACAGGCACACGCTGCCGGGACTATGGCCCGGGGTGTGCAGCACCCGGAAAGCAAACGGCCCAAAGCTTAAACGATCCCCCTCATCATAGGTATGGGTATAGGGAAAGGGAGGGCTAAGATCCTCCGGCAAGGCCAGGTCAGCTTGGTGGATATACACCGGGCAGCCGGTGGCCTTGCGCAGGGCGGCCACGCCGCCAACATGGTCAAAATGGCCATGGGTCAGCAGCACCGCGGCAAGCTTGGACTGAGGCGCCAGGGCGGCAAGGATCCGAGGGTCGTCATAGCCGGGATCGATGATCACCGCCGTGCCGTCTTGCTGCAATATATAGCAATTGGTTTCATATAGGCCCAAAACAAGGGTATTCATGGTCATTCTCCTTTTGCATCGCCCCCGGGGCCTTCCTACGGCCTGTGGGCGGGGGCCAACTGGTCGGTATCGATGAGCAGGGTCACCGGGCCGTCGTTGACGGAGGCCACCTGCATATCCGCCCCAAACTCCCCGTGGGCTGTGGGATGGCCCAGCTGGGCGCATTGGGCCAAAAAGTCCTCATACAGCGGCTGGGCCAGTTGGGGATCTGCCGCTCCTACAAAGCTAGGACGGTTTCCCTTGCGGACAGAGCCATACAGGGTAAACTGGCTCACCACCAGCACCTGGCCCCCTACATCGGAAAGGCTGCGGTTCATCTTTCCCTGGTCGTCGGAAAAGATCCGCAGGCCCAAAATCTTCTTTGCCAGCTGGGCCGCCTGGGCCTGGGTGTCCTCCGGGCCGATGCCCAAAAGGATCAGCAGGCCTTGGCCGATCTGCCCGCGGCACTGGCCGCCGATGGACACGCTGGCCTGGGACACCCTGGTCACCACCGCCCGCATCAGTTTTGCCCCCGGCGGACGTCCGTCACGCCTTCGATGCTGCGGATACGGTTGCTGACATTGGTTAGCTCCGCCAGGCTTCTGACCTCAAAGGTCACGGTGATCTGGCTTTTGCCCTCCGGCAGATCCTTGCCGGAAATTTCCCGTATCCGCAGCTGCATGGAGGTCATGGCTGCGGCCACATCCAAAAGAAGGCCGTTGCGGTCATTGGCCCGCACCTCCAGGGTGGTGGAGAAGGGCTTATCCTCGTCGGCGCACCAGGTTACCATCACCCAGCGGCCCGCCTGCTCCGGCTGGGACGCCCCCTTGGCGTTGGGACAGTCTCTGCGGTGGATGGACACGCCGTAGCCCTTGGTGATAAAGCCTACGATATCATCTCCAGGCACCGGGGTGCAGCACCGGGAGAACTTAATCATGCAAGAGTCGATATCCTCCACAATAACGCCGGAATCCTTATGGCGGCTGCGATACACCGGAGCGATCCGGGCCGCCTGCTTTGCCGACTCCTTGGCGGGAGCCGCCGCCCGGCCGGCTTTGATCAGGTCGTCTCTGACCTTGCCGATGGCCTTTACGGCGGTCATGCCGCCATAGCCAATGGCGGCGTACATATCGTCCAAGGATTCAAAGGACACCTTCCGCAAAAGCAGGCTTTGCAGCTCTTCCTCCTGCAGCAGACTGGGCGACAGATTCAGCCGGCGCAGCTCTCCTTCAAAGCTGGCCTTGCCCCGCTGGATATTTTCCTCCCGCTTTTCCCGCTTAAACCACTGTTTGATTTTTGAGCGGGCCTGGTTGCTTTTACAGATGTTGAGCCAATCCCGAGAGGGGCCTCTGGCGGATTTGGAGGTCAGGATCTCCACAATATCCCCGTTTTTCAAGGCCAGATCATAGCTGGCAATCCGGTTATTGACCTTGGCCCCTACCATGGTGTTGCCCACGCCGGAATGGATGGCATAGGCAAAATCGATGGGCGTAGACCCGGCAGGCAGAGACACCACCTTGCCCCGGGGGGTAAAGACAAACACCTCATCGTTGAACATATCCACCTTTAGGGAGTGGATATAATCCTCAGCGTCGGTTTCCTGCTGGTTTTCCAGCAGCCGGCGCACCCACTCAAATTCCTTTTCATTGCCGGTTTCCACCCCCTGCTTATACTTCCAGTGGGCCGCAACGCCATACTCCGCCGTTTCGTGCATTTCCAGCGTGCGGATCTGCACCTCAAAGGGCACGCCTTCACTGCCGATGACGGTGGTATGCAAGCTTTGGTACATGTTGGGCTTGGGGGTGGAGATATAGTCCTTGAACCGGCCCGGCACCAGGTTGAACATTTCATGGATATGACCAAGGACATTATAACAGTCGGGTATGGTATCCACAATCACCCGGAAGGCGTAAAGATCGTACATCTCCTCCAGGGTCTTATTTTGGGCCTTCATTTTGCGGTAGATGGAATACACATGCTTGACCCGGCCATAGATCTTACAGGAAATGCCCACGGCGGACATGCGCTGACGGATTTTTTCTTGGATATTTTCCATAAAGGCGTTGACGGTGTCCTTATGCTCCTCCAGGTAGGCCATGATGTTGTCATACCCATCCGGGTCCAGATACCGCAGGCTGGTGTCCTCCAGCTCCCACTTGATCTTCTGCATGCCCAGACGGTGGGCCAGGGGGGCGTAGATATCCATGGTTTCCATGGATTTGGACACCTGCTTTTCCCGGGTCTGATATTCCATGGTGCGGGTGTTATGGAGCCGGTCGCAAATTTTGATCAGCACCACCCGGATATCCTTAGACATGGCCATAAACATCTTCCGCAGGTTTTCCACCTGCTGCTCTTCCCGGGTGGAATACTCCACTCTTGTGAGCTTGGTCACGCCCTCCACCAGCTCCGCCACGGTTTGGCCGAACTGACGGGCAATATCGTTGAAGGACGCGTCGGTATCCTCGATACAGTCGTGAAGCAGGGCGCCCAAAATGGCGTCGGTATCCAGGCCGATCTCCGCCACGATCTGGGCCACGGCCAAGGGATGGATGATATAGGGAGAGCCGTCCTTTCGCTTTTGGGCCGCGTGCTTTTGGGCCGCGTACTGCACCGCCTGGTCGATCAGGGGCATATTGGCGTTGGGGGTGTGCTTTCGGATGGCCGCCACCATGGCGTCATACCGTTGTTGAAAGGTTTCCATGGCTTACTTTCCTCCCGCTTCGCTGCGCAGACGGCACAAAATGGAGCTGCTGTTTAGATCCGCCCGCCGGCCGTCGTGATAAATGGAAATGGTGTAGTGATAGGTGTCTTGGCTTTGCAGGTCGATTAGGCCCTGCTCGGCAAACACATCCAGGCAAATTTTTGTCCGGCTCAGGGGAATGGGCGCTCCGGTGGCCTGGATGATCCGATAGCCCAGGGAAAAAATGTCTTCCTCTAATGTATATTCCTGGCAGTTGGCCGTTAGATACCGCCACACCGCCACAAACTCCTTACGGCTGGGCAGCAAATGTTCCGCCTCGGTGGGGGAAAGCCGGCCCCCCACATACCGCCGGTATAGGGCCTGCTCCCGTTCCTCCTGCCGGCGATAGGGCCGCCAGGGGCGGATATCCGCCACGTTGAGGGACACCGAGCGAGCGCCCCGGTATTCGTTGATTTGCGGGGTAAAGGCAATATCCACCTGCTGGCCCAAGCTTACCCCCGCCTGCTTGGCATTGTGAGAAAAATAGATGGCGCTGAGCACCTCTCCCGGCCGGGAGCCATAGCGCAGCCGCAAGCGCAGATGCTTGCCGCCGCCTACCTCGGCAAGATGCTCCACCGTCAGGTTTTCCACCACCATCACCGGGGTAGGGCAACCGCTGCCGCAAGGCTCCAGCTGGCCAAGGCCCTCTACATTGGTCACGGTCAGCAAGCCGGGGGCCACCCGGCAGTCCACCGCCAATGGCGGCTTGGCAGAAGTGCCCCTATGGGCTTGAGCCAGACGTACCATTTCCCGCTGAAAGGCGGGGACATTCTCCCGGGCAATGGTAAATCCGGCGGCAAGTTCATGGCCACCATAGCTTTCCAACAAAGGGGACAGCTTGGACAAGGACTGAAACAAATCAAAGCCCCCAAAGCTGCGGGAGGAGGCCTTTCCCTTATCCCCGCTCATACAAATCAAAAACGTAGGGCAGCTATATTCCTCGCTTAGCCGAGAGGCCACGATCCCCACCACGCCCTGGTGCCAGCCCTCTCCCGCCAGGACGATGGCCTGGGGCTGATTCCACGGCTCCAGCATCTTGTGGGCCTCGGCATAGATCTGCCCTTCAATTTCCTGCCGCTCCCGGTTCATCCGGCAAAGCTCCGCCGCAAGCTGGGCGGCTTTGTCCGGATCCTTGGTCAAAAACAGCTGCAAGGCGCACTGGGTTTGGCCCATTCGTCCGGCAGCGTTGATCCGGGGGGCCAAAAAATAGCCAACAGTGGTGGTGGTTACCGGCTTGCCCAAGCAGCCGCACTCCCGCATCAGGGCGGCAAGCCCTGGGCGCTGGGGGGCTTCCATGGCCTGAAGCCCTGCCACCACCATAGCCCGCACCTCCCCTTGCATGGGCATAACATCCGCGATCAGCCCCAGGCAAAGCAAATCCGCGTATTGGGCAAGCAGCTCCTGCTGGCGGCCGCAGATGGCCGCCGCCAGCTTAAAGGCCACCCCCACGCCGGAAAGGTTGGTATGGGGATAGGTGCTGTCCGGCCGGTGGGGATCGATCACCGCCACCGCCTGGGGTAGGGTTTGCTTACACCGGTGGTGATCGGTAATGATCAGATCCATGCCAAGCCTACGGCAAAGCTCCGCCTCCTCGGTGGCGGTAATGCCGCAGTCTACAGTGATGATCAGGGCCACTCCCTTTTGGTGGAGCAGGCGGATGGCTCCTTCGTTCAGGCCATAGCCCTCCTCCAGCCGAGCGGGGATATAGCTGATGACTCTGCCCCCCTGACTGCGAAGGAAATCCACCATCAGGCAGGTGGAGGTGATGCCGTCCACATCGTAATCCCCGTAAATGGCGATGAGCTGATCCTCCGCCAGCGCCTGCCGCACTCGCCGGCAAGCGGGGGCCATATCCTCCAGGGCCATGGGGTCGATCAGCGGCCCATGGGCGTCCAGATAGGCCTGGGCCTGGGCCGCATCCTGGCACCCTCGTGCCGCCAGAACCCGGGCGGTCAAGGGGGTATAGCCGCCTTGGATCAGTTTTTTTGTCGCCTCTTCGTTCTCTTCCGGTATATTCCAGGTTCCATATCTCACACAAATACACATCCATACATATTATTTCCGATTATTATAGCAAATTTCTTCTTAATGTACAAGCCATGGCCGGAGGATTTTTCCTGCTTTTTGCACAACCACCCACCACCGCCGGATGTTCCCGGCGGCGGTGGGTGGCGGATGGAGGGGCGATTTGCTCCCGGGTCACATTGCCCTCAGGGGCAAAGGTTGTGGTGGAGGTGCCGGCAAAATAGTCCCGGCTTTGTACTTCTGGGTCTTGGCGATTTCCACGATGTCGTGGGCCTGGTTGCCGTTGAGCGTCACGTTGGTGGCGTAATTCTTCCCATACTTCGGGCTGCCGACGGTTATCGCCTGGACGCTCAATGGCAGCGCGGAAAGCGGCAAAACCGCCGCCAGCAATAAAGCTGCTAACCCTCTTTTCATTGTCCTTCCCCCTTACGCATCTTATAGCGGCATATGCCAGCCTATAGCGTTGGTTTTATCGCAGCAAAACGCTCCAGAAAACGCAAGCTTATTTCAATTGTATCGGCAGATTTTTCTCCCGCCGCTTCCGGCGGTGAAGGTTTCTCTTTGATTCCCCCAGAAAAACGGTTGCTATTTTTCCCCGGGCAGGCTATAATCGAAGCATACCATAATTTAGGAGAGCCTTAATGGAACCATTCACTTTTTCCGTCCCCTGTCTTTTTGGACTGGAGGGCTTAGTGTCCAATGAGCTGCGGCGCATGGACATGGACGCCGTGGCGGCAGAAAACGGCCGGGTACTGTTTTCCGGCGGATTTACCGCCATGGCCCAGGCCAACATCGGCCTGCGCATGGGAGAACGGGTACTTTTACGGCTGGGCCGGTTTCCCGCCAAGAGCTTTGAGCAGCTGTATCAAGGCGTATTGGCCTTGCCTTTGGAGGACTTTATCCCCAAAGACGGCGCGTTTCCCGTAAAGGGCCACTGCCTCAGCTCCCAGCTCCACAGCGTGCCGGACTGTCAAGCCATCATCAAAAAAGCCGCAGCCGCCCGGCTGGGCAAGCGCTACGGGCTATCCTGGCTGCCGGAGTCCGGCGCCCTATATCAGCTGCAATTTGCCATCATGAAGGATATGGCAGAGATCTATTTGGACACCACCGGCCCCGGCCTGCACAAGCGGGGCTACCGGGCCATAGGCAACGCCGCCCCCCTGCGGGAGACCCTGGCCGCCGGCCTGGTCACCTTAAGCCGGTATCGGGGAAGGGAGATGTTTTTCGACCCCTTCTGCGGCAGCGGCACCATTGTCATTGAAGCGGCCCTAATCGCCCTCAACCGCGCCCCAGGGCTAAACCGCCGCTTTTCTGCGGAAAACTGGGCCTGCGTGGCCAAGGAGCACTGGCGGCAAGCCCGCGTCCAGGCCCTGGACAAGGAGTTTCGGGGCAGCTACCACATTTTCGGCGGGGACATCGACCCGGAAAGCCTGGCCATTGCCCGCTCCAACGCCAAAAAAGCGGGTGTGGCCCCGCTCATCCAATTTGCCCAGGCGGACGCCACCACGGCCCCGTTGCCCGGCGGCGCCGGTACCCTAGTGACCAATCCGCCCTACGGCCAGCGGATGCTGGAGCAACGCTCCGCCCAGCAACTATACCGCCGGCTTGGCCGCCATCTAAAACACACCCCCGGCTGGCAAAAGCTGATCATTTCCTCAGAGCCGGAGTTTGAATACTACTTTGGCCAGCCCGCCGCCAAGCGCCGGAAGCTCTACAACGGCATGATCCAGTGCAACCTATACCAATACGCCAAGGAAGCCCCCAAGCAGCCCGCCCCCAAGCCACAATAAAAAAGCTCCCCCTGCCTGGGGCAGAGGGAAAGTCAGGTTGTGGGATTGGCACAAGGGCCAAAAGGCCTTTATGCCGGGATATGAAGTGCGCTCGCATTGGATAAGCTGCGCTTGTAGTATACAAGCCCCGGGGCAAAAATTCCGTCGCATTTGGCCGGAGAAAAAAATTTTTTTCTTCTTGCCGCTCTCCGCCCCGATACGGCCCCTTGATTTCCCCAACATGTTCGCAAACGCCAAAGGGAAAGGAGACGATCTCTATGATGTCGCTTTCCGCCCAGGCCATCGCCGGGCACATGGCCGGCCATCCCTGGGCCGACAGAATCACCGTTTTATCCACCATCGACTCCACCAACCGTCTGGCCAAGGAACTGGCCGCTCAAGGTGCGCCGGAGGGCGCCTCGGTCATTGCCGACAGGCAGACCGCCGGCAGGGGCCGTCTGGGCCGGGGCTTTTCCTCCCCGGCAGGGGCGGGGCTATACCTGTCTGTGGTGCTTCGTCCTTCCTTGGAGCTTTTAATGTCCCTGACCTGCCGGGTAGGCGTGGCCACCTGCCGGGCACTGGAGCAAAGCTGCAACTGCAGCCCCGGCATCAAATGGGTCAACGACCTGGTGCTCAACCGGCGAAAGCTGGCAGGCATCCTAGTGGAGGTGGGATACGCCAAGGAGCAGCCTGCCTACGCTGTGGCGGGCATCGGCATCAACTGCGCCAGAGCGCGGGAGGACTTCCCCCCAGAGCTGCAGGCTACCGCCGGGTCGATCCTTTCAGAAACCGGCATCATCCCTGACCGCAGCCTTCTGGCCGGGCTGCTGCTCAAGCAGCTGGCGGCGCTGCCCGACGCCCCCTGGCTGGAGGAATACCGCCGCCGCTGCGTCACCCTGGGGCAGCAGGTACAGATCCTCAGAAACGGCGAGGCGCTGCCTGCCCGGGCCTTGGATATTGACGGCCAAGGCCGGCTGCTGGTGGCCTATCCCGACGGCCGCCGGGAGGCCATTGGCTCCGGGGAGGTTTCCGTGCGGGGGATGTATGGGTATGTATAAGCCATCGTAAAAAGCCAACGGCTAGGCTTAGGCCATTGCCGGAGACGGCCTAAAACGGCGGCCCGCCTTTGGGAACAAAAGGCTGCGGCAGGCCAAGAGGCGATTTCTCCCACCCACAGGGGGAAACCGATCCTACGTTATTTGCGGCGGGGCGCGCCGCAAACGCCACGAGACAATTTGTCAAACTGCGGCAAGGCCTAGGGCCTTGTCGGAATATAAGGAGGAACAAACCATGAACGAAATCATTGCCGCCATCATCTCCCGGCGCAGCACCAAAGCCTTCACTGACCGCCCTGTGGAGCGGGAAAAGCTGGAGCAGATCCTTCTTGCCGGCACCTATGCCGCCAACGGCATGGGCAGACAATCCGCCAAGCTGGTGATGCTTACAGACAAAAAAGAAATCGCCGCCCTGGAGGCCATGAACGCCGCCATTTTGGGAAACCCCGCCGCCCATCCCTTTTACGGCGCCACTGCGGTATGCGTGGTGCTGGCCCAGGCGGATTGCTTTACCGCCGTGGAGGACGGCTCCTTGGCTTTGGGCAACATGCTGCTGGCCGCCCACAGTCTGGGCGTAGGCAGCTGCTGGATCCATCGGGCCAGAGAGACCTTCTCCTCCCCTGAGGGCAAAGCCCTGCTGAAAAAGTGGGGCGTGGAGGGAGCGTACCTTGGCGTTGGCCAATGCGCCCTGGGCTATGCCGCCAAAGAACCTAAGCCCGCCGCCCCGCGAAAGGCCGATTTTATTACCTGGGTAGAGGAAACAATGTGAATAATTTGGAAAACCGGTTGTCAAATTCCCTATTTTGCGGTATACTAATCATAGCATGCGATAAGGAGGCCATATCATGCGCAACAAAAATACCATCACCACCATCTTAGCCATTATCGGCGTCCTGGCGGCTGTGGCAGCTGTGCTGTTTATTTTCCGGGACAAGCTGTGTTCCCTGTTTGACAGCCTGAAAACCCAGGGCTGTGATATCTATTACGAGGAAACCGGCGAAGACGATATCCCCATTGCTCCGGAAGCGCCAGACGCGGAAGCCATTGAGGAAGAATTTAAGGACTACGCCGATGTCCCCTCCAACGAGCCGGAGCAGGCTAGTTGAGCGTCTCCGGTGCAGCCGGGACCCAAGCCGCCAAAGCAGCGGCTTGGGTCCCGGTTTTTATCTAGTCTGTCACAGCAATATCCAGCCCCAACTCGCTGGGCAAAAAGCGGGGACAAACATTTTCATCGGTGACAATTACCGATGCCGCCAAAAGGGAGCCAACCTCACAAGCCTGAGCCAGGGTCTTGCCATAGGTCAGGCCAATGGCGGCTCCGGCGCAGAAGGCGTCTCCGGCGCCGGTGGTATCCCGGACGGTGACGTTTTTGGCCGGGCAATAGCCGCTTTCTCCGCCCATGGTGGCATACACGGCCCCCTGGTCGCCCAAGGTGACGATCATGGCCGGGATCTGGGCCTGAACCACCTTTTCCTCCAGGATACGGCGCATTTGATCCGTGGTCTTGCCGCCGTATTCATCGGAAAAGAGGATGCCGGCCTCCTGGCGGTTACAGATGAAGCAATCGGTTTGCCGGATAAAATCCCGGCGCTGGACGGCTATGGACATATTGGCCACCACCGCGTACACTGGCTTACGATACTTTTCCGCCAGGCGGAAGGAACGCTTGACCAACTCCTTATCCTGATCGATCTCGATGACGATGCTGTCAGCCTGGCTGAAAATTTCGTCTCCTTCTTCCTCCAACAGCTTCACCAGAGGGGTCATGTCCGGCCGCTGGGAAATAGAGCCTACCACATCGCCGGTATTGTCAAACACGGCAAGCCAGGTGCCCATGCCTTGGGGCACCGTACGAATATAGCTGGTATTGACCTTATGACTGTTGAGCTTTTTCAGCACATCCGCCCCAATGCCGGTGTCGTCCACCAGACTGACAAAAGCAGGGCGCAGCTCCACATTGGCAATATCCTCTGCCACGTTGCGGCCTACGCCCCCATGAATTTGTTCGATACGTCCTACGTTTCGCCCCCCGGAGATATAATTCTCCCTGGGAAAGCCTTTGATGTCTACAAAAACCGCGCCGATCACCACAATACCCATGGGCAAGTTCCTCCTTTACTGTCGCCGGTCATCGCCAGCTTATGGGAAAAGTATACCACAGATTTACAAAAAAGCAATGGGGCCTGGCCTTGATTTTTTTGCTGCCTTTGGCTATACTGTGACAAAATCACCTTATCCTCAAACCTCAACCCGTTAGGTTCTAGGAAGAATCCGTATAAGAAAATTTTCCGTTTCAGGAGGGAGGCCCTGTGAACAAGATCGTTTTGGGCTTGCTGGCCCATGTGGATGCGGGCAAGACTACCCTGGCCGAGGCCATGCTTCATGCCGCCGGAGCAAGAAAGACCCCCGGACGGGTAGATCACGGCAGCACCCTGCTGGACAGCCATCAGCTGGAGCGGGAACGGGGCATTACCATTTTTTCCAGCCAGGCCCCCTTATCCATCGGCTCCCTTCAGGCCACCTTGCTGGACACCCCCGGCCATGTGGATTTTTCCCCCGAGATGGAGCGGGTGCTCCAGGTGCTGGACTACGGCATTTTGGTCATCAGCGGCGCCGATGGGGTGCAGGCCCACACCCACACCCTTTGGCAGCTGCTTAAGCTCTATCAGATCCCCCTGTTTATCTTTATCACCAAGATGGATCTGGCCAGAAATACCCCCGAAGACCTGATGGCCCAGCTCCAGCAGGAGCTGGATCCCGGCTGCACCGACTTTCGTGCCCAAGCGGCGTCTCAGCGGCAGGAGGCCCTAGCCCTGTGCCGGGAGGATCTGTTGGAACAATATATACAAACCGGCCAGGTGGAGCCAAAAGAGGTGGCCGGGCTGATCGCCAGCCGGAAGATTTTTCCCTGCTATTTTGGCTCGGGCCTTCATCAGCAGGGGGTGGACAGCTTCTTACAGGCCATAGCCCAATACGCCCAGCCGCCGGTATATCCGGATGTCTTTGGTGCCAAGGTGTTTAAGATCACCCACGATAGCAAGGGTCAGCGGCTAACCCACCTAAAGCTTACCGGCGGCATCCTTCGGGTGCGGGACACCTTAGCCACCCCGGCAGGAGAGGAAAAGGTGAGCCAGCTGCGGGTCTACGCCGGGGAGCGCTTTACTGCGCCGGAGCAGCTGGAGGCGGGAAGCGTCTGCGCCATCCCCAATCTTACCGGCACCCAAAACGGACAGGGGCTTGGCCGGGAGGCTTTATCCACACCGCCGGTACTGTCGCCCATGCTCTGCTACGCCATCACCCTGCCCCAAGGCTGCACCGTGCAGGAGGCCCTGCCCAAGCTCCGCCAGTTGGAGGAGGAAGAGCCTCAGCTCCATCTGCGGTGGGACAGCCACCTGCGGCAGCTGCAGGTGGGCCTGATGGGCGCCGTTCAGGCAGAGATCCTTAAGGCGCTGATACAGCAGCGGTTTGGGTGGGTCATCGGTTTAGATCAAGGCCGGGTAATGCACAAGGAAACCATTGCCGCCCCGGTGGAGGGGGTGGGCCATTATGAGCCTTTGCGGCACTATGCCGAGGTTCATCTGCTGCTGGAGCCGCTGCCCCGAAACAGCGGTCTGGTTTTTGCCGCCGACTGTCCGGAGGATCGCCTGGATCGCAGCTGGCAGCGGCTGATTTTGACCCATCTGGCAGAAAAAGAGCACATCGGGGTACTTACCGGCAGCCCCATTACGGATATGAAGCTGACCTTAGTTTCCGGCAAGGCCCACCCCAAGCACACCGAGGGCGGCGATTTTCGCCAGGCCACCTATCGGGCGGTGCGCCAAGGGCTGATGCAGGCCCAGACGGTGCTTTTGGAGCCATACTACCGTTTTCGCCTGGAGGTTCCTCCAGCCCAGGTAGGCAGGGCCATAGCGGACATCAAGCTCCGGCAGGGGGAGGTGTCTCCCCCGGAACCTTTAGGGGCCATGACCCTGCTGGAGGGCCGGTGCCCGGTGGCCTCCCTTATGGACTACGCCCAGGAGGTAGCGGCATACACTAGAGGCTTAGGCCGGCTGACCCTGACGCCGGACGGGTACGACCTGTGCCGAGATCCCGCCCAGGTTCAATCCCGCTACGCCTACGACCCGGAGACGGACGCCCAAAACCCGGCGGATTCTGTGTTTTGTTCCCACGGCAGCGGGGTTACCGTCAAATGGGATCAGGTGCCCCGGCACATGCATTTGGAAAGCTGCATGGCCAAGGCAGCGCCCGCTCCCTCCCGGCGGCCCACGCCCATCAGCGAACAGGAGCTAAACGCCATTTTGGCCAAGCTCTTCGGCCCGGAAAAGCGGCCACCCCAGGCACGGTCTCAGGGAAAAGCCACCCTGGCCCCGCAAAAGCTGCCTGCTCCGGCAGCTACAGGCCCGGAGCTTCTTTTGGTGGACGGCTACAACCTGATCTTCGCCTTAGACGATCTTAACGCCCTGGCCAAGGAGGACCTGGCTCAGGCAAGAGACGTGCTGATGGGCTGGCTGTGCAGCTACAGCGCCTACAAAAGCTGCCAAACCACCCTGGTATTTGACGGCTACAAGGCCCCGGGCAATCCGGGGGAGCGCTTTACCTACCACAACATCCAGGTGGTATACACCAAAACCGGCCAGACGGCAGATCTATATCTTGAGCAGCTGGTGACCGGCTTGGACAAACGCCAGCGGGTACGGGTGATCACCTCCGACGGGCTGATCCAGTTGGCGGCTGTTCGCACAGGGATGCTCCGGCAATCGGCCCGGGAATTTGGCCGGGAGCTGGCGCAGGTGGAGCAGGAGCTGCGGCCCTATCTTCACCAGCCAAACGGCCCGGCGGGCACCACCATTGGCGAACACATCCACGCAAAAGAGGAAGGATCATAATGCAGCAAGATGGATTTCTCCGGCGATTGGCCGATCTATCCGCCCGCTGCCAGCGGGCAAATCTCCTTACCGGCACCGGCTTTTTGACCCCGGCTGAGCAGGCCCAGGCCCTATCTTGGGCCAAAACCCAGCCCGGTTGCCGGTATTTGCTCCATGGGGGCCACCCGGAGTGCGAGCGAAAGGCGTTCTTTTTCCTGCCGGATTACTGGGAGGCGGAGGATTTTCCCGCCCAGCAACAGATCTCGGCCCTGCTGCTGACCGCCCATTACGGCCAGCCCGGCCACCGGGATTATCTGGGCGCCTTGCTGGCCATGGGGATCCAACGCCCTTGGCTGGGGGATATTTGGGTGGAGGACGCCCAGGCCACCGTATTTTGTCTGCCCTCTGTGGCAGAGCACTTGCAGAGCATCGAACGGGTAGGCCGGGTCACCGTTTCGGCCAAGGCCATCTCCCTTACCCAGGTGCAGCCGCCCAAGCGCCGGCGGCAGGTGGTAAGCTTTACCCTGCAAAGTCTCCGGCTAGACAGCACCTTGGCCGGCATGTTCCATCTTTCCCGGGCCAAGGCCGCAGATTTGATCCGCGCCGGCGCCGCCAGCGTCAACCATCTGCCCTGTCTGCGGGTGGACGCACCGGTAAAGCCGGGGGACGTTCTTTCCCTGCAGGGCCATGGTAAGGGGCAAATCACCCAGCTGGGCGGCGTTTCCCGAAAGGGACGGCAGTACATCCAGGTGGAAATTTTTATTTAGGCCGGAAAAACGTCCATTTTTTTCATTGCAATATCCTTGCTTTTTTGCTATAATGACGATAATTTGGAGAGGAAAGGGGCCACGATATGGCAGAAAAGCATCATCACCACAGCAGCCACAGCGGTCGCAGCAGCCGTAGCAGCCACAACAGCCGCAGCAGCCGCAGCGGCCACCGCCACAGCTCCACCAGCAAGTACCGCCACGGGGATTTTCCGGCGGACACCACGCCCATTCCCATCCGCATGGAGGGCAACTTGGAAAACGACGACAAGCTGAGCCTCCACGCCGTTACCCCCAAGCAGAGGAAGGTGTCTCATGACCGCAAGCGCCTGCAGCGCAAGGAGATGAACCAAAGCCTGCTGGTTTTGCTGGGCATTTTGGGGATCTGTCTGGCGGCGGCGCTGGTCATTTTCCTGTCTGTTCGGTTGGTCGACCGGCTGTCCGCCTCTACCGGCCCCCAAACGGCCTACAACGTTGCCACGGTAGAACAGACCGCCCCGGCTACAACATCATAATCCCATCGCTTCCGGAGCAGGTTCATCTGCTCCGGAAGCTTTTTTGCGAGAAATTCAGAACAAACGGTGGACTTTTTGTCGCCCTGGATATATAATGACAGCGTACAATGGAAAAGGAGCGAACGCCATGACAACAACCAAGGATATTCGCTACATTGGGGTAAACGACCACCAAATCGATCTGTTTGAAGGGCAATATATCGTCCCCAATGGTATGTCCTACAATTCCTATGTGATTTTGGATGAAAAAATTGCCGTAATGGACACCGTGGACGCCCACTTTACCTCCGCCTGGCTAGAAAACCTTAAGGCCGTTCTGGCCGGCCGCACACCGGATTATCTGGTGGTACAGCACATGGAGCCAGATCACTCCGGCAGCATTGCCGCCTTTATGGAAACGTATCCCCAGGCCGTGGTTGTGGCCTCCGCTATGGCCCTGAACATGATGAAAAACTTTTACGGCACCGACTACGCCGGACGCAATCAGCCCCAGCGCGATGGAGACACGCTGTCTCTTGGCCAGCACACCCTGACCTTTATTTCCGCCCCCATGGTGCACTGGCCCGAGGTACTGATGACCTACGACGCCAAGGACAAGACCCTATTTTCCGCCGACGCCTTTGGCAAGTTTGGCGCTTTGGATACCGATGAGCCGTGGCTTACCGAGGCAAGACGGTACTACATCGGCATTGTGGGCAAGTTCGGCATGCAGGTCACGTCCCTGCTAAAAAAGGCCGCTGTCTTGGATATTGCCCGCATCTGCCCTCTCCACGGGCCGGTGCTGGAGGACAATATTCCCCAATATATTTCTTTATATCAAACCTGGGCCTCCTACGCCCCGGAAAAGGACGGGATTTGCCTGGCCTACTGCTCGGTATACGGCCACACGGCGGAGGCCGCCCAGCTTTTGGCCAAGGCTTTGCAGCGTAAGGGCCGCTCGGTGGAGCTGTGGGATCTCAACCGCTGCGACAAATTCGCCGCCCTGGCCAGTGCCTTTGCCTGCGGCAAGCTGGTGCTGGCCGCCACCACCTACTGCGGCAGCCTGTTCCCTGCGGCAAAGGAATTCATTCTCATGCTCACCGAACGGAACTTCCAAAACCGCACGGTGGCCCTGATGGAAAACTACTCCTGGGCGCCCGCCGCCGCCAACGCCATGGAAAAGCTTCTTGTCAGCTGCAAGAACCTGACCATGGCCCAAACCCGCGTGCAGATCCACTCCGCCCTCTCCCAGGAAAGCCTGGTACAAATCGGCGACCTGGCGCGGGAGCTGGCATGAACGCCCCCCGGTATCTGGCGGCGGCGCTGTTGCTGGCCGTGGGCCTTTCCGGCTGCCAGCTGCGCAACCGGATGTCCTCCCAATACGCCATCCCAGACAGCATCCCCACCGGCGATACCGCCGCGCCTACCGAATCCACCGCCGCCGCGCCTGTCCCTTCGCCGGAAAACAGCCAGCAGGACAAAAAGGTAAAGGAGCTGGTGACCCAAGAGGGAGAATACACCGGCTTTACCGGCAGCAGCTTCACCTACAGCTATCATCTGCCCTACATCGACATCGCCGGCGCCTATGCCAACACCTGTAACTGGACCATCGACCAACAGTTTGGCCAGGTGGTCAACGACCAGCTGCAGCGCATTGCCGTAGGGGACGCTATCACGGTGGACAGCATTGCCTACCAATATTATGTAAACGGCGATATTCTTACCCTGCACATCACCCAACATTACATGTCCGGGCGGCAGGATTCCACCTTTTTCAACGTGTGCTGCGCCGATGGCAGCAAGGCGGAAGCCTCTCAGCTTCTGGCGCAGGCGGGCATAGAAGAGGCGGAGTTTTCCGCCCTGCTGGGTCAGGCCCTGGAAAAGCTATACGATACCCGCTACGGCAGCCAGCAAAGCACCAACGCCCTGATGTACGGCACCCAAAAGGACAAAACCTTAGCGGAAAGCAACCTGACCACCGACTGCCAGATGTATCTTAGCCAAGACGGCAAGCTGGTGGTTTTGGCCAACCTTTACACCATTACCGGCGGCGCGGAAACGGTAAGCGTTTGTCTGCCCTGACCCGACCTTTTGCATACTCGTCCCCTCTGCCCCATAAACATGGGTGCAGGGGGGATGTTCATTTTGGCCAGCAAGCGTTTCATGGTGAAAAATGTGGCCCTGCTTACCGGCTCCGGCCTGTTTTTGCGGGTGGTATCCATGGCCTTTCAGGTGGTGCTGTCCCAGCGGATCGGCCCCCAAGGGCTGGGGCTGGTACAGCTGGTTTTGGCTGTGGGGAGCCTGGCTATGACCGTGGCCACCTCCGGCGTGCGGACAGCGGCCATGGTGCTGGCCGCGCAGGAGTTTGGCCGGGGCCGTCTAGGCGGCATCCGGGCGGCCATGAACCGGTGCTTGGCCTATGGGCTGACGGTCAGCTCTGCTGCGGCGCTGGGCCTGTTTTTCCTGGCCGATCCTTTAGCCCGGGGCTGGGTGGGCCAGCCGGAAACCGCCGCCAGCTTACGGGTTTTGGCGGCTATGCTGCCCTGCGGCTGTCTGTGCGGGGTGTTTGCCGGGTATTTTACCGCCTGCGGCAAGCTCCGGCCCTTGGTGGGCACCGACATTGCCGAGCGGTTTTTCTCCATTGCCGCAACGCTGGCCTTGCTTTCCTGGGCCGGCCAGGACAAGGGTAAGCTGTGCATCGCCATTGTCGGCGGCAGCGGCGCAGGCAGCTTGCTGCAGTTAATTTTGCTCTGGCGGCGCTACGGCAAGGAGCGGCTTGGCCCGCCGGCCAAGGGCCTGTCCATGGGGCCACGGCTGCTGCGGCTGTGCGTCCCCCTGGCCCTCAACGACTATCTCCGCTCCGGCCTGTCCACCCTGGAACAGCTGCTGATCCCCCGGGGACTGGCCGCCCACAGCAGCCGTCAGGCCGGCCTGGGGGCCTACGGCACCATCACCGGCATGGTCTTTCCGGTGATGATGTTTCCCGCCGCCATCTTATACGCCCTGGCGGAAATTTTGGTGCCGGAGCTTTCCCGGTGCCTTGCCCGGCGGGAACAGCGGCGCATCCGCCATCTGACCCGCCGCGCTCTTGAACTGGGCCTGGGCTTTGCCGCAGCGGTGTCCTGCACCCTTTATTGTTTGGGTCCTCCCCTGGGACAGCTGCTGTACCACAGCGACCAGGCAGGCCACTATCTGCGGCAATTTGCCCCGGCGGTGCTGTTTCTCTATCTTGACGCCATCACCGACGGTCTTAGCCGGGGCCTGGGCCAGCAGGTACACTCTGTGCGCTACAACACCATCACCAACTTTATGGATGTGGTGCTGCTCTATCTCCTGCTGCCCAGGCTGGGCATCCCCGGATATCTGCTTACCTTTGTGCTGACCCATTTGGTCAATCTGTTTCTCAGCCTAAACCGGCTGCTGCGCTTTACCGGCTGCTCTTTGCCCTTACGGTCCTTCGTCCGGCTGCTGGGCGCTCTGGCCCTTTGCTTTGCCGGGGCGGGTCTGCTGCCGGATCAGCCCTGGTCCTGGGTGCTGGCCGCCGGCTTTTGCCTGGCCGTTATGCTGTGGCTGGGCCACACAGCAGGGGCTGGATCTGTTTTCCTGCCAACGCATGGGCCACAGTCTGGGGCAGCAGCTCCAAATGGGCCACCAGGGAGCAAGGCTTCTTCATCGGGCTGTCCTGGCCGAAGGGGACAAAATAAAAATGCTTGCGGTTGAGCAGCTCGCCGATATTTTTGGCGTTGGCCGCTAGGCCGTCATTGGTTGACACCGCCAGCACCACCGGCCTGCCGTTGCGCAGATGGGCCTTACAGGCCAAGGTCACCGGCGTATCCGCCACCCCTGCCGCCAGCTTTGCCAGCGTATTGCCCGTGCAGGGGGCAATGACCAACACGTCAAGCAGCTTCTTTGGCCCAATCGGCTCTGCCTGGGCAATGGTCGTTACGGCCTTTGTGCCGCAGATCTCCTCCGCCCGCCGGATAAAGCTCTCGGCTGTGCCAAAGCGGCTGTCAATGGTACTGGCCGCGCCGGAAAAAATGGGCACCACGGCGGCATACTGCCGTTTGATGGCCTCCATCGCCGGCAGCACCGAAGCAAAGGTACAAAAAGAGCCGCACAGGCCAAAGCCAATGGTTCGTTCTTCCATCGTTATCCCTCCCTTGCCATAGATTCCCGCTGCCGCAAAATGGCCCGGTAGAGCACCTGGGCCGCGGACAAGGGCAGCATCCTGCCCGGAAGACTGCCGCCATCTAGACGGTGCAGGGCCGTATCCGCCGGTAGGCCGCCAGGGGCGGAGGCCAGCTCCACCCAAAGGCAATCCTTCGGCAGCTGGGCCAGGGCGATGTCCCCCAGCATTTGGGCCGGCACGGTGTTAAACACCAGCTTTGCCCCAGGCAGCGGCTGGGTTGGGGCAATGGCTTGCAGGCCAAGGCTCTCCGCCATGGCCCGCTGGCCCGGGCTGCGGGCCGCTACCGTCACCTGGGCGCCAAGGGCCTGCAAAAGCAGGGCCAAGGGCTTGGCGATGCGGCCAAAGCCGGTAACCAGGCACACGCTGCCCAAATAGCTCTCTTCCCGGTGCGCAGCCGCTAGGGTCAAGGCGCCTTCCGCCGTCAGCCGGGCGTTTTCCGCCGCGGCGATCTCATCGGCCAGAAGATCCACCACCTGCACCGGATACCCGGCCAAACGCCGCCCCGGCCTTCCGGCAAACACCGTCACCCCCGGGCGGAGATACGGCTCCAGCCGGGCAAAGGCCACGCCGCCGGTGATCTCCCCGGCAGGCGTAAAGGCCGGGCAGGGCAGCACGATGTAGGGCGCTTCCTCCGGCAGGCTGTCCGGCAGGCCCGGCACACCCATCACTTGGGACTGGGCTTGCAGCAGCCGGGCCAGGTAATATTGCCGCCGGTCGCCGCCCAGGAGAAAAAAATCTCTGTTCATTGCATTTCCCTCCCTTGCTTCATAACTATGCGTCAGCGGGAAATCCGGTGCGTTTGCAGCTTGTAATTTTGCCCTCTATGACGTATAATACCCTCAAAGGAGGGCTGCGCCCTATGGAACGACACGGCTTTATTCACGACATGATGGATGTAAAGGTGCTCATCTTATATGTAATGAACCGGGTGCTTTATCCCATCGACGAGGAAAAAATCTACGCCCTATGCTATCAGGACGATTGCCTGAGCTATTTTGACGTCCGGCAAGCCATTCCCCAGCTGGTGGAATCGGGCCACCTGTGCCAGACCGGCCAGGGCTACGCCATCACCGACGCCGGGCGGGAAACCTGCGCCATCACGGAGGACTCTTTGGCCTTTCCCGTGGCCCGCAGGGCGGCTCAGGCGGCGGAGGAATTCAACCGCCAGGTGCAGCGGGAGGACTATGTGCAAACCCAGGTCATCACCCGGGAGGACGGCGCTTTGGCCGCCAGCCTGGTGCTGAAGGACGACGCCCTTGGCGGCCCCCTTATGCGCCTGGAGCTAACCGCTCCCAACATGCAGCAGGCCCGCCGTTTGGCCGCTGCCCTGCAGGCCAACGGGGAGCCTTTGTTCCAAACCATTATGCGCTGCCTGCAAGAGGAGCAGGAGGGGTACACAGATCCGCAATGAACCCGCTTCAAAAGGTTTTTTGCCTATATGACGGCAAAATCCCACATAGACAGCCCCAGGGGCGGCATCTTTTCGGCGGGAATCGTTCATGGAGAACCCGCGTTAGGCATTGTGCCGAAAATATCTCTTGATTCTTTCCGGGTTTATGGTATAATGGCCATAGAGACAAGGTATTGTTTCCCTTGTCCTCCCGATGTGAAAGGAGCGACACATATGAAAATCCAAATCAACGAAAAGAAAGTCAGTCTCCCGGCAGCTGTCCACCAGTACGCGCAAAAAAAGGTGACCAAGCTGGATCGTTATTTCCGTGAGGACGCAGAGGCGTTTGTTGCCTTTTCTGTAGAAAAAAACCGCAATAAAGTGGAACTGACCGTGCATGCCGCCAACACCTATTTCCGGGCCAGCGAAAGCACCTCGGATATGTTCGCCTCGGTGGACGCCGCGATTTCCGATATCGAGCGGCAGATCCGCAAAAACAAGACCCGTCTGGCCCGCCGGCTGCGGCAAGACGCCTTTGTGCGCAGCCCGGAGATCGAAACCTCCTTCGCCCCCGAACCGGAGGAGACGGAATTTGAGATTGTCCGCACCAAGAAATTCCCCATGAAGCCCATGACCAGAGAAGAGGCCATTTTGCAGATGAATCTGCTGGGCCACACCTTCTTCGCCTTCCGGGATGAGGAAGCCGACGGCTCTTTCGCCGTTGTCTACGCCCGCAACGACGGCGGCTATGGTCTGATTGAAGATATAGGCTAACGGGCCATCGGCCCAACAGCCAGGAAAAACCGCCGGTGGTTTTTCCTCCATGGTAGCATCTGCGCGGCACGGCAACGCCGTGCCGCGCATCGCGTATGCCTAAGGCCATCACGGGGCAAAACGCGGCGCTTCCCAAAGGCCCCGGTTGATCCGGGCCACAAGCAGGCGGCGGAAACCCGCGTTTTCTGCGGCAAAGCCCCAAAACACCCAACCGGTAAACGCCGCTCCTTCCCGAAAACATCGTATTTTGAGGGAAGAACCCTATGGGGCAAACCGCTTTTGTCCTTGTATCGGGTAAACATGAGGATCGAGCCAAAAACAGGAGGAACCCATGCCAAAAAAAATGTCATCCTATGAAGCGGGAAAGATCGCCTTGCTCATCTGGGGCCTTGCCGCCGTAGCCGCCATTGTTTTCGGCGCCTGGGGCGTGGTGCGCTATGCCCTGGGCATGGCCATCAGCCCTTACGCCGAATCCATTGTGGAAATGACCGAGGGCATCCAGGTGGAGGCGCTGCAGCCCTATGTGAAGGCTGTGCGCAGCCTGGCCATTGCCGCCGGTGAGGCCAATATTCGCTTCCACTTCTTTTTGGGTCTGGCGCTGCTGGTGGTGGGCATTGTTTCTCTGCTGGTGGCCCGCCACCTGCTGTGCCGCCTGGGCTGCCGCTTTAAGCGGGCCTATCTTCCCGCCGCCCTTCAGGAGCGATACACCAGCTTAAGCTACAGCCCGGAAAAGCGTCCTTCCCAGGACGAGGCCCTGTGTGCCATGGGGCTTCTGCGGTATTCAGAGCGGTATTATAGCGCCAACCGTCTGCGGGGCATTTACCGCAACTGCTGGGTTTCGGCGGAAGAGATCATCTGCGGCGGCGTTTACGGCAAGCGGTATTCTGGGCGGAAGATCAAGGTACGGGGCCAGTGGATGTCCATCCAGCTGGACCGGCAGATCCCCGGCACGGTGCTTATTGCCGCCAAAGACAGCAAAAACCGCTATTCCCGCCGCACCGCCGCCCGGCAGCTTTGCCAGGTAAAGTTTAACCACCCGGCCTTTTCCCAAAAATTCATCTGCCTGTCCTCCGACCCGGATTTGGCCATTACCGTGGTGTCCCGCACCTTGGCGGATAAGCTGGTGGCCATGACGAAAGCCTATCCGGATTTTTGGGTGATTTTCCATAAAAACGCCATGTATGTCTGCCTGCGCCGCAAATCCTTTGACCGGCACCTCAACTATCTGCGTCCCTTCAACGGGCCGCTGCTGGAGGAAGAGGCTTTGCGTCTGTACGGCCCCTTGGAGGATTTTACCGACATGCTTTTGGCCTAGGTTGAAAATTCTCGCAAATATTCCTTGCAATTGTCCCCATTTCATGGTATACTATTGGCGGTTAATTTCCCAGCCGCCCATTTGCCGGAATGATGGAATTGGCAGACGTGCTGGACTCAAAATCCAGTGGTAGCGATACCGTGCGGGTTCGACCCCCGCTTCCGGCACCATTTTTCAGAACCCGCAAACGCTTTTGAACTGCACCCCATTTGTTAGACAAGTGTAATATAATACTTGTCTAACAAATGGGGTGCTATCACTATCTTTCGTCCCTTCTTGATCTGTGCGGCAGTGATTTGACAAGCTATACGATTTCAGATCGTCCTGTGCTGAGCATAGCAATTACCACGCTGGACAAGGCTTTTGAGAAGATACTGGACGGAGCCAAACTGATTCTCCATTCTGACCAAGGCTGGCACTATCAGCACAAGCACCTTGGCGGTGATCTGTCCTTCCCGGGCAGCGTTATGAGGCGTGGGCATAGGCAGCTCCCCTCGCGGCAAAGACGCCGCTTGTATAACCGGATATTTCCAAAAAGCCTTCCTTCCTCGAAAGAAGGCTCCAACCATAGCATTATGGAGAACCGAGGCAATCTATCCTCACAAATTAATTTTTATTAAGATTTCTATCCTCTGTTTATTCCCAAATAAAAATATGATACAGTAATGACTGCGTTAGCAATAGGGAGGAATTTTTATGCAAAAAAAGCTTTGCGTCCTGCTTGCAGGGGTCATCGGCGCCGGGCTGCTGCTTTCCGGCTGCAGCGGCGGTGACCAGACCCAGGTGGCGGTTCAGTCTGTCAGCATGATCACCGACTACGGCAGCATGGGCATGTACGACCGCTACGCCGGCATTGTTGAGGCCGGAGAAACCATCGACATTCAAAAAAGCGACAGCATGGAGGTGGACGAGATCCTGGTAAAGGCCGGCCAAGACGTAAAGAAAGGCCAGACGCTATTTACCTACAACACCGAAACCGCCGCCCTGGAGCTGGACAAGCTGGAGCTAGAGCTGGAACAGCTGCACAACACCGTCACCACCAAAAACAGCCAGATCCAAGCCCTGGAGAAGGAGCGCTCCAGCGCCGCCGCCAGCGACAAGCTG
>CAYVWG010000013.1:2471-31788 GCA_964455425.1 uncultured Oscillospiraceae bacterium | reverse complement strand
CACATAGTCTGCCGCCCGGCCCACAATGACGCAGCTTCCCCTGTCCGCGATTTTGCGGATGACCTTATCTTGCGCAATGACCGCCTCCTGCACCACGCTGGTGCTCAAATACAGACTGTGCAGCGCGGCGGGGGCGTTTGCGTTGATGCCGGAAATAAATTCCTTGGCAAGGCCGCTTTCCTGGGCCGCAAGGACGGTCATCTCCTTGTAGTAGAAGGGGATGCCCAGCCTTTCGGCAACGATTTTGCCGATTTGCTTACCGGAGGAGCCGTGCTCTCTGGCGATGGTTAGGATCACGCCGGGTCTAGAGGGCTTAAGCGCCGCCTCGCTGTCCTCCCGGCTAGATGAGGCCTGCAAGGAACGCATAAAGGTAACCGTCAGCGCGGCAGATACGATCATGGCAATCAGATCGGCGGCAGGGGCGGCAAACAGGATGGCCTCGATCCCCCCAAAGACCTTGGGGAAAATGATGATCAGGGGAATAAAGCAAATAATATCCCGGATCATAGAGGCCACCACCGCCCGGATGGGCTTGCCAACGGCCTGGAAGAAAATGGAGGTCATTTTTACCGTGCAGGTGAAGGTCACCAGGGCAAGGAAAATGCGGAAGGTTTTTTCACCAAAGGTCCAGTAATCCTCCGGATTGGGGATGTTGGTGGGCGCGCCGAACATGCCCACCACAGCCCGGGGGGCAAGCTCAAAAAGCAGAGTTGAGGCCAGACCAATGACCACCGTGCAAAGCAGGATCTTGCGATACAGGGCCTTTACCCGGTCAAAGTTTCTTGCGCCCATGTTGTAGCTGATGATGGGCTGGCAGCCGAGGACAATGCCAACCACCAGATTGACCACCACGGTGAACACCTTGCTTTCGATGCCGATGATGGCAATGGGGATGTCCACGCCGTAATGGGACATGGCGCCGTATTTTGCCAGCATAATGTTGCAGGCAAGGGAGATGATCACAATGGTCATCTGGGTAATAAACGAGGATGCGCCAAACTGCAAAGCCCGGCCGAATACATGAAACTGGGGGACAAAGCTTTTCAGCGTCAGGCGGAAGGTCTTGGTGTGAAAGAAATAGATCAGGGTAATGACAAAGGAAACGGTTTGGCCGATAACGGTAGCTAACGCGGCACCGGTCATACCCCACTTGCAAAGGAAAATAAACACCGGGTCAAGAACGATGTTGGTCAGCGCTCCGGCTACCATGGAGGCCATAGACCAGGCGGGGCTGCCATCGGCGCGAACAACGGCGTTCATCATGTTGGCCAGCATGTAGATGGGGAAAAAGGCCAAAATCAGGTTGAAATATTCAATGGCCATGCCGATGCTGTTTTCCGACGCGCCGAAAAGGGTGAGAAGCTGCCGTTTCAGCGGGAAAAATACGGCCATCAGCACCAGGCTGGAGAGCAAGGTGACCACAATGCCGGTGCCGATGGATTTGTGGGCGTTTTCGGCCTCATTTTTTCCCTGACAGATGTTTAAGTATGCGGCGCAGCCGTCACCGAAGCACCAGGCAAAGGCCTGAGCGATAATAAAAATCGGGAAAACCACGCCTGTTGCGGCGTTGCCTAGGGCGCTTAGCTCGCTGTTGCCGATAAAGATTTGGTCGACAATGTTATACAGCGCGCTGACCAGCAGCGACAGCACGCAGGGAATGGAAAATTTCAGCATCAGCTTGGAAATCTTCTCTGTGCCTAAAAATTGAGCGTTTTCTTTTTGATCCATACTTCCTCCAAAATAAAAAATGAATGTTGCGGGCCGGTTTTCCTGGCAAACGCTGCCGAAAAACGGCCACGGACGCAAAACACCAGCGCAGAATCTATCGTGATTCTACGCTGGTGTTGCTGTCCGACAAAAAAAGTATACCACAATCTGAAAAAAATTGCAAACGAAAAATAGGGGGATTTTTGCCAAGAGAATCCCCGGCGTATCCTGCCGGCGCTGCTGGTCGGCGGTATGCCCAGGACGCCGGTTTACGGAAGAATAGGAGCGGTTTGCTCTTGCAGCCAAAGCCGTTCTTCCGTTTTTAACCAAGGGGACAGGGCGGCATATACCTGCTGGTGATAGGCGTTGAGCAGGGCAAGCTCCTGCGGGCTAAGCAAGGTAGGATCTATGGCCTGACGGTCAAAGGGCACCATGGTCAAAGGCTCCAGGTAGAGGAACTGACCGTATTCGGTGGTTTCTCCCGGCTGCACCAGCACCAGGTTTTCATGACGGATGCCAAACTCTCCCGGCTCGTAATAGCCCGGCTCATTGGACAGCACCATTCCCGGCTCTAGCACCACCAAAGCGCCGCCGGAGGGCTTCCACTGAAGGCTTTGGGGGCCTTCGTGGATGTTCAGCAGAAAGCCCACCCCATGACCGGTGCCATGACGGTAATCTAGGCCCTGCTCCCACAGGGGTTGTCGGGCAAGAACGTCTAAGTTGGCGCCGCATGCCCCGTGGGGGAATCGGGCCGCGCCCAAACGCAGGTGGCCCTGCAGCACCAGGGTGTAGGCCCGCTTTTCCTTGGCGGTCAGCTCTCCCAGAGCAATGGTGCGGGTAATGTCCGTGGTGCCCTCCCGGTAGTGGCCACCGGTGTCGGCCAGGCAAAAGCCCTTGGGGGCCATGGGGAGATCCGTTTCCTCCGTAGGCTCATAGTGAACAATAGCGCCGTGAGGGCCGTAGGCCAAAATGGCGTCAAAGCTTTCCCCCAGAAAGCCATCCATTTGCCCCCGAAACTGCCGCAGCTTTTCCGCCGCAGACAGCTCGGTGATGGTCTGCTTCCCTATGGTTTGCTTCAGCCAGCGGATAAACCGGGTCACCGCTACCCCGTCTTTGATGTGGGCGGTGCGCATGTTGGCTTGCTCCGCCGGGGTCTTTACGGCCTTCATGGCCGCAATGGGGCTTTCCTCATCGATCACGGGCACATCCTGGGGCAGGCTGTGGACAACCCGGTAATTGGCGGTGGCGCTGTCTAGTTGGACGCTTTGCCCCTGGGGCAGGGCGCTCAGCTGGGCGTAGATGGCATCATAGGGGGCCAGGCTTACGCCGTCGTCGGCAAGCTCCGCTTCCCGCTCCTGGGAAATCACGCCGGGCTGGACAAACAGCCGGGCGGTGGTGGGGGTCAATATGGCGTAGGAGAGAAACAGCGGCGTGTAGGCAATGTCGTTTCCCCGCAGATTCAGCAGCCAGGCGATTTCGTCTAAGGCGGTAAGGACAAGGGTCTGGGCCTTCATGGCCTGGCGTACCTGGGCCAGTTTTTCCCTCCGGGACTGGCCGGCAAGGGCCGGATCCAGCGCCCATACCGGCTGGGCCGGCAGGGCCGGCCGGTGGGGCCATAGGGCGTCAACCAGATCTTCCTGACAGGAGAAGGTAATTCCCTTAGGCGCTACCTTTTCGGTGATGCGCTGGGCTAAGGCGTTGCTGACGGTGCGGCCATCAAAGCCAATACAGCTGCCCTCTTCCAGCTTTTGGGCCAAAAACGCCCCAATGGTGGGCACCTTGGGCATGCCGGAGCGCATAAGTGTGATGCCGCTGCCTTCCAACTGGGCCTGGGCCTGCAGATAGTACCGGCCATCGGTCCACAGGGCAGCCTCCTGGGGCAGTACCACCAGGGTGCCGGCGGAGCCGGTAAAGCCGGAAAGATAGGCCCTGGCCTTAAAATAGTCGCCCACATATTCCGAGCCGTGAAAATCGTCGGTAACCACAATATATGCCTGCATGCCCCGCCGCGCCATTTGCTGCCGCAGGGCGGATAGCTTTTCCTGTACCGTCATGGTGATGCTCCTTTACACATGGTTTTGCCCTATTGTATCACATTTTTTCCCCTAAGGCTACCGGTGAAAATGGGGAAAGAACTACGCGCCTGCGGGGCTTGCAGGCGCGTGGTGTATGGCTTCCCTTAAATTTCGGTAATCACCGGCAAAATCATCGGGTTGCGCTTGGTGGTTTTGAACAGATAGGTGCTCAGGTCGTTTTTAATGGTGGCCTTGATGGTGGTGTAGTCCCGGATATGCTTATTCAGGCAGTAGGAAAGAGAATCGTTGGCAATGTACTTCAGGGCATCCATCAGATCCTCGGATTCCTTCACATACACAAAGCCTCGGGTGATGATGTCCGGCCCGGAGATCACCGAGCCGTCCTCGGCAGAGAGATTGACGCAAACCACGATCATGCCGTCTTGGGCCAGATGCTTTCTGTCCCGCAGCACCAGGCTGCCTACATCGCCTACGCCGGTGCCGTCCACCAAAATTTTGCCTGCGGGCACATTGGTGGTCAGCTTGCAGGTTTTGGGGCTCAGCTCCAAAACCTGGCCGATGTCGGCAATGAACACATTTTTGGGGCTCATGCCCATTTGCTGGGCCAGCTTGGCGTGCACCTGCAGCATCCGCTGCTCTCCATGGACGGGAATGAAGAACCGGGGCTTGGTCAGGGCATGGATGATCTTTAGCTCCTCCTGACAGGCGTGGCCGGAGACGTGCAGCCCCTCAGACTTGTCGTACACCACCTCGGCCCCTTTGCGGTACAGCTCGTTGATGATTTTGGAAATGGCCTTTTCGTTGCCGGGGATGGCGGAGGCGGAGATCAGCACCCGGTCACTGGCGGAGATCTCCACCTGCTTGTGGGTGGAAAAGGCCATGCGGTACAGGGCGGACATATTCTCCCCCTGAGAGCCGGTGGCCACAATGACCAGCTTGTTTTTGGGGATGGATTTGATCTGGCCGATGTCCACAACGGCATCCGGGGCGATCTGCAGATAGTTTAGCTCCGCGGCCACCTTTAGGATGTTTTCCATGCTCCGGCCAGTTACCGCCACCTTCCGGCCATACCGGCGGGCGGTTTTGAGGATGGATTGGATGCGGTACATGTTGGAGGCGAAGGTGGTGACGATGATCCGCTTGTCGCAGCCCTTGAACTGCCGGTCAAGGCCCTCGGCCACCAGGCTTTCCGAAGGCGTAAAGCCGCTGCGCTCCACGTTGGTGGAGTCGCACAGCAGGGCCAGCACGCCTTCCTTGCCCAGGTCGCCCAAGCGGGTGAGATCGGTCATGCCGTCGGTGGCGGTGGGATCGATTTTAAAATCGCCGGTCATGATCACCTTGCCCACAGGGGTGTGGATGCAAAAGGCCACCGCATCGGCGATGGAATGATTGACATGGATAAACTCCACCTGGAAGCATCCGGCCTTTACGATGTCGCCGGGCTTGTGCTGTATCAGCTTTGTGGTGGAGGCCAGGCCGTGTTCCTCCAGCTTTAGCCGGATAAGGCCGTTGGTCAAGGCGGTGCCGTGAACGGGCATGGGCACAGCCTGGAGCACATAGGGGATGCTGCCGATGTGATCTTCATGGCCGTGGGTGATGAACATGCCCCGGAGCTTGCTCCGGTTGTTGACCAGATAGGTTACATCGGGAATGACCAGATCCACCCCGTACATTTCATCTTCCGGGAAGCCCAGGCCGCAGTCTACCACAATGATGTCTTTGCCATATTCCAGGGCGGTCATGTTTTTGCCGATTTCGTTTAGCCCTCCTAAGGGAATAATTTTCAGTTTTTCTGCCAAATTAAAGTAACTCCTTTTGATAAAAATATGTAGGCTTGCCATAGAGAACCAATAGGACGCGCTGTGATACAGACAGCAAAAAGCTGCAACCGACTTTCGGAAAGAGGCCCCGTCTCGCCCCTTCCCCCGAAAGCTCGCCTGCAAGGTATATCCTGATCGTATATTATCTATACGCAATGCACAAAAAACCGCTGGCAGAGGATGCCCTGCCAGGCTATCTATGGGAAAGTATACCACAAACCGGCCACTTTGTATACCTTTTTTTGTGTTTTTCTGCCGGGGGAAGATTTTTTCCGGGAAATTTTCCCTAAGGGGTGGAAAAACATGACCGGATTTGCTATAATTTTCTATAATACTGATTTTTGCGGAAAACCACCGTTGGCTTTTTCCAAAAGCCAGAGGAATGTAGGCCATTGCCCGGGGGCAATGGCGGCTTTCCCGGGAGGATGGGCGTATGGAACATAATTTCAAGCGGTTGCTGCACACCGAGGCGGTGTTGTTTGTGGGGCTGATGCTGATCATGGCGGCGGTGGCTTTGGGCCTGGGGCAGTATCTGCTTGCCGTTATTGAGTCGGCCTGCGGCCTTGCGATGCTGGTGATCCATCTGCTTACTGCCCGCCGCCGGGCCAGAGGCACAGCGGAGTACATCCGCAGCAGCGTAGATACCTTAAGCGCCGTGGCGGCGGGCAAAAGCCCCCAGCCCATGCTGATGGTGCGGTTGTCCGATGGGGAGGTTTTGTGGAACAACCGGGCCTTTGCCCAGCAGTTTCCCCATGGAGAGACGCTCATTGGCCGCCCGGTAAAGGAGCTGCTGCCGGCGGTCTCTTTGGAAGAGCCGGGGAAGGATACCCCCACCCAAGAGCAGGCCCTAAACGGCAGAAATTTTCTTGTGCTGAGCAACCATTCCTCTAAAGAGACGGAGGAGGAAACGACCCTGCTTTGCCTGGTCGACGCCACGGAGTTGATCCACACCCGGGATGAATTTGCCCGCACCCGGCCAGTGGTGGCGGTGATCCTCATTGATAATTTTGAAGAGCTGACCAACAACCTGCCGGATTCTGCGGTGTCCAAAATCACCGCGGCGCTCAATGAAGAGATCAACGCCTGGGCGGAGCATATCGGCGGCCTGCTGCGGCGGCTGGAGCGCAACCGCTTCCTTTTTGTGCTGGAGGAAAAAAATATGATCCGGGCGGAGGAAGAAAAGTTTTCCCTTTTGGAGAACATCCGCCAGGTGACCAGCCCCACAGCGGTGGCGGCTACCATATCTATGGGCTTTGGCAAAAACGGCGCGGGGTTTCAGGAGGACTATGACTTTGCCCTGCTGGCGTTGGAAATGGCCCTTTCCCGGGGCGGCGACCAGGCGGTGGTGAAGGATCGCTACAGCTTTAACTTCTATGGCGGCAGAGCCAAGGAAACCGGCCGCCGCACCAAGGTCAAGTCCCGGGTAATGGCCTCGTCCTTGGCGGAGCTGGTGGCCCACTCTTCCCGGGTCTATATTATGGGCCATAAAAACGCCGACGCCGATGCCATCGGCGCGGCAGCCGGTGTGTGTGCCCTTTGCCGCAAACGGGGGAAAAAGGCCAACATCGTTTTGGATCTGCGCTGCTGCGCGGCAAATACGCTGGTAGAGCGGCTAAAGGCATCGCCGGAGTATAAAGACTGCTTTATCTCCCCCCAAGACGCCCTGCTTACCGCCGACGCCCGCAGCCTGCTGGTGGTGGTGGATACCAACCGGCCAGATCAGGTGGAAAACCTGCCTCTGCTCCAATCCATGAACCGGGTGACCGTCATCGACCATCACCGGCGGGCGGCGGATTATATTCAAACGGCGGCGCTGAGCATCCACGAGCCGTTTGCCTCCTCCGCCTGTGAGATCGTGACGGAGCTTTTGACCTACGCCGTGGATCCCCGGGATATTTTGTCCTGCGAGCTGGAGGCCCTGCTTGCGGGCATTGTGCTGGATACGAAAAATTTCAGTGTCCGGGTCAATAGCCGTACCTTTGAGGCAGCTGCCTTTTTGCGCGCCCAGGGGGCGGATCCGGTGGCGGTGAAGCGGTTGTTCCAAAGCGATTTTGCCGATACCGTTACCCGGTATAAGATCGTCCAGCGCGCCCAGGCCTATCGGGATACCATCGCCGTGGCGGTGATGGATGAGCCGGTGAGCCGGGCCATCGCCGGCCAAGCGGCGGATGAGCTGCTGAATATTGCCGGTATCGACACTTCGTTTGTGTTATTCTATCAGGAAAAAACCGTGTTTATTTCGGCCAGATCCATTGGAGATATCAATGTGCAAATGATCCTGGAGCCTTTGGGCGGCGGCGGCAATGCCGCCACAGCCGGCGCCCAGCTGAAGGACAAAACCATGCCCCAGGTGCAAAAGGCGCTCATTGAGGCCATCGACCGATATTTTGCCACGGAGTAATACAGCAACAGTAAGGAGCGAAGAACATGAAAGTCATTTTATTGCAGGATGTGAAGGGAAAAGGGAAAAAGGGCCAGCTGGTGGAGGTTTCCGACGGCTATGCCCGCAATTACATGCTGCCCCGCAAAATCGCCGCCGAGGCCACCGCAGATAACATCAACACCATGCGCATGAACGACAAGGCCCGGCAGGAGCGGGAGCAAAAGGCCCGTGAGGAAGCCGTCGCCACGGCGGCAAAGCTCAAAGAGGCCACCGTTACGCTTTGCTGCAAGGGCGGCGGGGCAGGGCGGCTTTTCGGCTCTGTCACCACACAGGAGATCGCCGACGCCTTGCAAAAGCAGCTGGGAATCTGCCTGGACAAGCGGAAAATCGTCCTGGAGGAATCCATTAAGTCTGTGGGTACCTATACCGTAAAGTGCAAGCTGGGCTATGAGATCACTACGTCCCTCCGGCTGAAGGTGCAGGAGGATAAGTAATCCGCCCCGTAGGAGGATCGGTTATGGAAGAAGACCTTTTATCCCGGCAGGCGCCCCACTCTCTGGAGGCGGAGCAGGCCGTTCTTGGCGCCATGCTGATCGACAGCCAGTGTGTTGGCGAGGTCATCGGCTTGGTGCGGCCGGAGGATTTTTACCTCCAGCAAAACCAAGAAATTTATGAGGCCATCTATTCCATGTTCAACTTCTCCCAGGTCATCGACCCGGTGACCGTGGTGGATAAGCTGAAGGAAAATGGCCATTACGACGAGCAAACGACTACCAAATACATCATGCAGCTGATGGAGATTACCCCCACCGCCGCCAATGCCAAGCATTATGCCGCCATTGTGCGGGACAAGGCTTTGCTGCGCAACCTGGCCCAGGCGGCGGCGGAGATCGGAGAGACGGTGTATGCCGGGGTGGGCACGGCGTCGGAGATTTTGGAGGCGGCGGAGAAAAAGATCTTCGCCCTGCAAAAGTCCCACTCCGCCGATACTCTGGAGCGGCTGAGCACGGTGCTGGTAAAGGTGTTTGACCGGCTCAATGAGCTGGCGCAAAGCAATGCGGAGTTCCCTGGCTACACCACAGGCCTGCGGGATCTGGACCGGCGGATCAACGGCCTGAATAAATCCGACCTGATTTTGATTGCCGCCCGCCCCGGCATGGGCAAAACCTCCATGGCGCTCAACATCCTTTCCAGCATGGCCAAAAGCACCGGTAAGGCCGTGGCATTTTTCTCCTTGGAAATGTCCAGGGAGCAGCTTGCCATGCGCCTTTTGTCCAACGAAAGCTTTGTGGATAACCAAAAGCTCACCACCGGTAAGCTTTCCGAGGAGGAGTGGATAAAAATCGGCGTTGCCTCCTCCGCCCTGAGCCAAACGGGCATCCGGGTGGATGATAACCCCACCATCACCGTGGCGGAGATGAACGCCAAATGCCGCCGGATCGAAAATCTGGGCTTGGTGGTGGTGGATTACCTGCAGCTGATGACTACCGCCAATGGCCGGAGCAATGAAAACCGCGTCCAGGTGGTGTCGGAGATTTCCCGGGCTTTGAAGATCATGGCCAAGGAGCTAAATGTGCCGGTGGTGTGCCTAAGCCAGCTGTCCCGCGCCAATGAAAGCCGTGCGGATAAGCGGCCCATGCTGTCGGATCTGCGAGAATCCGGCGCCATCGAGCAGGACGCGGATCAGGTGCTGTTTATCTACCGGGACGACTATTATAATGAAGATTCCGAGGAAAAGAATATTGCGGAGATCATCGTGGCCAAAAACCGTCACGGTGAGACAGGAACCGTAAAGGTACAGTGGCTGCCCCAGTATTTCACCTTTAGTGACCTGGAGTGGCGGCACCCGGAGACGTAGTCGTGGAACAAAAGGTGTTGGCCTGGTGCCGGCAGATGGAGCTGTTTTCTCCGGGCCAGCAGGTGGCCGTAGCTCTTTCCGGCGGGCCGGATTCCATGGCTCTGCTGACGGTGCTGACGCATTTGCGGGAGGAATTGGGCATATCCTTGTCTGCGGCCCATTTTCATCACGGCCTGCGGGGCCGAGAGGCGGATCGGGACGAGGACTTTGTCCGCCGCTGGTGTGAGCGCCAGGGCATCCCCCTTTCCGTGGGCTATGGAGATACCCGGCAGCGCGCCGCTGATACCGGTGAGAGCCTGGAGCAGGCGGCCCGCCAACTGCGCTACCGCTTTTTTGCCGCCCTTCCGGCAGACCGGATCGCCACAGCCCATCATGCGGAGGATAATGTGGAAACGGTGCTTATCCATTTTCTCCGGGGCACAGGTCTTAGGGGAATGGGGGGCATCCCCCCGGCTCGGAATAATATTGTCCGGCCCCTGCTGCCCATTTCCCGGCAACAGATTTTGGATTATCTGGCCGGGCAGCATATCCCCTTTGTGCAGGATAGCACCAATGGGCAGGACGATTGCCTGCGCAACCGGATTCGCCATCAGGTGATCCCTTTGCTGCAGCGGGAAAACCCCAACCTGACCCAAACCGTAACCCGCAGCGTGCAGCTTTGCCGGCAGGAGGAGGCGTACCTGACCTGGCAGGCAAAGCAGGCGGCGGATTCCTGCCGGATGGGGGAGGGCTATAGTTGCCAAAAGCTTGTCCAGCTGCCCGAGGCGCTTTTTTGCCGGGTGTTGCTTGCCCAGCTTAGGGCTATGGGGATAGAAAATCCCGGTGCGGCCCATGTAGAGGGTTTACGGGCGCTGGTTTTTTCCCATAATCCCAAGGGAAAGCTGTGCTTGCCCGGCGGCAGGGTGGCCCGGCGGCAGTACGATCTGCTGCTGTTTGCGCCGCCCAAGGCGGCGCCCGCCTTGCCTGAGATCCGGCTGACCTGTCCCGGTGCTACAGTTTTGCCGGATGGTAGACAGATCGTGGGGGCATTGGTCACAAAAAATTTAGATTTTCGAAAAAAAAAGGCTACCATAATCTACCTCAAGTGTGATATGATAACCCAGACGATTACCGTACGTTCCCGCCAGGCGGGAGACCATCTGCGCCTGACTGGGGGCACAAAATCCGTTAAGGATCTCATGATCGACCGGAAGATCCCCGCCCATCTGCGTCCGGGCCTGCCGGTGGTGTTGGCGGACGGTTGCTTGGTGGCGGTGTTTGGCTTGGGCACAGACCCTGCCGCGTCCCCCACCCCGGGGCAGCCGGCCTTGGTTCTGACACTTGTGCCCCCGGATGGGGGCGAATTCCCGCCTGGCCCTGGGGCATAATGTGGCGGTTAAGAAGGAGTAAGCAGTTGAATAAACAACCAAAACGCGGAGCGCTGGTGTTTTATGTGCTCTTGTTTGCCGTGCTGCTGTTTTGCTTTTACCAGCTGATGCGTCCCAGCAGCACCACAGAAATGGTCTATTCCGATGTGGTCACCCTGTTCCAGGAGGAGAAGGTGGAGTCCTTTTCCATCCAGGATAATAAGATCCAAATGAAGCTCAGGGAGCCTTGGGAGGGTGAGCAGACCATCACCTTTGAGCTGCCGGATTTCTCTGTGTTCTATGCCGATCTAAACGATACCATCCAGCAGCAGTATGCCGATGGCGTGATAACGCAGTACGACTATCTGCCGGATACTGAGCCATCCTGGTTTGTCAGCTATATTCTGCCCACGCTGATCATGGGTGTGCTGATCATCGGCGTTATGATGTTCTTTATGAACCGCAGCATGGGCGGCAGCAATCCTATGAAATTCAGCAAGGCCAACGCCAAGGTAGGAAAAACGGATAAAACCGTTACCTTCGATGATGTTGCCGGCGCGGAAGAGGAAAAGGCCGAGTTGCAGGAGATCGTGGAGTTTCTTCGGGATCCTGCCCGGTTTACCCGCCTGGGGGCCAAGGTGCCCAAGGGCGTGCTGCTGGTAGGCCCTCCGGGCACCGGCAAAACCCTGCTGGCTAAGGCTGTGGCGGGGGAAGCCAACGTCCAATTTTTGTCCATCTCCGGCTCCGATTTTGTGGAACTGTATGTGGGCGTAGGCGCGGGCCGCGTCCGCGACCTGTTTGAACAGGCTAAGAAAATGGCCCCTGCCATTATCTTCATTGACGAGATCGACGCCGTGGGACGCCGCAGAGGCGCCGGCCTGGGCGGCGGTCACGATGAGCGGGAGCAGACCCTAAACCAGCTGTTGGTGGAAATGGACGGATTTACCCGCAATGAAGGCGTTATCGTCATGGCCGCCACCAACCGTAAGGATATCCTCGACCCGGCCCTTCTCCGGCCCGGCCGTTTTGACCGGCAGATTTATGTTGGCAAGCCCGACTGCTGCGGACGGGAAGGCATATTGAAGGTTCATGCCCGGAATAAGCCCTTGGCGGAAAACGTCAATCTCCATACCGTGGCCAGAGCTACCGTGGGCTTTACCGGCGCCGATTTGGAAAACCTTATCAACGAGGCCTCTCTTCTGGCGGCCCGTGCCCAGCGGCCCTGCATCATCATGGCGGATATGGAAGAGGCCATGCTCAAGGTCATTGCCGGCCCCCAGAAAAAGAGCCATAAGGTTTCCGAGCATACCCGCCGGTTGACGGCGTACCATGAGGCAGGCCACGCCGTAGCGGCCTATTGCCTGCCGGAGCATCCTCCGGTGCAGCAAATCACCATCATTCCCCGGGGCCAGGCCGGGGGCCTGACCATGTATCTGCCGGAGGAAGAGCGAGACGCCATGAGCCGCAACGAAATGCAGGCGCAGATCGTGTCATCTCTGGGCGGACGTGTGGCCGAGCAGCTGAAAATGGAGGATATCTCCACCGGCGCGTCCTCCGATATCCAGCAAGCTACCGCCGTGGCCCATGAAATGGTGACCAAATATGGTATGAGCAAGAAGTTGGGTACCGTCAGCTATGACAACGACAGCGAGGTGTTTGTTGGCCTGAGCTATGGCAAGACCCGGAGCTATTCCGAGCGTACCGCCGGGGAGATCGATGAAGAGGTAAAGGCTCTGGTGGACAGCGCCTATGAAACCTGCACCCAAATCCTGGAGAGCCACGATGCCCAGCTGGAGGCTGTGGCCCAGTTCTTGCTGGCTCATGACACCATGACCCGCCTGCAGTTTGAAGCCTGCATGACCGGCCAGCCGATCCCGGAGGAGGATCATACCTCCCTCTTTGCTCAGTTTGAAGAAACGCAGCAGGAGCAGAAAGAAACGGAGGACTCCTCGGAGAACGAGCAGGAATAACGGAAAAGAACAGCGTCCTCTCCCAGCCTGTGACATGCTACCCCTACAAGAGACAGTGAAAAAGGGAACTGTCTTTTGTGGGGGTAATATTATGACCAAGACAAAGTATTCGGTAGAGAAACGAACACGGATAGCCCAGGCGTGCATGGCAGGACGAATGACAAACAGAGAAGCAGCGAGAAGGACCGGTGCAGATAGAGAAGCGGTAAGGGACTGGGTTAGACAGTATGAGGTTGAGGGTTCAGCCGCATTTTTAGTGAAGAGATAAAAATCGCGACTATAGCCCTGAAGTAAAAGAGACAGCGGTTTTAGAATATCTGCTGGCGGCATAAACAAAAACCCCGGGAAATGACTGAACAGAATGTTCTGACATTTCCTGAGGTTCCCACGGCACCTCAGTGCCGCGCAGTTCAAAAAAGATTTCCGGCAACCCAGCCAGGGTTACCGGAAGCAGAAAACATTTTATTATTTTTCACTGTCCATTTGACGGGGAGCAGTTCACAAGGCGGCGATTTTGGCGTAAGAGCAAAAGCAAGCGCGCTTTTGCTGCTTTTGATTGTGCCAATGTCCCTTATTCTTCTTGGTTTAGATGTACATTCACATGGGGATAGGTCATTTCAATGCCCCGGCTGCGGAAGCAGTCCCATACCCGCTGGGTGATGGCGTATTTGGCGGTAAGATAATCCTCTGGGGCCACCCATACGCAAACGGCATAGGCAATATCCGATGCGTTATAATCGGCAATTTGAATGATCGGCGGCTCCGGCAGCACCTGGGGGATGTCGATGGCCTCCTGCAGGGCCTCCAACACGGTGGCAGGGGCGCTGTTGTAGGCGGCGGTAAACTGCAGATCCAGCCGCCGTTTGCCCAGGGCGGAATAGTTTTGGATAATGGCAGAGGAGATTTTGCTGTTGGGGATAAATACTTTTTGGTTATTGACTGTGATCACCGTGGTGTACACCATGCCGATGTCTTTTACGGTGCCAAGGATCCCTTCCGTCTCGATCAGATCGCCCTGCTTAAAGGGCTTGGTGCCCATAATCATCGCCCCGCCGGCCATGTTGGACAGCACGCCCTGCACAGCCAAAGACAGGGCCAAGGAAACCACGCTCAACAAAGCGACCAGGGAGGTGATATTGATGCCCAAGGTACCGGCTGTCAGTAAAATTACCAGCAGATACAGCACGATCCGCAAAACCGAACGGATAAAACGGTGTAAGCTGCCATCCAAGGACGTCTTTTTCAGCAGCTTATCGGACAGCTTTAGCAGCAGCCGCACGGCAATGATGCCCACCACCAGCACAATCAACGCGGTAAGCAGGGTTTGCAGGGGGAGATTTTGGATCAATTTTTGCAGGGAGGTAAGCTCCTGGGTTACGATAGCTTCGGTGTAAAACAATACGGATGCCTCCTTTGTGTTAGCGTAAGGCTTGCCGCCGGAAACGGGGCAGGCGTATGGGCGCTCCCCGTTTTTGACCCGCTTTGACCAAACAGGATGTGTATGATCAGGATATACCATAAAAATCCCTCAAAGTCAACGGAAATAAGCCTTGACAGGAAATGAAAATTGCCGTATAATACATCTAAACTGTTGAAGCGGAAATAACGGTGATCATGGCCGCACAGAGAGCCTTGCAAAGCTGGAAGCAGGGCCGAACCCAGGTCATCAAATGGGCCGCTGAGGGCGCAGTCAAAGGCTTTGGCTGAGTATTCTGCGACGTAAGGCAGGCGTTAGCTGTCAGGGTATGTTGGTACCCGATAAAGTGGGTGGGGTATCCCACCAAAGCAAGGTGGCACCGCGGGTGATAAGCTCGTCCTTGACAAGCATTAGGCTGTTGTCAGGGGCGTTTATTTTTTGCCCCGACAAGGCTGCGAAAGGAGCGCAAACCATGAAAATTTTTCCCACTTTGGCCCAGGCAGAGCAGATCGCCGCTGGGGGCGACTACCAGTGCATCCCCATTAGCTGCCAGCTCTATGCCGATGAGTATACCCCTATACGGGTGCTGCGTAAGCTGAAAAATGTCAGTTCCCACTGCTATTTGCTGGAATCTGCCGAGGACAATCAGCGCTGGGGCCGTTACTCCTTTTTGGGCTTTGACCCTAAGCTGGAGCTGACCTGCGTAGGCGGACAGCTTACCATAACCGAAAACGGGGAAAAGACCACCGTTGCCACCCAAACGCCGGAAACCTACATCCGTCAGGTGCTGGGCCGGTATAAAAGCCCCTCCCTGCCGGGGCTGCCTACCTTTACCGGCGGTCTGGTGGGGTATTTCTCCTATGACTATATCCAGTACGCCGAGCCGTCCTTGCACCTGGACGCCCAGGATCGGGAGGGCTTCCGGGATGTGGATCTGATGCTGTTTGACAAGGTCATCGCCTTTGATCATTACCGGCAAAAGATCATTCTGATCGTAAACATCCGCTGCCAGCAGCTGCCCCAAGCCTACGCCCAGGGGGAAGCGGAGCTGGCAAGGCTGGCCCATCTGCTGGAGCAGGGCGAGCCGCAGCCTCCCAGACCGGGCAAGATGACCTCAGCCCTTACGCCCTTGTTCGATCAGCAAAGCTACTGCGCTATGGTGGAACGGGCCAAGGAATATATCCATGAGGGAGATATTTTCCAGGTGGTGCTGTCTAACCGGCTGGAGGCCGCCTATGAGGGCAGCCTTCTGGATACCTACCGGGTGCTGCGAACGGTGAATCCCTCGCCCTATATGTTCTATTTTTCCAGCGACGATATCGAGCTTGCCGGCGCTTCACCGGAAACCCTGGTCAAGCTGGAGGGGGATACCCTCCACACCTTCCCCTTGGCGGGCACCCGGCCCCGGGGCGCCACAGTGGCGGAGGACTTGCGCCTGGAGCAGGAGCTTTTGGCCGATGAAAAGGAACGGGCGGAGCACAATATGCTGGTAGACCTAGGCCGGAACGATTTGGGAAAGATCAGCCGGTTTGGCACCGTCCAGGTGGAAAAATACATGGCCATCGAGCGGTATTCCCATGTGATGCATATCGGCTCTACCGTCAGCGGCCAGATTCGGGAGGATAAGGACGCCCTTTCCGCCGTAGCCGCGGTGCTTCCAGCCGGCACGCTGTCCGGCGCGCCCAAAATCCGGGCCTGCCAGATCATCAATGAGCTGGAAAATAATAAGCGGGGCATCTATGGCGGCGCTATCGGCTACATCGATTTCACCGGCAACCTGGATACCTGTATTGCTATCCGTTTGGCCTATAAGAAAAATCATAAGGTGTTCGTTCGCAGCGGCGCGGGCATCGTGGCCGACAGTGTGCCGGAAAAGGAATATCAAGAGTGCATCAACAAGGCCAAGGCCGTGATCAAGGCGCTGGAAATCGCCCAGGAGGGACTATGATCTTACTGATTGATAACTACGATAGCTTTTCCTACAATCTCTATCAGATGGTAGGAGCGATCAACCCGGATATCCGGGTGATCCGCAACGACGCCATGACCGTCTCCCAAATTGCCGCCCTGGCCCCGGAGCGCATCATCCTTTCGCCCGGCCCCGGTTTTCCCAAGGACGCGGGGGTGTGCATTGAGGCGGCAAGGGTTTTGGGCCAAACCATCCCTACCCTGGGGGTTTGCCTGGGCCACCAGGCCATTTGCCAGGCCTTTGGCGCCACCATTTCTTATGCCAAGCAGTTGATGCATGGCAAGCAATCCCAGGTCGCTTTGGCGGAGGATTGTCCTTTGTTTGCCGGGCTGCCGGCAAAGGCGCCTGTGGCCCGCTACCATTCCCTGGCGGTGGTAAAATCCACGCTGCCGGAGTGCTTGAAGGTCACCGCGTCTACACAGGACGGGGAGGTTATGGCGGTCATGCACCGGGACTATCCCATCTATGGCCTGCAATTCCACCCGGAATCCATCCTTACCCCAGGGGGAAAACAAATCTTGCAAAATTTTATTGGAGGTTGATGTATTTATGATTCGCGAAGCTACTGCCGTATTGATCGACCACAAAAACCTGACCTATGACCAGGCCCACGCCGTCATAGAAGAAATCATGAGTGGCCAGACCTCCCAGGTGCAGACGGCGGGATTTTTGACGGCCCTGTCTGCCAAGGGTGAGACCATTGAAGAGATCACCGCCTGTGCCGCCGCCATGCGGGCCTGCGCCCTGCCGGTGGACTATGCCGGCGATCTGCTGGAGATTGTAGGCACCGGCGGAGACGGGGCCAACTCCTTTAACATTTCCACCACAGCGTCTATTGTGATCGCCGCCGCAGGCATCCCGGTGGCCAAACACGGCAACCGGGCGGCTTCCTCCAAAAGCGGCGCTGCCGATTGCCTGGAGGCCCTGGGGGTCAATATTGACCTGCCGCCGGAAAAATGCGTCGCCTTGCTGCGACAGGTGGGCATCTGCTTTTTCTATGCCCAAAAGTATCACACCTCTATGAAATATGTTGGCCCTGTGCGTAAGGAGCTGGGGGTACGCACGGTGTTCAACCTTTTGGGGCCGCTGACCAATCCGGCCAAGGCCAATCTCCAGGTGCTGGGCGTGTTTGCCCCGGAGCTGGTAGAGCCGATGGCCCATGTTCTTAGCCAGTTGGGGGTAAAGCGGGGAATGTCCGTCCATGGCCTAGACCGGCTAGATGAGATCTCCGCCAGCGCGCCTACCAAGGTCTGCGAGTTTGCCAACGGCAGCTTCCGCACCTATGAGATTCGCCCGGAGGACTTTGGCCTTGTATCCTGCGCCAAGGCGGATCTGGTTGGCGGCACCCCGGCGGAAAACGCCGCCATTACCCGCAGCGTCCTGGCCGGAGAGAAGAGCGGAAAGCGTACCGCTGTGCAGCTCAATGCCGGCGCGGGGATCTATATTGGCGGCAAGGCCGAGTCCCTGGCCCAGGGGATCGCCCTGGCGGGCACGCTGATTGACAGCGGCAAGGCGACGGAAAAGCTGGAAGCTTTTATCCGGGCCACCAACGCGTAAGCTATGATTTTGGAGCAATTGGCGGCCTATGCCCGGCAGCGGGTAGCCGCAGACAAAGAAAACCTGCCTCTGGAGGAGCTAAAAGCGCTCTGCGCCGGAGGGGCGGCGCCGAAGCGAGAGCAATTTTGCTTTGCCAAGGCCCTGAAAACGCCGGGACTGTCCTTTATCTGTGAGGTCAAGCGGGCGTCCCCCTCCAAGGGGATGATCGCCCCTCAGTTTCCCTACCTGGACATTGCCCGGGACTACGCTGCCGCCGGGGCCGACGCCATATCCTGCCTGACGGAGCCAAAGTGGTTTTTGGGCAGCGACGCCATCTTCACCCAGATCCGCCAAGCGGTGCCCACCCCCATGATCCGCAAGGATTTCACCGTGGACGACTATCAGATCTATCAGGCCAAGCTTATGGGGGCCGACGCGGTGCTGCTGATCTGCACCCTTTTGGACACGCCCACCATCGCCCGATACCTGGCGTTGTGCCACGATCTGGGGCTTACCGCCCTGGTGGAGACCCATGATGCCCGAGAGATTCAGTCGGCGCTGTCGGCGGGGGCGGAGGTGATCGGCGTCAATAATCGGAACCTGAAAAATTTCACCGTAGACTTTTCCAACGCCCAGCGGCTGCGGGAGCTGATCCCGGAAGATAAGCTTTTTGTGGCGGAGTCTGGGGTGACCGGGCCGGAGGATATGGCGGCGATTGCCGCCCTAAAGGCCGACGGCGTGCTGGTGGGGGAGGCGCTGATGCGGGCGGAGGATAAGCCTGCCGCCCTTGCCGCCTTCCGGAGGGCTGCCAATGGTCGGGACGAAAATTAAAATCTGCGGCCTTTACCGGGATGAGGACATTGCCTGCGTAAACCGGGAAAGGCCGGACTATGCTGGGTTTGTGTTTTATCCTCCTAGCCACCGCCATGTGGAGCAGACGGCCATGGCCCGCTTTCGGCGGCAGCTTTCGCCGGAGATCCCGGCGGTGGGGGTGTTTGTCAACGCCCCGGTGGAGCAGGTGGCCCGGCTGCTGGGCCAAGGGCTGATTCAGATCGCCCAGCTGCACGGCGGCGAGGATGAGGCCTATGCAGACGCCCTTCGCGGCCTTGTGCCGGAGGGCAAGATCTGGAAGGCCTTTGCCATCCGCACTCCGGAGGATGTGGCCCGGGCCATGGCCTTTCCGGCAGACCGGATTTTGCTGGATAATGGCTATGGCACCGGCAAGTGCTTTGACTGGCGGCTGCTGACCGCCGCCAACCGGCCCTTTATTCTGGCCGGCGGCCTTACCCCGGAAAACGCAGCCCAGGCCATCAAGGCCTATCGCCCTTGGGGCGTCGATATCAGCTCCGGGGTGGAGACGAGGAAACAAAAGGACCCGGAAAAAATCCATGCGCTAATGCAAACGGTAAGGAGTATCGATCATGACGGATAAACGATCCAGAGGCCGCTTTGGCGTTCACGGTGGGCAGTATATTCCCGAAACCCTGATGAATGCCGTCATCGAGCTGGAGCAGGCCTATAACCACTATAAAGACGACCCTGCCTTTCAGGCGGAGTTAACCCAGCTGCTCAATAATTATGCCGGACGGCCCTCCCTTCTCTACTACGCGGAGAAGATGACCAAGGATTTGGGCGGGGCGAAGATTTATCTTAAACGGGAGGATCTGAACCATACCGGCTCTCATAAGATCAATAATGTGCTGGGGCAGGTGCTGCTGGCCAAAAAGATGGGAAAAACCCGGGTCATCGCGGAAACCGGCGCCGGGCAGCATGGGGTGGCCACCGCCACCGTCGCCGCTTTGATGGACATGGAGTGCGAGGTGTTTATGGGTAAGCAGGACACGGAGCGCCAGGCCTTGAATGTCTACCGCATGCGTCTTTTGGGGGCTAAGGTGCACCCTGTGTCCAGCGGCACAGGCACCTTGAAGGACGCAGTGTCGGAAACCCTGCGGGAGTGGACAAACCGAATCGCCGATACCCACTATGTCCTTGGCTCGGTGATGGGGCCGCATCCCTTCCCCACTATTGTTCGGGATTTTCAGGCGGTGATCTCCAAGGAGATCAAGGCCCAGTGCCTGGCGGCGGAAGGCCGTCTGCCAGACGCGGTGCTGGCCTGCGTAGGGGGCGGCTCCAACGCCATAGGCGCGTTCTATCATTTTTTGGATGATCCCTCTGTAAAGCTCATCGGCTGCGAGGCTGCCGGCCGGGGAATCGACACCCTAGAAACAGCGGCCACCATCCATACCGGCAGATTGGGTATTTTTCACGGTATGCGCTCCTATTTTTGCCAGGATGACTATGGCCAGATTGCCCCGGTGTATTCCATTTCCGCCGGGCTAGATTATCCCGGCATCGGCCCGGAGCACGCCTGGCTCCACGACACTGGCCGGGCGGAGTATGTGGCGATCACCGATCAAGAAGCGGTGGAAGCCTTTGAATATCTCAGCCGCGTGGAGGGGATCATCCCGGCCATCGAAAGCGCCCATGCCGTGGCCTACGCCCGCAAGCTGGCGCCTGCCATGACCAAGGAACAGGTGATGGTCATCAACATTTCTGGCCGGGGAGATAAGGACTGCGCGGCCATTGCCCGGTATAGAGGGGAGGATATCTATGAGTAATATTGCCAAAGCCTTTCAAAAGGGAAAGGCGTTCATCCCCTTTATTACTTGCGGGGATCCCGATTTGGAAACCACCTATACGTTGGTGCGGGCCATGGCGGACAATGGGGCCGACCTGATCGAGCTGGGCATTCCCTTTTCCGATCCTACCGCCGAGGGGCCGGTGATCCAAGGGGCCAATCTTCGTGCCTTGTCCGGCGGCGTCACCACGGATAAAATTTTTGCCATGGTGGAGCGGCTACGCCAGACGGTGACCATTCCCATGGTGTTTATGACCTATGCCAATGTGGTGTATGCCTATGGGGCGGATCGCTTTGCCGCCCGGGCGGCGGAGGTGGGCATTGACGGCGTGATTTTGCCGGACGTGCCCTTTGAGGAAAAGGAGGAGTTTTCCTCTGTGCTGGGTACATATGGGCTGGCATTGGTGTCGCTGATTGCGCCAACGTCGAAAAACCGGATTGCCGCCATCGCCGCCGAGGCGGAGGGCTTTGTGTACTGCGTGTCCTCCCTGGGCGTTACCGGTATGCGAAAAGAGATTACCACCGATGTGGGGGCCATGGTGGAGCTGGTGCGGCAAAATACGTCTACCCCCACCGCCATCGGCTTTGGCATATCCAACCCGCAGCAGGCTGCCGCTATGGCACAAAAGGCCGACGGGGTGATTGTCGGCTCGGCCATCGTCAAGCTGGTAGAGCAGTATGGCCGGGAGGCTGTGCCCCATGTGGCCGCGTTTGTCCGCCAGATGAAGGACGCCATCTCCTGATACTGCTTCTTCATAAAACCTAACGGTTTTATGAAGAAGGGAACCGCCGAAGCCGCGCTTCCCGTTTGTGGCGAATCGCCACAAACGTCGTCCCATACCGTTCTTAACGCACCTGCGGTGCGATAAAAAGGTGTTCAACCTTTTTCATAAGAACTAGTATAAGGGAAGAAAACGCAAAAGGTAGAATGTATCATAAAATGCCGTGACGCATGGAGCGTCACGGCATTTTTGCGCTGTTTTTTGGAAAACCTCTGATGAGGGCCAGGCGGGTAGATGACCCAGCGGATGCGCGTTCTTTCCCAGGCGGAAAACCTGCCGCCCGGACGCGCCCTGGGATTTGCTCACAGGTTCCTTAAAATATCCTCCGCAATTTCCCGCCGGGGACGGCAGGTGTCCATGGCCTGCTTTTCCAGCCAACGGTGGGCTTCCTCCTCCGTCATGCCCCGGTGGGAGATCAGCGCCCATTTGGCCCGGTTTACCAAGCGAATCTCCGACATTTTGTCCTCCAATGTGGCGGTTTTCCGCTCCATGCGGCGCAGCCGCTCCCGGGTGGCGCACAGCAGGGCCATGACCTGGCGCATGCCTTGGCCGGAAAGGGGCTTTTGCAGGGGCAGCACCCCATGGCGGCTGAGTTGAGGGGCCACCGTTTCATATATGGCGCTGCCGGCCAGCAGCAGCACGCAGCTGCTGGTGTGGGCGCAAATGTCCATGGCCAGCTGGGTGCCCAAATCGTCCGGCAAAGGCGCGTTGATGATCACCAAATCGTAGCCCCGGCCAATCAGCTCCCGCCGGGCCGCGCCGATGGAGCCTGCCACCTGCACCGGCTGATAGACCGCCTCTGGCAGCAGGGATTTGAGCGCGGCGTTTACCTTTTCCGCCGCAGATACCAGCAGTACACTGTATACCGGTTGCCTTAGCTCCATGCTCATCCACTACCGGTCGCAATAGGCGGAAATGATGGAGGGCGGCAAATGGGCCGCGATAAAATCGCTGGAAGCGGCGATCTTGGCCGCCTGCCGCAGGCTTTGGGGAAGCTGCTGGTAGCCTGCCAGGACTTCCGCCGGGGCGGAAAAAAGATTCACATCCGCCGGCGCGTCCGGCGCTGCCTGGGCGGCGATGCCCTCCAGCCCGGCGTAGATCAGCAGGGCAAAGGCCAGATAGGGATTTACCATAGGGTCGGCGGAGCGCAGCTCTACCCGGCAAAATTCATCCACCGCCGCCGGGATGCGGATCAGCTGGGAGCGGTTTTCCGAAGACCAGGTGATGTAGCCCGGCGCCTTGCTCCGGCCCAACCGGGCGTAGGAGTCAAACACCGGGTTCAAAAACAAGGTCATGTCCGCAATGCGGCGCATAAAGCCGGGGATCAAAAACCGGTTTAGATCCTCCTGCAGCTGCCCCCGGGCGGATATGTTGATGTGCAGGCCGTTGCCGGGATAATTTTCCAACGGCTTGGGGGAAAAATCCGCGTACAGGCCGTTTTTTGCCGCAATGGTGTTGACCACGCTGCGGAAGGTCACCGCGTTGTCCGCGGCGCTCAGGGGATCGGAGTAGCGAAAATCGATCTCGTTTTGCCCCGGGCCTTCCTCGTGGTGGGAGGCCTCCGGAAAAATGCCCATTTCCTCCAAGGTCAGGCAGATTTCCCGCCGCACATTCTCTCCCCGATCCTCCGGGGCAATGTCCATGTAGCCGGCGTTGTCAAAGGGGATCTTGGTGGGGTTGCCCTGGTCGTCGGTCTGCATAAGATAAAATTCAAACTCTGCGCCAAAGGAAAAGTCGCACCCGGCCTGGGCGGCGGCTTTTACGGCCTGCTGAAGGATGTGCCGGGCGTCGGCGGCAAAGGGCGTGCCGTCGGGATGGGAGATGTTGCAAAACATCCGCACCACCCGGCCATGCTCCGGCCGCCAGGGCAGCACAGCGATGGTGGCCGGATCGGGGTGCAAAAAGAGATCGGAGTGGATCTGCCCGCCAAAGCCGGCAATGGCGGAGGCATCGATGCCGATGCCGCAGTCAAAGATCCGGGGCAGCTCGCTGGCCATGCAGGATACGTTTTTCTGCTTGCCAAACACATCGCAGAAGGCCAGACGGATAAATTTCACGTCCTCTTCCCGGATGTACTGCATAATTTCCGCAGAGGAATAGTTCATAGATGACCTGCTTTCCGCGGCCTAGGGCGGATAGACGCCCCTAATTGGCCACATACATTTCCTGATAGGGATTTTTGGTGTCTGGGGTGATCACCAAAAAGGGAGCGGCCATGATCGCCGAAAGATCGGCGCCAAAATGGTCGCAGTAGGTTTGTACATAGGGAGTGATCTCGTCGAGATCGGCCTTGGCGGCCACCGCGGCGGATACCTGGGAGGGGAAGCGAAGGCCCGCCCCATCAGTGCGGAGAAACAGCTTGCCGCCGTGCATACCGGTGCAGGGATAGTTGCTCACAATGGGCTTGCCGTCTTGGTGAAGCCCCAGCACAACAATGCAGCCGCCGGCTTGATACTCGCCCAAAAAGCTGCCTGTCCTTCCGCCGATGACCAGCACCGGGTGCTTTTGCCGGTAGGATTTCATATGGATTCCGGCTCGATAGCCGGCGTTGCCTTGCACATAGATTTCCCCGCCCCGCATGGCGTAGCCTGCGGCATCGCCAATGTTGCCGTGGATCACAATGCGCCCGGCGTTCATGGTGTCGCCCACCGCGTCCTGGGCGTTGCCCAGCACCTCGATGGAAGCGCCGTTAAGATAGGCCCCCAGCGCGTTGCCGGGGATGCCGCTGATGGTGATGTCCTTGCCATCCATTCCGGCGGCGATGAACCGCTGGCCCAAGCAGCCGGTGATTTGACACCGCTTGCCGCTGGCGCGCAGGGCGTCGTTTAAGGCGGAGTTGCTCATGTCTTTTGCGTCAATAAGCATATTATACCACACCTCCCAAGGTTTTTCTACGGGTATTTTGGTCGAAGGCGGCCAAATCGGGGGAAATTTGCAGCCGGGGGAAATCTACGGCGTCCAGGGGCGTCTGGTTGCGGATGAGGGCGGTGTATATGCCCGCCCGGTCTACATCGCCAATGAGGATGAAGCCGGTAAGGCGGTTGTCCTTGGTGTATAGCCGCTTAATTTTCCCCGGGCCGGTTTCTTCATAGCACTGACCGCCTTGCTCCGGAGAAACGTAGGTACCCGCCGTCAGGGCGTGAACGCCGTAAAAGCCAATGGCGTTCATAGGGATGGCATTGGCAAATTCCTGGCTGCCCCCGGCCATGTTCACCCCAGCGCAGTAGCCTTGCAGATAGGCGTTGGGCAAAATGGCCAGCACCCGGTTTTCCCCCAAAGAGCAGTCATATCCCTCGGCGCAGTCTCCGGCGGCGTAAATCTCCGGCAGGGAGGTTTGCATATGGGCGTCGATGACAATGCCCCGGTTTACCTGCCCGCCGGCGTCCTTGACCAATGCGGTGTTGGGCCGCACGCCTACGGCTAGTACCAGTACGTCAAAATCCAGCTGTTGGCCGTCAGATAAGACGGCGGTGTGGCCGGAAAACTGAGCCACGCTGGTGCCCAGCAGGAAGCGGACGCCGTTTTTCTCCAGGGCCTGCTGCAAAACTTGGGCGCAGGCGCTGTCTAAAATGCTGGACAGCAGATGATCCGCCAGATCGCATACGGTGATCTGGCCTGCCCGGCCTTGCAGCCCTTCGGCGCACTTTAGGCCAATCAGACCCCCGCCTATAATCAGTACCCGGCTTTGGCGGTCAACAGCCTGGTTCAGGGCCAGGGCGTCGTCCAGGGTCATAAAGGTAAATTGCTTGTCTACCGTGGAAAGCCCGGCAAAGGGCGGCACAAAGGGGGAGGAGCCGGCGGCGATGCACAGCCGGTCATAGGAAAGCGCGGCGCCGCCGTCCAAGGTGACCTGCCGGGCGGCAGGATCTAAGGCCAGGGCGGTTTTGCCGTAGTGTACCTGGCAGCGGTTTTGGACGTAAAAGTCCGCTGGGCGGTAGTTCATCCGCTCCACAGCGGCCTTGCCCTCTAGGTAATAGGAGATCAAGGGGCGGCAGTATACCGGCCGGTTCTCCTGAGAGACGATGGTGATGCCGCCCTCGGCGTCCTGGCTGCGGATGCCCTCAACGCATCCGGCGGCAGCCACGCCGTTGCCGATAATTACATAGTTTTTCATCCGCCCTTACCTCTCTTCATACACAATGGCCTGGTTGGGACAGCCCTGCACGCAGGCCGGCGCGCCGCAAGCGTTGGCCAGGCATAGCTCGCATTTTTGCACCGCGCCGTCTTCCCCCTGGGCAATGGCCCCATAGGGACACACCAAAATGCAGGTCAGGCAGCCTACGCACCGCTGCCGGTCAATGGCGATCACCCCATCTTTTCGGGATAAAGCGCCGGAGATACAGCTCTTTACGCATAAAGGATCGGTGCAGTGGCGGCAGGAAACGGCGTAATGGATGTCGCCGTCGTCCTCCACATGGATCCGGGGGAAAATTTTCTTGTCTTTTAGGGCCTTGACCATGCTCTCTTTGCCGGAGTTGGCAAAGGCGCAGTTGTATTCGCATAGATGACAGCCTAGGCACCACTGTTCGTTTACATATACTCGTTTCATTCTCCCGCGTGTGAGATCCCCAGGATCTCAAGCTCCTTTCCCGTGAGATGGACGCCCCGGAGCATTAGCCGGTTGCCCTTTAGCGCCTCGATGGAGTTGATGCCCATGCCGCCCATAAGCTCCTTGATCTCGTGCTTCCAGGCGGTCATTAGATTTACCAGCCGTTGGCTGCCGATGTTGGGGTTGAGCCGCTTTACCAGCTCCGGCCGCTGGGTGGCGATGCCCCAGTTGCAGTTGCCGCTTTGACAGGTGCGGCACAGGTGGCAGCCCAGGGCCAGCAAGGCGGCGGTGGCCACATAGCAGGCGTCCGCCCCCAGGGCGATGGCCTTCACCACATCGGCGGCGCTGCGGATGCTACCGCCCACCACCAAAGACACGTCCCCCCGGATGCCCTCATCCCGCAGCCGCTGATCCACAGCCGCTAGGGCCAGCTCCACCGGAATGCCTACGTTGTCCCGGATTCTGGTGGGCGCCGCGCCGGTGCCGCCCCGAAAACCGTCGATGGCAATAATGTCCGCGCCGCTGCGGGCAATGCCGCTGGCAATGGCGGCAATGTTGTGCACCGCCGCCACCTTGACGATTACCGGCTTTTTGTACTCTGTGGCCTCCTTTAAGGAGAACACCAGCTGCCGCAGATCCTCAATGGAGTAGATGTCGTGGTGGGGTGCGGGGGAGATGGCGTCAGAGCCTTCCGGGATCATTCTTGTCCGGGATACGTCCCCTGTGATCTTCTTTCCCGGCAGATGGCCGCCGATGCCGGGTTTGGCCCCCTGCCCCATTTTGATCTCCACCGCCGCGCCGGTGGATAGATAGTCCTTGTGCACGCCAAACCGGCCAGAGGCCACCTGGACGATGGTGTTTTCTCCATAGCAGTAAAAATCCTCGTGCAAACCGCCTTCGCCGGTGTTGTAATAAATGCCCAGCTCCTTGGCCGCTCGCGCCAGGCTTTCGTGGGCGTTGTAGCTGATGGAGCCGTAGCTCATGGCGGAGAACATTACCGGCATGGAAAGCTCCAGCTGAGGCGGCAGGGCACAGGTCAGCCGCCCTTGGGCGTCCCGGGACATGCGGGCGGTCTTTTTGCCCAAAAATACCTTGGTTTCCATCGGTTCACGCAAAGGATCAATGGGCGGGTTGGTCACCTGAGAGGCGTTGATGAGGATGTTGTCCCAGTATACGGGCAAAGGCTTGGGGTTGCCCATGGAGGATAGCAGCACGCCGCCGCTGTTGGCCTGTTTGTAAATTTCCTTAATGGTGTCTTTCGCCCAGTTGGCGTTTTCCCGGAAGGTACAGTCGCTGTTTACGATTTTCAGCGCCCGGGTGGGACATAGACATACACACCGCTGGCAGTTGACGCATTTGCTTTCATCGCTGACCATGGCGCCGGTTTCCGGATCAAAGGCGTGGACGCCGTTGGCGCACTGACGCTCGCACACCCGGCAAGCCACGCAGCGATTGGGGTTGCGGACAACCTCAAATTCCGGGTAAATATATTCGATGGCCATTAAAACGCCCCCTCTCTTACCCGCACGATCACCGGCTCGCCGCCGGCAGGCGCGTAAATGTGTTCCGCCTCCGGCTCCATGGCCCGAATGGCGGCTTCCTCACTGGCAATGTATACCATGTCGTCTTTTTCTCCCACCACCATGGATCGGAGCTTGAGCCGGTCATTGAGGGCCATCAGGCCGCCGTGGAAGCCCAGAACAATGGAAAACGGCCCGGTGACCAGCAGGCTGGAATAGACGTTGCGCAGAAAGGTCAGCTGCTTTTGCTCCTCCGGATCGCGGGAGGCGATGGTGCGCCAAAACGGCGCGGCGATGACCGAGGCCATTTCCTCCAAGGTCAGCCCTTGGCGGCGCAGCAGATAGTCGGCAATGTAGGTGATGACCTCTGTGTCGGTCTGCAAGGTGCATTTGTAGCCGAACATCTCAATAAACCGCCGGTTGGCATCGTAAGAGGAAATCTCTCCGTTGTGGACAATGGAGTAGTCCAGCAGGGAGAAGGGATGGGCACCGCCCCACCAGCCGGGGGTGTTGGTGGGATACCGGCCATGGGCTGTCCAGTAGCAGGCCGCATAGTCCTCCAGCTTGTAGTACCGGCCCACATCCTCCGGGTAGCCCACCGCCTTGAAGGTGCCCATGTTCTTGCCGCTGGAAAATACGTATGCGCCCGGGCAGGCGGTGTTGATGCGCATAACCACCCGCATAACAAACTCCTTCTCTTCCAGCTGGGAGATGGACAGAGCCAAGGGCCGGGGCGCCACAAAATACCGCCAAATCAGCGGCGCGTCGGTAATTTCCGGGATCTGCCGCACAGGCATGACCTCCGCCCGGACGATTTCAAAATGATCCTTCAGGGCTTTTTCGCATTCCACCCTGGCGGTGTTGTCGTTGTAAAAAATGTGCAGGGCGTAAAAATCCCAGTATTCCGGGTAAATGCCGTATCCGGCAAAGCCGCCGCCCAAACCGTTGGAACGATCGTGCATGGGCTTCATGCCCCGGATGATGGTTTCGCCGTTCATCCGCCGGCCCTCCCGGGAGATCATGGCCGCAATGGCGCAGCCGGAGGGAATCCGGATTTGGCCTTCTCGCTGTTTCATGTTTTCCACACCTTTCGGAAAAAAGAAAAAGCGCCCACTTCCCCTAAGGGAAATGAACGCCTTTGCTCATTTTCAACATTATAGCATAGCCTGGCCGGAAATGTCAACGAAAAAATATCCGTATCTGGCCGCCTATGGTTGCAGGATAAACCGCCAAAGCCGGTCTTGATCCTCCTGGGAGGCGTAGGCGATGCCCACCCGCTTTGCCGGCACGATGGCGCAGCGAAAGCCATCGTCTGCAATCCACAGGGTGGGATCCCACAGCAGGCTTTTTTCGTTGTCCTCCCCGGTGATCTGCAGGCGTTTGGTCAGCCGCCCCGGCCCCGGCGCACCGGCGCAGGCCCGGATCAGCACCGCCTCCGGCTGCTCTACCTCCCCGGTTACCACGTTAAACAGCCAGTGGATGCCGTAACACAAATAGACATAGGTGGTTCCGGCAGAACCGTAAAGTACCCGCGTCCGGGATGTGCGGCCTTTGTGGGCGTGGCAGGCCGTGTCGCTTTCGCCGCAATAGGCTTCTGTTTCCGTAATGCGAAGGGCTATTTCTCCCTCCGGGGTGCGGTGTACCAGAAGCTTGCCCACCAGATCTTGCGCAACCGCCAAACAGGGGCGGTGATAAAAGCTTTCCTCCAGCCGTTTCATAGCTGCCTCCGTTATAAAAAAGATGGCGGGGCTATCCCCATAGCCGGATGGAGCAGGCCGCCGCGCTT
>CAYVWG010000013.1:0-2371 GCA_964455425.1 uncultured Oscillospiraceae bacterium | reverse complement strand
TAAATAGTATAGCATAGAAAAAAAGAAAAATCCACAAAGCGGTTGACAAATGGGAAAATCTCAGGTAAAATGCCAAGCATAGAAGGCAAAGGCGTCTTTTGGTAGGACGCCTTTGCCCTTTTTGTTTGTCCAAAACAAGGAGGAGAATTGGTTATGAACGCGAAACAAGGTGTTACAGAATATTTTGGCAGCCTGGTGTTTGATGACCGGGTCATGCGGGCCACGCTGCCCGACGAAGTCTACCGCTCACTGAAAAAGACCATCGACCAGGATGCCCGGCTGGATATTACCGTGGCCAACGCCGTGGCGGCGGCGATGAAGGATTGGGCGGTGGCCCACGGCGCCACCCACTATACCCACTGGTTCCAGCCCATGACCGGCGTTACCGCCGAGAAGCACGATAGCTTCATCACCCCCGCTCCGGATGGCCGGGTGATCATGGATTTTTCCGGCAAGGAGCTGATCAAGGGCGAGCCGGACGCCTCGTCCTTCCCCTCCGGCGGCCTGCGGGCGACCTTTGAGGCCCGGGGCTATACCGCCTGGGATCCCACCTCCTATGCCTTTATTAAGGGGAAAACCCTGTGTATCCCCACGGCGTTTTGCGCCTATGGCGGGGAGTCTTTGGACAAAAAGACCCCTCTGCTTCGCTCCATGCAGGCCCTAAACCGGCAGGCTATGCGGATCTTGAAGCTCTTTGGCAACCAAAGCGTCAAATGTGTCCGTACCTCCGTCGGCCCGGAGCAGGAATATTTCCTGGTGGACAAGGAGCTGTACCGGCAAAGGATGGATCTGGTGTATACCGGCCGCACACTCTTTGGGGCCAAGCCTCCCAAGGGGCAGGAGATGGACGACCACTATTTTGGCACCATCACTCCCCGGGTGGCCGCCTATATGGCGGATTTGAATGAGGAGCTGTGGAAGCTGGGCATTCTGGCCAAAACCGAGCATAACGAGGTGGCGCCTGCCCAGCATGAGCTGGCTCCCATTTATACCACCACCAATATCGCCGCCGACCATAACCAGCTGACCATGGAGATCATGCAGCGGGTGGCTGACCGTCATGGGCTGGTGTGTCTTCTCCATGAAAAGCCCTTTGACGGCGTAAACGGCAGCGGCAAGCACAATAACTGGTCCTTGGTTACCGATACCGGGACAAACCTTCTCACCCCCGGGGAGACGCCCTATGAAAACGCCCAGTTTTTGCTGTTTCTTTGCGCCACCATCCAGGCGGTGGACGAGTACCAGGATTTGCTGCGCCTGGCAGTGGCCACGGCGGGCAACGACCATCGTTTGGGCGCCAATGAAGCGCCGCCGGCGGTGCTGTCGGTGTTTTTGGGCGATGAGCTGACGCAGATCCTTTCCGCCATTGAGGAAGACCGCCCCTACAGCAGCGGGGAAAAGACCCAGATGAAGCTGGGGGTTTCCGCTCTGCCCCGGTTTATCCGGGATACCACGGATCGCAACCGCACCTCCCCCTTTGCCTTTACCGGCAATAAGTTTGAGTTTCGGATGCTCGGCTCGGCCAACAGCATTTCCTGCACCAATATTATGCTCAACAGCGCCGTGGCCGAGGTGCTGCGGAAGTTTGCCGACGAGCTGGAGCAGGCCCAGGATTTCGAATCGGCCCTGCACAGCTTGATGCGGACCTCTATCCGGGAGCATAAGCGGATCGTGTTCAATGGCAATGGCTATGATGATGAGTGGATCAAAGAGGCCACCGAGAAGCGGGGCCTTATGAATCTGCGGACCACCCCGGATTGTGTGCCCCGTCTGCTGGATGAGAAAAATGTGGAAATGCTTACCCGCCACAAGGTCTATGTGGAGGCGGAGCTGCACTCCCGGGTGGAGATCTTGCTGGACAACTATGTAAAAACTGTAGGGATCGAGGCCCGCACCATGGTGGACATGGCCCGGCGGCAGATCCTGCCGGCCTTAGAGGCATATGAAACCGATCTGGCCCAGGCGGTTGAGGCCAAGCGCAGGGTAAATCCCAAAATGAGCTGCCAGTATGAAATCGACACGCTAAGCAAGCTTTCCGCCCTGGGCGATGCCATCAGCGAAGGGGCGGAGGTGCTCCAGCAGACCCTGGCCCAGCTGGCGCAGACCCAGGATGTGACCGCCCAGGCCAATCTGGTGCGGGATCGGATCTTGCCGGCCATGGAGGTGCTTCGCCGGCCGGCTGACCGGGCCGAGACGCTAACGGCGGCCAAGTATTGGCCCTTCCCCACCTATGGGGAGCTGCTTTTTGGCACATAATAACGAACCTTGCCCTAAAGAGAGCGCCTTAAACGCCCTTGTCGGATAAAAACGCGAAAAATTTTGCCGGGAAAGCGCAGCTTTTCCGGCAAAATTTATGGTATAATATCCGCAA
>CAYVWG010000012.1:19240-32134 GCA_964455425.1 uncultured Oscillospiraceae bacterium | reverse complement strand
CATCGTCGGGTTTTTCCATTTCGACAAAGCTATTGCCATGAGACTTTGCGTATGTTTCGGCAGTAGATCCGGCATATCCATGAATTCTAACTTCCTCATCAAAAGTGTAATTCCCTTCGAATACACAAGCAGAATTCAAAATTGTCGCGTCAGTCAAATTGTCGCAATCAAGGGCGATACCGCCGCCAAGACGTTCAACGCTGTCAGGGAAATTCATCCAGCTCATGGAGTCGCAGTCATAGAAAGCGCCGGCGCCAACAGCCTTTAGCGTTGACGGGAATTCAATATCGCCAAGAGCGGCGCAGCCCTTAAATGCGTTGCTGCCAATTTTTTCAAGACCATAGGGAAGAATAACCTCTGTCAGCGACGCGCAGTAGTTGAAGGCATAATCGTTGATTCCACAAGTTTTATCGGAAACAGCGTAAGTTCCGCTCATCATAGCGGGGCAAAATACCAAAACGGACAGATCCTTGTTGTACAGCACGCCATTAACACTTGTATAATTGCTATTGCCAGCATCAACATTAAATTCTTTGATGGCTGTGCAGTGATTAAAGGCGGTGGGCGCGATGCTTGACACGTTCGCGGGGAGATGGATCACATCCAGAGAAACATTGCCGCTAAACGCGTATTCCTCAATTGTCGTCAGCGCGGCAGGAAGAACAAGATCTTTCAGGCTGGTACACCCCGAAAACGCGGTAGGCTGGATCACTTCGATGGAGTCAGGCATAGAAACCGTTTCCAAGTTGGCGCAGCCCTGGAACAGATACTGCGCGATGTACTTGATTCCATCCGGAAGCGTAACATTAGTCAGAGAATCACAATACCGGAAGGCGCCGGCATTGATTTCCTGTACACTTTCGGGGATGGAAACGCTTTCCAGATTCGGGTGGCTGCTGAAAGCATAAGCGCCGATGCTGGTGACGCCATCCTCAATGACAATAGAGACAATGGATTCAAGCCCATTGGTATAATCATACCATGGGAGTTTGGAATCATAGGCAAAATCAAGCATTTCGCCTTCGCCGCTGATGGTCAGCGTTTTTGTTTCTGCATCATACTGCCACGCGAGATTTCCAAACTCGCCGCTGAGATCTGCCGCGTTTGCGGGCAGCGCCATCACGCCAATTAGCATGACCACCGCAAGAAACAAACTTGCAAATTTCGTAAATTTCTTCATGTTATTTCCTCCAAATATTTGTTTTTATTATTTGTGCTTCCTACGGCAGCATTTCGCCGCACATACGAAATGCCTGTCTGTTGTTGACATTGACGCGCCGCCGTATTGCGGCATCAATGTTTCACGGCTATTTTAGGCTCTTCCAAGTTTGTGGTTGTTAGGGTCATGCTGAACATGCATTATCAATGTCTTTTTTTTGCAGGTTTTCCATACCCAGCAGGATAAGCTGGCGATACATTTCAGCATAAGACTTATCGTAGAAAATATCTTTCTTTAATGCCGTTGCTCGCTTTACCATATCGTCAGGTACAGTCAACGTAAACCGGATTGCTTTATTAGGCATTGTGTCCCCCCCTTTTTTAAGTTCTTCTCCGGTGAAGTGATGAACCTTATATTTTCATTATAGTGATGAACCGGTGAAAAGTCAACATCTAAAATTTCAGTTTTTCACCTTTACATATTTGGTGAACCGGTGTATACTTGGTGTGGAGGTGATACTAATGCCAACGGAAAAGCCAAGATACACGATTACCCTTGATGAAGAGATGCTCAAAAAGATTGATGATTTCCGTTTTGAAAACCGTTATCCCAACAGAACGCAGGCCACATTAGAGTTAATTCGAATCGGTATAGAGGAACTTGAGAAGCGGCAGAAAAAGGCACAAAAAAAGAAGACTGCTGCCACTGAAGAGGCAGGTGAGTGAGCAGCCCTTTGAGTTTTTGTTTATCCTCAGGCAGCCCCACGCAAACGGGGCATTGTAAGGACTATACAGCGCCTTTATCAGCCATGCAGGGAGCTGTTCTCCCTGAGCCATATCTATTATTTGAGCAGGGGCATTATCAAGACTGTACGCAAAAAGCAGTATCTCAAAATCAGGGCTTCTTATATAGGCTTGCGCCCCGGCTTTTTTGATAGGGACACTTGAGTGTACCAACATTGTTCAAGTGCGCTATGAAGGCTCTGCTGATCCGTGAGAATCCGGGTCACGAGGCCACATTCAAAGTTCAGCAGCTAAAAAGCTGCCCTATCAGGCTATATAGCAATCTTTTCTTAGAGCGCCGTCAGCGACGCTCTATTTGTTATGCCGTTTTGTGATAGTAGCTTTTTTCTCATCTTCTTGAAATTGAGCTTGACTTTTAATCGTTAGCCTTTCTCCCATTTGCAGATCTCCTTTAAGTTTCTACCATAATTCTACTCAAAGAAAGCCATATAGCCGATGTACCGCCATAAAACAGAAAAAGGGCAAGAAAAAAGAGAGAAGCCTAAACTTCTTTCAATTCTCTTGCCTTCGCAATGCATCGTACCTTTAAGGGATTGTCCTTAAGGGTACGATGTATTGGCAAGCCGCTTTTCGTTTGTCTGTGCCGCTGAGCCGGGGATACATAAAAATACACAAATTTTTGCATCTTTGGCCAAGGAACGGAAAAAACGATTGACAACTTCTTACATAATTAGATATAATAAAAAAGTAGATGTATTTGCAGCAGAGCAAGAGGAATTCTCTCACAGAGAGCATGCCTTTAGGACGCAGCTGATACTCTGAAAGTATGCCATAAAGCACGGGATTTTGTCCAAGACAGGGCGTAAAAACGAAGGGAGACGGATTTTGCGGTTTTGCTGTCGGGTATGGCAAAAAGCAAGTGTGCTTTTGGATGTGCCTAGGGAAGCTCAGACGCGTCCTTGTATATTTTTGCTTGTGATTTCGCGCCGTCTTTCTTGATGGGGCGAACAGACTTAGGCAAGGAGGGAGCAGGCATTCGGTTTCAGGATATGCCCTATGAAAGGGTCGCCTATGAAGCAATACAGGGGCGTTATGAGGCACTGATCCGGGACGCGCAGGCGGCGCCGGACAGGGAGGCCTGCTTGGCGGTGCTCCGTCGGCGGGAGCAATTGCTCAAGGACATGACCCCTATGGAGCTGTGCTATATACGGCACGACATGGATGTAAACGAGCCGTTCTATGCCGCGGAGCAGGCGTATTACGATGAGATCGGCCCCCAGCTGACCGATTTGTCCCATCAATTTGACCGGGCGGTGCTTGCCTCGCCCCATAGAGACTGTTGGGAGCAGGTGCTGGGGCGGCAGGCCATGGCGGTGAAGGCCCGCACCCAGGAGGGCTTTGATTGCCGCCTGATCCCGCTGGCTCAGGAGGAAAATGGACTGCTTAGCCGGTATAACCGGCTAGCCTCCAACGGTACAGCGGTATGGGAAGGCAAAAGGATCAAGCGATCCTTGATGACGCCCTATCTTCAATCCGCCGATCGGGAGACCCGGCGCAAAGCGTTTTTGGCCGTGTCGGCCTCCTGGGCGGCTCAGCGGGAAGAGCTGGAGGAAATCTACGGCCTTCTGGTGGCCAACCGTACCCGTCAGGCGCACATGCTGGGCTTTGCCAGCTATACGCAGATGAGCTATCGCCTGATGTGCCGCATTGGCTATGGACCTGAGGAGGTGCGGCGTTTCCGAGAGCAGGTGAAGAGGCATGTGGTTCCCCTGTATGTCCAGCTGGAGCAACGGCGGCGTCGGCGGTTGGCGCTGGATCAGCTCCGCTTTTACGATACCGGCGTGTTTTTCCTGGAGGGAAACCCCAAGCCCCTGGGGGATACGGCAGCTTGCCTAAAGGCCACCCGGGAAATGTATACCCGGCTCTCTCCGGAGACGGCGGAATTTATCGCGTTTTTGCTGGACAATCACTTGTACGATGTGCAGATCCGCGATGGCAAGCGAGACGGCGGCTACATGACCTACTTGGAACAATACCAGGCCCCGTTTATCTTTGCCAACTTTGACGGCACCACGGAAAATGCCTATATCATGTGCCATGAGGGCGGCCACGCCTTTCAGGGCTACCTTAAACGCAGCGAGCCGCTGCGGGAGCGGCGAAGCCATACCCCGGAAACGGCGGAGACTCATGCCATGGCCATGGAATTTTTCACCTGGCCGTATATGGAGCTGTTTTTCGGCCGGCGGGCGGAGGACTACCGCGCCATGCATTGGGAAGAGGCGGTACGGCTGATCATCAGCCAGTGCCAGCAAGATGAGTTCCAGCAGCTGGTGTATGACTGCCCGGAAATGACGCCCCAAGAACGCAACCAGCTGTGGGCGCGGCTAAACCAAGCGTACTTTCCCAGCCGGGACTACAGTGGCGACAGCAGCCAACTGTACGGCTGCGGCTGGCAGCGCGTTCCCCACATGTTTCAGTGGCCGTTTTACGCCATAGATTACGCCCTGGCTCAGGTGTGTGCTCTGGAATATCTGCGCTGGATGAAGGAAGATCCCATCGGCGCCTGGCGCAGCTATTTGGATTTTTGCTGCCTAACGGGGACGGACAGCTTCCCTGCCCTGGTGGGGAAGGCGGGACTGGCTGATCCCTTTGCGGAGGGAACGCTGCGGGCCCTGGTTCAGTGGATGGAGACAAAAATGTTATCTTGCTGATGTTGGCGGAAAACCGAGAATCCGGCTTGTGCCCTGTGGCCGGCTTGGGGGATAGCCCCAGCTAAGAAGGCAAAAAACCAACGCTTGCCGACAAAGGGCGGCGGCCCCGCCGGGGGGAAAATATGTTTGTATGGCCGATTTTGCGCGCAAAAGAGCCACACGGCCCTGCATATAAAAAACAAGGAGGAATTTTATGAAAAAGGGAAGCAGATGGGTCGCTCTGGCATTGGCCCTGGTGCTGTGCCTAGGACTGCTGTCCGCCTGTAAGAAGGACACAGCGGAGAGCAAGGACGGAGCGACCTATACCTACAACGACTTTTTGGTCGAAATGCCTACCACATGGAACAGCCATGATGCCCAGGTGGACGAGACCATCACCGACTACACGGAGATACACATGTGGTCGATGGTGCTCAACGACACGGCAAACGGTTATGTGTGGTCAAACGAGCTGGCTGCCACAGAGCCGGAGGATATCACAGCGGACTACGCCGGTGACACCAAGTGGGGGATTCCCGCCGACGCTACTGAGGGCTATGCCTGGCGTGTTACCCTGAATCCTGACGCCAAGTGGGAGGACGGCACGCCAATCAACGCCGACAGCTATGTCTATTCCATACAGCAGATCCTTAACCCGGAGATGAACAACCTCAACGCTTCCTTCTACTACACATCGCTGCCGCTGGTCAACGCGGAGAATTACTGTAAATCCGGCCAGGGTGCGATCATGAAGCCGGTAGTAGACGTGGATTCAGGCGATCAAGCGGAGTATGGCGATGCTCAGCTGTATATCAGCTTTACCCAGCCTGCCACGGCTTTCTGGGGAGACACCGGTGAGAACTACTATTCCGGCTATGAGGACTATTATGTCAATGAGGCCGGCGAGGATCTGTTGAAAAAGTATGGCAGCGAGGACTATGTTGCGGTTACCGATGAAGTCATTGCCGACATCAATTACATGCTCATGAACTGGTATGGCCTGAGCGCGCTGGATGAAAGCGCCTATCTGGACATGGCGTTCTACGAAACAGAACTGAAAGCGGTGACCTGGGACGATGTCGGGTTCCAAAAGACCGGCGATTACGAGTTGATGATTTTCCTGTCCAGCCCGCTGAACGCGTACTTCTTTAAGTACAACAGCGGAAACTACAGCCTGGTCAACGAAGAGCTCTACGAGGCCGGCAAGCAGCAGACCGGCGACATGGTTAAGACCAATTACGGCACTTCTGTAGACACCTATATGTCCTTTGGCCCCTATAAGCTGGTCAGTTTCCAGGCGGACAAAGAATACCGCTTGACCCGTAACGAAAACTGGTACGGCTGGACCGACGGCAAGCATGAGGGACTGTATCAGACCACGGATGTTGTGGTGACCGTTGTGGCTGACGCTGCCACCCGGGAGCAGTTGTTCCTGCAGGGCAAGCTGGATCGGCTTGTGTTGAATGCCGACACCATGAAAACCTATCAGGGTAGCGACTATCTTGTTTATTTCAGCAACCCCTATGTTTACTATCTCAACATCAACAATGACTATGACTTGCTCAGCGCCCGTGAGGAGCCTGGCATCAACAAGACAATCCTGACCTATCTGGATTTCCGCAAGGGCATTTCCTTGGCCATGAACCGCTCAGACTTTGTGGCCCAGCAGGGAACAGGCAAGGCTATGTATGGTTACATCAGCGATTACTTTGTGGCCAATGTGGAAAACGGCGAACGTTACCGCGACACTGAGCCTGCCATTGCCACACTAAAAAGCTTCTATGGTGTGGACGATGTTGATGAGATCACTGGCTACGATCTGGACGCGGCAAGAACCTATCTGGTGTCCGGCTATGAGCAGGCTCTGGCTGACGGCGTTGTTAGCCAGACAGATAAGTTTGTCTTTGATTATCCCACCTGGAACAACGAAAGCGCTTCTGTCAAAGAGGTCAACTTTATGCAGAACGCTTTGGACGCCGCCACAAAGGGCACGGCCTTGGAGGGACGTATTACCGTTAACATGGTGGTCAGCGAGGCGTATTATGATCTGCTGGATAGCGGTAAGTACGATCTTTGCATGAACGCTTGGAACGGCAACGCTTCTGATCCCTACTACCTGATGTGTTATTTTGTCACCACCGAAGCTTCTCCCCAGCCCTATTTTGGCTTTGACGGCCAGACAGAAACGCTGGACATCGAGATTGACGGCACCGTGGTGACCAAGACCTATTACGACTGGTTTGAGGCACTTTATTATGGCGAGTACGCCGTTGCCGATGCCAGCGTGAGAAACCAGATCCTGGCTTCCATGGAACTGGGTCTAATGGAAAAGTACCGTGACTGCCCGTTCTACAGCGCCAGCGCGGCTGCGCTTTTCGGCATGAAGATCGCCTATCCTACCTATGACGAGGTCTTCGAGGTCGGTTTCGGCGGCGTGCGCTGCATGAGCTATAACTACACCGACGCGGAGTGGGCAACCTTCTGCGCGGAAAACAACAACCAACTGAACTACAACTAGAATGTGCGAAGGAGGCCCGCGCCTAATTGCGGCACGGGTCTCCTCTGCTTCCTTGCTTTTTACTGTTCTTGGAGGAAAAACTTCATAAAGGCTTTTTGCTAAAAAAAGTAACGCTGCCGAAAACCCTTGCTAGCCCAAGGCTTCGGCAGGTGGGAAGGGTTCTGGAAAGGGCGATTGCCATGAAACACATGTGGAAATATGTATTGAAACGGATCCTACTGATGTTGTTTGTCTGTTTCATCATTATGACGATATGCTTTGTTATGATTCGTATGCTGCCAGATCAGCTGCCACGAGGAAACGGCGACCAAGCCGCTGCCGTTTTGGCCATGAGAAAGGCATGGGGCTATGATGAGCCGATTTTGACCCAGTACCTCATTTTCCTGAAAAACGTCTTTACCAAGTGGGATTGGGGCTTCTGCACCAATGTGGGGACCTTCTTGAATCCGGTGACGGCCCACATTGCCCAGAAGCTGCCTGCCACCATTGCCGTCAACCTCAGCGCTATGATATTTAGCATTCCTCTGGGGCTTTTATTTGGCATTTACGCGGCGCTGAAAAAGAATAAGTGGCAAGATCATGTGATCTCTGTGGTCATTATGCTCTTCATATCGGTGCCGGCCTACGTTTACGCGTTTGTTGTGCAATATTTCCTGGGCTTCAAGCTGGGCTGGTTCCCCATTGTGGTTAACGCGGGAACCAATTATTTTAACCTGTCTATGATGCGCTCCATGGTATTGCCCATTATTTCCATGTCTTTTGGTACCATTGCCAGCCTGATGCGCTTCACCCGGGCCGAACTGACAGAGACGCTGACCAGCGACTATATGCTGTTGGCCCGGACAAAGGGACTGACACGCCGACAAGCCACCATGCGCCATGCCCTGCGCAACTCCATGGTGCCCATTATGCCTATGATCATCAGCGAGTTTGTCCTGGTGCTGTCCGGGTCGTTGATCATTGAAAAGATCTTTGGTATTCCCGGCATTGGCAGCACATATGTATCGTCTATCCTGGAAAGGGATTACGCGCTATTTTTGGCCATCAGTATGTTCTACACCGTAATCAGCCTGGTAGCCACTTTGATTATCGACCTAAGCTATGGCTTGATCGACCCCCGCATCCGTATGGGAGGAGGAAAGAATAATGAATAACCAAGACTTCCCTCAACGTCCCAAGGAAAAATTTGTATTCGTGCAGCAGAGTGAAGAGATCCATGATGTAAAGTTCGAAACCAAGGCCATTGGCTATTTTGGAGACGCTTGGATCCGCTTTAAGAAGAATAAAGGCTCCGTTGTCGCGGCGATCATTATCATTCTTTTGGCCATCTTCGCGGTGTTTACTCCTATATTTTCCACCTACAATATGGCTTTTACAGATGTCTACTATACCTACACCCTGCCCAAAAGCAATCTGTTCAGCCGGTTTGGCATTTGGGACGGGTGCAGCAACAAGACTGTGAATCAGCAGTCCTATGACTATTACGAGGCTATGGGCGCCATTGCGAAGGTAAAAAACAGTTACGAAAGTACGGTAAATGGCCGCACCGGTACATATTACGATATCCGGCTGGATTCCTACCGGGCGGTAGGTTATGTCTACGTCAATCTGACGCCTGCGGAATACCAAGCCGCGCTGGCCTATCAGGAGCAGACCGGTATTCAGCTGTTTTACCCGCTGGTGGACACCGACAAGGTCATGCAGGAAATGAATAAGGACAATGCCAACTATTGGTACGAGCATGACATAAAGGGCGTGGCCCAGCGGGATGAAAACGGCGAAGTTGTTCCCATCTATAAAACGGATGAGGAAAGCGAAGATGGCCTTGCCTATTATTCCCTGAAAATGGGAGGAAGCCAATACCAAGTACGGGTCTATTATTACGACTGGTTTACCTATGTCAACGGCCAGGAGCCTAGCTTCCTGTTTGGTACAGACAGCCTAGGGCATGATATTCTGTCCCGTCTGGCCTGTGGCGCCAGGTTTTCCCTGTTGCTGAGCGTGATTGTTTCCGCCATCAACTTCCTGATCGGCACAGTGTATGGCGCTATCGAAGGATACTATGGCGGCAAGCTGGATATGATCATGGAGCGAATTGCAGACGTACTGTATTCCATCCCGTACATGGTGATGTTTTCTCTCCTGCAGCTGCGCTGGGGAAAGGAGATCGGCGTGGTGGGCGCGCTTTTGCTGGCCTTTGTGTTGACAGGCTGGATCGGTGTGGCCAGCACGGTGCGTACCCAGTTTTACCGCTATAAAGGCCAGGAGTATGTGCTGGCCGCCCGTACCTTGGGGGCCAAGGACCGGCGGCTGATCTTCCGGCACATTCTGCCCAATGCCTTGGGCACCATTGTTACCTCCTGCGTGCTGATGGTACCCAGCGTGATTTTTACCGAGTCGTCCTTGTCCTACCTGGGGGTGCTGAATCTGGATTCGTCCACGCTAACCAGCGTAGGCACCATGCTGTCCAACGCCCAGACGGCGCTGTCGACCTATCCCCACGCCATCTTTTTCCCGGCGCTGTTCATCTCTTTGATGATGATCTCCTTTAACCTGTTTGGCAACGGCCTGCGGGATGCGCTGAATCCCACGCTGAGAGGAGCGGAGGAATGACAATGGATGAAAGAGAGAAGATTCTCAAGGTAGATCAGCTGACCGTTTCCTTCCGTACCAACGGGGGAATGGTGCGGGCTGTGCGGGGCGTCAGCTTTGACCTGTATAAGGGCGAGACGCTGGCGATCGTAGGCGAGTCTGGCTCCGGAAAATCGGTTACCGCCCGTTCCATGATGGGCATTTTAACCCCCAACGCGGTGGTGGATGCCGGTTCCATCCTCTATGAGGGCGTAAACCTATTGGAGTTGAAGGAGGACGAGTTTCACAAATATCGCGGCAATAAGCTGGGGATGATCTTTCAGGATCCCCTGTCCAGCCTGAATCCCATTATGAAGGTGGGCAAGCAACTCACCGAATCTATGCGCCTAAACGGGAAGATCTCCCGCAAGGACGCCAAAGCCAGGGCCTTGTCCTTGCTGTCCGGTGTGGGGATCTCTGACCCGGAGCGCCGGTATGAGCAGTATCCCTTTGAGCTGTCCGGCGGTATGCGGCAGCGGATCGTTATTGCCATCGCCCTGTCCGCCAACCCAGAGATCTTGATCTGTGATGAGCCAACTACCGCGCTGGATGTGACGATCCAGGCGCAGATTTTGGAGCTGATCAACTCCATCAAACAGGAGCGGCAGCTGTCGGTTGTCTTTATTACCCATGATATGGGCGTAGTGGCCAATATGGCTGACCGCATAGCGGTTATGTACGCGGGAAAGATCGTGGAGTATGGTACGGCAGATGAGATTTTCTACCATCCGGCCCATCCGTATACCTGGGCACTGCTGGCTTCCATTCCCGATCTGGATACCAAGGAGCGGCTGGAGTCTATTCCGGGCACGCCGCCCAATATGCTGTTTCCCCCTAAGGGGGACGCCTTTGCCCAACGAAACAAATACGCCCTGGCCATCGACTTCGAGGAGGAGCCGCCGTTGTTTCAAATTTCGCCTACCCATTACGCGGCCACATGGCTGTTGCATCCCAACGCGCCTAAGGTGGAGCCGCCCAAGATCGTCACTGAGCGCATCCGCAGGATGCGGGAATTGGGAGGTGAGCGGTAATGTCCGTTGAACGCAAGGAGCTTCTCCGGGTGGAGCATCTGCGGCAGTATTTCACCTCCGGCAAGCAGGTCACCAAGGCGGTGGATGACGTCAGCTTTTCCATCCGCGCCGGCGAGATCGTAGGCTTGGTAGGGGAGTCCGGCTGCGGCAAAACCACCACCGCTCGCTCCATTATCAAGCTGTATCAGCCCACCGGAGGACAGGTCTGGCTTGACGGGGAGCAGATCTCCTCTGGCCCCTGGGAGCAGAAAGAAGCGGTTCACCAGGCAAAAAAGGCGCTGAAGGCTGCCTCCACCGAGGAAAAGACAGCGGCCCGGGACAGGCTGCTGCAAGCCAGGGCAGAGTGCCGTCAGGCGGAGGCCCAGTCAAAGGCGCTGCGGAAAAAATACCCCGCGGTGACGGAAATTCAGATGATTTTCCAGGATCCGATGGCCTCCTTGAATCCCCGCATGACCATCAAAGAGATCATTGCCGAGGGCTTGCGGATCCGGGGCATGCGGGATGAACGGCAGATTGAACGCATGGTGCTGGATGTGCTTGGCAAGGTGGGCCTGCTGCCGGAGCATGCCACTCGGTATCCCCATGAGTTTTCCGGCGGCCAGCGGCAGCGTATCGGCGTAGCCAGGGCCATTATTATGCACCCCAAGCTGATCATTGCCGATGAACCGGTGTCCGCTTTGGATGTGTCCATTCAGGCCCAGGTCATCAATCTGCTGGGACAGCTGCGGGAGGAAATGGGCATTTCCATCTTGTTTATTGCCCATGACCTGTCGGTGGTCAAGTATTTTTCTGATCGTATTGGCGTGATGTACTTTGGCCATCTGGTGGAGATGGCCAGTTCCGATGAACTGTTTGCCCGGCCGCTCCATGGCTATACCAAGGCCCTGCTGTCCGCCATTCCCATGCCTGACCCGCACTATGAGAGACAGCGTAAGCGCATGGTGTACCAGCCGCCGGAATATCGCCCTGAGGAGGAAGAAGAGCTGACTCTGCGGGAGATTTTCCCGGAACACTTTGTCCGCTGTACCGAGGCAGAAGCGGCGCAGATGAAGGAGCAGGCATGAAACGGCATCTCGGTAAGCTGATCGCCTTGCTGTGTGGCCTGGCACTGTGGGTGTTCGGCGTTGCGTACCAAGGGCTGCCCCAAACGCCAGACAGTAAAGAGTGGTTTCGCGTATTGAGCAATGGGGCGCTGCTTCCTGGGGTTTTGTTTGTTGGCATTAGCGGCCTGACCTGGATCGCTGGGGATGGAATGTTCGATGGACTGGCGTATTCTATGCGTACGCTGATCACCCATCTTCGCAGGGAAAAAAAGAAATATGCTTCCTATTATGACTATACCCAGCGGGAGAAGAAGCGGGGAACCTATCCCATGTTGCTTCCCGGCCTGTTTTTCCTTGCCGCGGCAATGGTGCTGACGCTGCTGTTTTATATCTGAAAAGAGCGCAGAAGCCGCCGAGGATAACTTCCCCGGCGGCTTTTCAGATGGTCAAAGTACCTCGTAGAGTTGGCGGCGTGGCGCGCCGCGAGCGCTACGAGGTATTTTGATAAACTGAGGCAGCAGAGCGTTCACGCTCCGCTGCCTGTTTGCTATGCGCCAATGATTTTTTGTTTGCAATTTCCGTCGCGCACGCCCGTATGTTCTTCCTCTTTCTAAGGCACTTTCCGCCCCGCAGCCCTGTGCTTGTGTTATGCCCAGTGTCCATGGCCCTGGCTTTGCCGGGCAGGAGAAGATCTGACTTCTGTGGGTTGGGTATAAACCCGCAGCCCTTCTACTTCTCAATGAGCATTGGCCCTAGATGGCATTTTCCGCGCCCTTGCCTTACTTTTGGATGATCAGCATTTGATTGTCTCCCTTTTGAAACTCATATTCTGTGGGCTGAATATGTACACAATAGCGTTTGCTAAAGTGTTCCTTAACCGCTGCTGTCAAATCGGTCTTTTCCGCGTCTAAATTCACAATAGGGAATATTCTTACTTCCTTGCAGACCCTCAACATTTCCGTAATGGATTTCACATGAAAATCATAACCCAAAGCCGTATACATAAGTAAAAAATGGGAACTCAGGCCAATGTCAAACGTGTTATCCGCGTAAGGCGCAGCATTGGGCAATTCGTGATA
>CAYVWG010000012.1:0-19140 GCA_964455425.1 uncultured Oscillospiraceae bacterium | reverse complement strand
GGGCGGATGACGCTTTTTATGGCAATGGCATAAAAAGCGTCGGAGCAAAGCGGACTTTGCTCCGACATGGTCGGAGTGGCGGGATTCGAACCCACGGCCTCTTGGACCCGAACCAAGCGCGATACCAAACTTCGCCACACCCCGAAGATCGAGTAACATTATACGCAAAAAAATAATGGATGTCAAGTCTTTAATTTGCTATATTCCTGCCGGCTCTTTTTGATGTGTACGGTTTATCTTTTGGATTCCTCATTGCAGCTTGAATCTTGGTAAATCTTATCGTGCTATACTCAGATAAACAACTGGCCCATCTATGACTTAGCAATCTATAAGACGTATGCACAAGTTGACGGTTGGATCTACGCATCTCAGCATGATTTTCTGAGGAAATATAAACACGCTGCCCTGAGAGTCAAGGCAGCGCATGTAAGAACGATAGAAGAACGATTGGCAGGTTCTTCCGCATGATGTATGATACAATGCGATAAGACTCATGGCATTGTAGCCGATTTATCGTGAAGTAGATTACTATACGAATGAAAAATGCGGTATCTTCATTATAAGAAAATAAAGGTATTTTGTCAAGGAGGGTGCGAAAAATAGCGGAATATTTAGGCACATGTTTCTGACTTGTTTGAAAAAATGTGTACAGTATTATCGTGTTTCGCCCATTCACCGTCGGAATAATGGTCAGCGAAAAGGAGGAAAGATTTATGCCGCGAACTGGTGAAAATATCTATAAGAGAAAAGACGGCAGATGGGAGGGGCGATATATCAAGAGCCACTCCACGGAAGGTAAAGCAAACTATGGGTATGTCTACGCAAAAAGCTATCGAGACATAAAGGAAAAACTGGCTAAGGCAATGGTACAACAGACGGCTTTACTGCCAAAGCAGTTTTCTGGCGATATATTGCTCTGCGACATAGCGAAGGATTGGCTTTCCAAAATACAAGTGCAGATCAAAGAATCCTCCCGCGTAAAATACCAGAATCTGTTGGACACATACATCCTTCCTGCGCTAGGACACAAGAAGTTGTGCTGCCTTTCTTACAGCGATATTGACAGCTTTTGCTCTGAATTGCTGATGACTGGCGGGGTGAGAAAAAACGGACTATCGCCTAAAACAGTGGCGGATATTCTATCGTTGATCCGGACGATATTGGCATTTGCTGCGTCACAGGAATATACGGTTCTATGCGATGCAAGAAAAATCAAAATAAAGCAATCTCAGCCACCAATGCGCATCCTCAGTCGAAATGAGCAGATGGAGTTATGTGCATACCTGCTGCAACATCCGGATAACCGCAATTGGGGAATTTTGCTTTGCCTGTTCACCGGCCTGCGTGTAGGAGAACTTTGCGCATTGCAATGGGAGGACATTTCCTTTAGAGACAATACGATTTTCGTTCATCAAACCATGCAGCGAATCAGAGCCTCAGATCCAGGTACAGCTAAAACAAAGATTATCATCACCAATCCCAAAAGTGCCAGCTCTATCCGTACTATCCCCCTGCCCCAAGATTTGGCAGATTTGCTTAAGGAGGCAAAAATTGAAAAAGAAGGATTCTTTCTAACTGGCAGTAGGGAAAAATATCTGGAGCCTAGAGTTATGCAAAATCAATTTAAGCGTGTCTTGACCCGCTGCGGCATAGAAGCAGCAAACTTTCACGCATTACGCCATACCTTTGCTACTCGCTGTGTTGAGCTTGGCTTTGATGCCAAAAGCTTAAGTGAACTTTTAGGTCATGCCAGTGTGGCAATTACCATGAATCGTTATGTCCACCCGACTATGGAGTTGAAGCGGAATAATATGCAGCGCCTTTCCCCGCTAATCGCCGTCAAATAAGTTGTCAAAGAGAACCGCCGATTACAAAAATCTTCTTGTAATCGGCGGTTAATTATTGCGTTGAAGCGGAAAATCGTATAGTAATCTACTTCACGATACGAAAACATGTTATATCTTAGCTGCAAAATGGCCAAAAAATGCAGAGAACAATGCATTTTCAAAGAAATTTTATACCGAAAGCAAAGACAATATACCTCGGTTGTTACCAGAAGACGGGGGTCAATCCTTCCCCGCATATATTTTGACATCCTCTGTTGCAAATGCAGCAGCAGTTTGCAAAACGCGAAATAAGCACTGCCGAGACAGAGAAATGCTACAAGGAGAAGATGCTTGTGGGATACACATTAGCTGCGTATGGCAGCAACGCATTCCAGGAATTTATTCTGCCCCAAACAGACAATGCGGACTACAGTGTTACGCTGTCCAAAACAAATTATGGCATAAATGAGGATATCCGTCTGAATTTTGAGATTATTGACGGCACCTGGCGGTTTGTTTCCCTCAGCAAAAACGCCCGCCTGCGCTCAGGGAGTTTACAGTTTGGTGAAGTGCTGGAGATCGGCAGTATGATCCAGCTGCGACAGAAGGATGCAACAGTAAGCCTTCTGGTTATGGAGTTGGATCAGAATTTAACAAGATTCCAAAAGTTCTATATTCACCAGCCAGGACAGCTGAAAATTGGCGCCGCAGAGGATTGCCATATCATCTACGATTTTCAAGGATTGATTTCCCGCCATCATGCCACTTTGGAGTTGGATACCGGTTACTGCCGGATCATCGATAACAGCCGAAATGGTATCTACATGGCTGGCCAACGGATCCACGCGGGGCAGGAATTAGCCTTTGGCGATGTGGTCAATATTTTTGGACTTCAGATCATCTGGCTGGGCCTGGTAGTGGCTGTGGGAACCACCGGCCAGCCTATGCAGGTGTGTGCACCTATATTGCGGCCGCTGAAGGGAAGCAGCGAGCTGTATCCCAATGGATATCGCCAACTGACCAGTCCTTCTCGCCACATGTTTCATAGAAGCCCCCGAATTTTGCCGCAGCTGAACACGGAAACCATTGAAATCGAAGCGGTTCCCCAGCCAACCCAGCTCAGCCAACGCCCTTTGTTTTTGCAGATCGGCCCGGCTATGACCATGGTGATTCCTATGCTGTTGGGAACCTTGGTGGCGCTGATCGCCTCCAGCAGCAGCGGCTATGGCATCAGTCCCTATATGTATACCGGCATCGTTATTGCGGCGGCTTCCGCTGTGCTCGGGGTAATGTGGGGCCTAATCAATATGCGCCATGCAAAAAAGGATCACGCAGAGGCGGAAGAAAACCGCAGCATGAGATATCAAGCCTACTTGTATGGTGTAGAGCAGGATATTATGACGAAGGTAGAGGAAAACCGGAAAATTTTGGAGGGGGCTTATCCATCGGCATCTACCTGCGCAGAGTGGGATGCCTATTGCCCCACGCTTTGGAGCCGAAATACCTCTCATTCGGATGTTCTGTTCGTCCGTCTGGGTCTAGGTGACGTGCCGTTTCAGTGCCAGATCAAAGTACCCAAAAAAACCTTTACGCTGTATGATGATGCGTTATCGGAGCTGCCTAAGCAAATTCGGGATCGGTACCGCACACTGCATAATGTACCTGTAGGGATCGATCTGCAGCGGCGGCAATTGGTGGGGGTAGTCGGCGATGGAAAGGCCAGCGCGGCAGCCGGCATAGCCCGGACCATCGCTTTGCAGATCGCGGCAAACAACTGCTACACAGATGTAAAACTGGTGTTTATTGGCAAAGCACAGCTGTTGGCCTCCGGCGGGGATTGGGGTTTTGCCAAGTGGCTTCCTCATGTTTGGTCGGAAAGCAAGGTCACCAGGTTTTGCGCAAGTACCCAGGCGGAAATCACAGAGATATGTTTTGAGCTTTCAGAGGTCATCCGCGTACGGGCTGAATTGGCGGAACATCCCAGTGAGGAAGGGCTTCCGCTTCCTTATTATATTATATTTCTTGAAAATCTGGAGCTTTTGCAGAACGAGGGCATTGTCAAACATCTGTTGGATCCCTTGCCTTGTTACGGTATTAGCACAGTGATTTTAGCCCATAGCCGTGAACTCTTGCCCAATGTCTGCGAAGACGTGATTGAAGGCAGAGGGGGAAAGGGGCTGATCTATAACCTGGGCGCTGGTATTGTCAGCGGTACGGAGGTTACCTTTGACACAGTGACCGCCCAAGCAGCGGAAAAATTTGCTCGCAAGATTGCCAGCGTGGAGGTTTCGGAGATAGAAACCGGCGGCGCGATTCCGGACAATCTGACCTTCCTGGATATGTGGAAGGTGAAAACGGTGACGGAACTGAATGTGTTGGAGCGGTGGCGAAAGAACAGAACGTACGATACCATGCGTGCACTAATTGGGCAAAAGGCCGGCGGCGGGGACTGTTTTTTGGATATCCACGAAAAGCATCACGGCCCCCACGGACTGGTGGCCGGTACTACCGGCTCCGGTAAAAGTGAGACTTTGCAGACCTATATGCTGTCCATGGCCGTGAACTATAGCCCGGACGATATTGCTTTCTTTGTCATTGACTATAAAGGCGGCGGTATGGCCAATCTGTTTGGCAATCTCCCCCATATGGCAGGACAGATCACCAATCTGTCTGGGAATCAGGTGCACCGCGCTATGGTTTCCATCAAAAGTGAAAACAGGCGTCGCCAGCGGCTGCTCAATGAGTGTGGCGTAAATCACATCGATAGCTATACCCGGCTATATAAAAACGGAGAAACCTCTGTTCCGCTTCCGCATTTGCTGATTATTATTGATGAATTTGCGGAGCTAAAAAAAGAAGAGGGACCCTTTATGCGGGAGCTGATCTCTGTGGCCCAGGTGGGACGAAGCTTGGGGGTGCACTTGATCCTTGCCACACAAAAGCCGGATGGCACGGTAGATGATAACATACGCTGCAACGCTAAGTTCCGTATTTGTCTGCGTGTGCAGGATCGGCAGGATTCCAATGAAATGCTGCATCGTCCGGATGCCGCATATATCACCCAGGCGGGCCGCGCCTTTATGCAGGTGGGCAACGATGAGGTGTTTGAAGAATTCCAGTCAGGGTGGAGCGGCGCGGAATACGATGAGACTCTGGCTAGTGGCAATGTCAGCATTGCCAGCATGCGAACCATTACCGGCAAGCCGGTCATTGTGGGCAACCACTTGAAAAAGCAGCAGAAGGATCGTCAGCGGCGGCAGTGGCTCATGCAGATGGCAGAGCTGTATTTGCAGGCGGCAGAGGAAATGGGCACGTCTCTTACTCTTGCGGTGGGAGACCGAGTAAAACTTTCCCAGCTGATTGACCGGGTTTTTGATCGCCTGGAAAAAGAGCGAGTCGACTATCCCCGAGGAAAGGCAAATGACCAGCGCCTGAGAGAATTTGCCCAGGTGTTTGCTCAATTTGTGCATAAGAATTGGCACAGCAATGAGGTGCTGCTGCAAATTCTTCAGCAGATGCAGCAGGAAAATAAAAAACTGCCGGAACTGAAAGGAAAATCGCAGTTGGCGGCCACGGTAGACTATATTGCCGCGCTTGCGGAAAAGAACGGCTATGTCAACAGTTTCCGCTTGTGGCTGCCGGTGCTTCCGGAGCAATTGCCTTTGCAGCAGCTCGCCGGTTACAGTGACGGACAGTTTGATGGCGCCGCCTGGATGGAAAATGCACAGGCCTGGAGCTTGGAGGCTATGATTGGCTTGAGTGACAACCCGGCCAACCAGATGCAAAACCCGTTTGTCCTTAGCTTTTCGGAAAATGGTAACCTAGCCATCTGCGGCGTGGCGGGTAGCGGCAAGAGCACGTTCCTGCAAACGCTGCTGTATAGTATGGCGGATCATTATTCCCCCAGCTGGCTGAATTTCTATGTGCTGGACTACAGCAACAAGAGCCTAGCGCCCTTTGAGGATGCGCCTCACTGCGGTGGCGTTGTGTATGAGGATGACCAGGAAAAGGTCGGCAGGCTGTTTAAGATGCTTGAAGGTATGATAAAAGAGCGGAAAACCTTGCTTCGCGGCGGCAGCTACAGCCAGTTTGTGCAGCATAATGGCACCCAGGTACCTGCGGTTTTGCTGGTGATTGACAATTATGCCAGCTTCAAAGAAAAAACCAACGGCGCCTATGAGGCAAGCCTTTTGTCCATCTCCCGAGAGGGCGCAAATTATGGTGTCTTTTTGGCCATTACCTCCGGCGGTTTTGGCGGAGCGGAGATCCCCAACCGAATTGCGGATAATCTGCGTAGCACAGTTTGTTTGGAAATGGGCGATAAGTTCAAGTATGGGGATGTGCTGCGGAATATCCATTTTGATGTAATGCCAGAGCCTGGGGTTAAGGGCCGGGGAATTGCAACCATCCAGGGAACCATACTGGAATATCAGACGGCTACTGCTGTTTCTGAGCAGGACGACTATCGCCGGGCAACAAAGATCCGAAAGCGGTTTGCTGAAATGGACGTTGCCTGGAAGGGCAAACGGGCTAGGCGTATACCGGAAATTCCCGACAAACCCAAACTTTCCCATCTGATGGAGATGGAGGAATATGCAAAAGCCATCCAAAACCCGATGGAGCTGCCCTTTGCCTATTTGATGGAAGATGCATCGCTGTATAGCCTTGACCTGCGCAATACCTATTGCTATTTGATTACAGGTAAGGCTCACACCGGTAAAACCACGGCTGTTCAGGTGCTGGCTGAGGGAGCGGCGCGGAAGAATGGCCAACTGTGCCTGATGGATCTTGGCACAGGAAGCTTGCGCCCACTGCATGACCGATTGAAGAGTACCTATGTGACCGATGGGCAGAGCTTTTTCGCCTATACCAAGCATCTACAGCAGACGTTTCTGCAAAGAAACAAGGACAAGCAGGCCATGATACGGGAAGGCGCCGATGAGGATGAAATTTTTCTGCGCATGGCTGAGCGATATACGCCGGTATTCATTTTCATCGATGATTTGGGAGCCTTTATGCACCATGTATATCAGCCCCAGGAAGGATTTGGCGGAACCGCTAGCTTCTATGAGAATATCATAGAAAAAGGCAGCCTGCACCATATTTATTTTATTGCCGCAGTCAATACCGATGCGATGGCGCAGCTAAGCGGACGCAAAGTGTTTGCGTACATGGCGGCCTATAAGACCGGCCTGCATTTGGGCGGAAATGTGGCTGCACAGAAAGTACTGGATTTCAGCGCGCTGCCGTTTATGGAGCAGAACAAACCACTTAAAACGGGAATTGGCCTGGTGCCTCAGGATATGGATCATCCTGCGCCGCGGAAGATTGTAATACCAAAGGCAAAGGGGTGAGCGGGATTTGAACGCGCTGGTGATCTATTCCCGAAGCAAGCCGGATACACGGCTGCTAAGGGATAGCTTTCGCAAGGTGGTTGGCTTTCGTGTGGAGGACGCATGGAGTATTCGCCAAGCCATAACGGAGGAGGAGCTGAAAACGGTTTTGGCCGATGGCGCGGCGGCACAAATCTGCTGCACGGATATCACCGGAAAAGAAGGCGTCGGCGTTGCGGAGGCCGCGCGCCGGTTGTGGGAAAAAGCCCAGTTGGTTTTGATCGTAACGCCATGCATGTCTCCCATCAACTATATCCGGCCTGGGCTTATGCCGGCAGGCGTCCTGATGAAGCCCCTTTCTGCGGAAACAATCCAGCCGCTTTTGGATGAACTGGTACGGATGATTCAGCAAAAGGGCCGAAGAGAGACCTTTAGCGGCGCTATGATCTCCGTAGTATCCCATGGCACAACCTATAGGATTCCTCTGGAAGATATCCTGTATGTAGAAGCGCGAAATAAAAAGTTGTACTTATACACGGCAAATTCCGAGATTGAATTTTATGATACCTTGGAGCACATATTGGAGCGGATGCCGGAGCAATTTATTCGCTGCCATAAAAGTTTCGTGGTCAATAGCACGGCCATTGAGCAGATTTCACTGCCGCAAAACATTCTGAGCATGAGTGGCGGCAGGGTGCAGATCCCTATATCCAGAAGCTATAAGGCCCAATTGCGGGAGGCGATTCGGTGAACTATATTGTAACCCTGCCGGAATTGCAGACGCTTGCAGCCCTTCTTGGTGGCAAGACGCTGTTTGGCCTGACCAATTTTGCGCCGGCGCTTCGGCGGGAGACGGTTGTGCAGTGTGTTGCCAGCTTAACCCAGCGGGGCATCCTTGCGCCGGAAGGCGATGCCTTTCGCTGTCAGCCTCAGGTGAAGCTGCTGGTATTACGAATGATCTGGCACCGTTGGGCGCTGCTACTGACGGATCTTTCCGCCAGCAGGCCCCAAATCTGCGGTTATTGCCAAGATGGACAATGTACGCTGTTGGAACCGCTGGCCCATCACGAACAGGAATACCGGCTGTACGGTCGAAGCATCTCTGATCTGACGGATGCGCTGAAGGAAGACGGCTATTTACCGGAAGAGAGAATAGCCAAGGAGCCGTCCGTGATCGCCTTGCCGCAGCTTTTGGAGGGGAGTCAGAACGATATCATGTGCCGCAGCCAGGAGGAACATCTGCTTTTGTCGGTGGAAATATACGATGGGATTACTTGCACCCAACGGGGCCGCGGCCTGATTTACCGTCAGGACGAAATCTTATGCTTTGCCTCTGCCTCTGGCGCCATAAGGAAGGCGGAAATCTATACCCAGGCGGGGGTATGCCAATGGCTGAGACAAATGCTGAAAGGAGACGAGCGTTTATGATATTGGTGGACACCTATGTACCGATCATGGAGGAAACCTTTGACTTTAGCGTGGATGAACATGCAACCATATCGGAGGTCATTGCAGAGCTAAGCGAGATCATCTGCCAAAAGGCTCGGTGGCCCAAACCGGAGGACACAGGGAATTTGCTGCTGTGCAGCCTGAAAAACAACAATATCCTGCCGGAGGACAGCACACTTGCCGGTATGGGTATTTGCAGCGGCAGCCGACTGATGCTGATTTGACAAGCTTGGTGAGCGACAGCCGCAAACAGAGAAAAAACGTGTCGTTCATCCCATTTTTGTGGTCATTTGTCGGAAAAACAACATGCCGTTTTATGACCAAGCTATAATCAGGGCAGAAAAAGGAAGTGATTCTGTTGCTTAAGTATTCACCACAGGGAATGCAGAGTGCAGCACAGACCATGCAGCGCTGCCAGGCACAACTGCGGGAAACCTGGCAACAGACAAGAGCCGTCCGCAGCCGATTGGCGGATACGCGTTGCTTTGAAAAAGAGCAAGATGCCTTGCGGCGGACAGAGCGGCATTTGCAGGCAGCGGAAGAAAGCGTGTATCTACTGAAAAGTGCGCTGGAGGAAATCGTTCGCGAGTACGCTGCAGCGGATGCGCGGAGCGGCGAATATCCGGTGTTTGTGCACGGTATATTTGATCTGCTCTCGGCATCCTATATTCCTTTGGAGGTTCAAGAAATTGGCGATATCGCCGTAGTTTAGGAGATGAGAGGCAATGCCAAGTAGCGAAGGCTTTTCTGTAGAAATGGATGTGCTTCAGAGCATTGCAAGGGAAATGAAAGAAAAATTGCAGGAGCTTACCTCTTGCATAAACGCGGTAGATGAAAGCTTGCAGGCACTCAATTCCCAGTGGAGCGGCCCGGCCAACAGAGCTTTTTGCCTGAGCGCATCTACCGATATCGCCCAAATGCGGCGGGATATCCGCTGTATGGAAACGGTTTCTGCGCGGATCGCTGAAGTAGAAAAAACGTATAGAAGCTGTGAAGCGTCTGTTCTAGGCAGTGTCCGAAGCTTACAAATATAATTGAATGGCAGCAAGCCTATGGGAGGTGGGATGCAATGACGGATGCAATGGCAAGCTATTTTGGCGGCAGCGTGGAAATATCCGTTACCTATGAGGCGCTAAACGGTGCCGCCGTTGATACGGTGACAAAGGTTTCTGCTGCGGAAAAGATTTGCGCGGAAATTCGTTGCTTAAATGAACGTATGCGCACCATTTGGCAGGGAGAGACCTCTGAGATGTACAACCAAGAGGTGCAAGAGCTGCTTGCGGCGGCGGAAGAGCGATTGGCGGTTTTTCGTATCCATGCCAAAAACCTACAGCGGATTTGCTCTCGCTATATCCAGACCGGCAAGGAGATTGGCGGCACTGTGCAAACCCTGTCGGAGGAAGCCATCGTATGAAATGGTGATGGCAATAGATCGTCTCAAGATCATAAAAAATACGAGGGATAAAAGTGTTTATGGGACAAATGAATTGGCTTTAGCCGTATTTTATTTTAGCAAAATAATCTTGAGGAGACAAGCCAATTATATGAATAATTCGTTGAACATCCAGGAGGGGTATCGTAGTTATTCCATAAGTTTGATCAGACTGATGTCCATGCTGTTTATCATTACCTGCCATATAATGCAGTGGCTCAATTGGGAACTGGCATGGTGGTTTAATGTGGGAGTTCAAATATTCTTGTGTATTTCCGGATATCTTTACGGACAAAGTCCTAAGAGGGAAGTAACCGAATACTTTAAGAGCAGATTTGTAAAAATATTAGTTCCATACTATGTTGTTTTTGTTGTGGCTGCCATATTTGAGATTCTTTTTGCGCGCTCCTATATTAATGTGGTAAATGTCATTGGTGGATTGATTTGCTTTAAAACGATACCGGGCGGTGAACATTTATGGTTCGTTAAATACATTCTTCTGTGCTATATATTCACCCCGTTTTTATGGACATATCGCGACAGATATGTTCAGGATAGCCGGTCATGGTGGTTATTTTCCATTCTTTCGACATTTTTAACATCGGTGTTATTTGGAACACACATTCGAAGTTTTAATCCTGCATGGATGACATGCTATGTGATTGGATTTGCACTTGGAGCAAATAATGGATATTGCAAACTCAGCGTAATGATGAAGTTGTTTGGTACAGCTGCGGTGGTTTGCAATGGAATTCAGATTTTTATTGATTACATCGCGGAATTGTCTTTTTCGGGAATAGTTGGTACTTTGTTTTCCTATTTTCAGAATTACAGCCGTGTTGTGCTGGGAGTATTCATATTTTTGGCGGTGAAGGCTTATTTTGATCAAATTAACTTTCCGGAACAGGCTGTAAAGCTTCTTGATGTAGCAGACAGGTACAGCTATGAAACATATCTGGTACATCAGTTCCTCATCCTTGGCCCGTTCAGTTTGATGACATTAACATCATCGATAATGGTCAATATCATCCTTGTTTTTTGCAGTATTGCGATTATGGCTCTGGCACTCAAGAAAATAATAACACCTATCGTAAGGAAAATGACAAGCAGATATGGCGATATTGTAACAAATTATAGTAAATAATTTTTTGAGGAAGAAACAAGAGAAGCTTTCCTATAGGAGGCAAAGATATGCTGGATATTTTGGTTGATTTTCCCTTTGCCCGGCGGCAGGCCGCCAACCTGGAGGAACAAGCTGCAAATCTGCGCCGCATGGCGGACAGACAGTGGCAAGGCGCGGTAGATCAGCTTTCCTGCCACTGGAAGGGCGAAAGCGCAAACCTATACATACAAAAATGTGCCCAGATGAAGCAGCGGCTCTACGATATAGCCCGAGAGCTTGACGCGGCGGCGGACACGCTGCGGCGGAAGGTTCAGGCGTTGTATGAGGCGGAGCAAGAGGCCAAACGCCTGGCCGCTACTGTGCAGGGCAGTTGGTAAACGGTCAGCAAATGCAATTTATATATATTTACAGGAGGATATGAATTATGGCAACAATGATGATTTCCAGCACACAGCTCAGAAGCCGTGCCCGAGAGCTTGAGGACTTGAACAAGCAATTCGATACCCAGGTTCGCGCGTTGGAGGAAAAGGAGCAGGCCCTAAAGTCCATGTATGAAGGCGAAGCGGCCACGGAATTCCACAACGCTTTCTCTCAGGATAAGATTCAGATGAACAATTTTTTTAACTGTATTGCGCGGTATATTGCGGTTTTGGAGAAGATTGCGGAGAGAATGGAGCGGGCAGAGCGTGAAAATCGCGACACCGCACGCCGGAGAAGCTACAAGTGAAGCTGCTAGATAGACAATAATACGCGCAACGAAGAACAATTAAAACCTGATAAAAGGAGAAATAAAAAATGGACGCTATTATATTGAAGGTTACACCGGAACAGTTGACCAATACCGCCAATGAGTTCAGCACTGTCGGCAACACGGTAAGAAATCTGACCTCCTCCATGCTGGAGAAAATGACCAACCTGTCGGGCATCTATGAAAGCGAAGAGGCATCCCAATTTATTGCCAAAGCGAGAAGCCTGGATGACGACATCCAAAGGCTCAATGGAATGATCACCGAGCATGTAAACGACCTCAACGAGATGGCTCAGCGCTATAACGATGCGGCTAGAGAGTTGGCAAGTGAAATCGAGGGTTTGTCGTCAGACGTGATCATTTAGAAATCAAGCAGCATTTTTCCTCCAAAAGCGGCGCCGTAACTGGCGCCGCCCCAGGAGGGAAGGTGGCGCACGGAAAAGCCGCCTTTCGATGCTGAGAAAAAGATTCGCTTTATCGTATGGCTGAAAAGCTATGGGATAAAGCATAAGGCTGTATTGGCAGGTATAGCCGCCTATCGGCCGACTGTGTATGTCATTCTACCTGAAGCTTCAGGTAAAATATAGAATGGAGAGATACTATGAGAAACAAAGGCAATGCAAGCAAGACGATCAGCCGCTTGGCTGCCCTGACATTGATCGTGTGCCTGGTGGTTTGCACGATCCTTCCTATGGGGGTTTTTGCGGTAAATGAAGAGGTAACCGCCAGCGCAGACGGCGTTTTCCAGGTCAACCTTGTCTACCGCGACGACAACAACACCGAAATTCGGATCATGGCCGGCTCGGGCTTCCTGATCAACAGTGACACACTGGTTACCTGTGCCCACTGCGTAAACCTAGCAGACAGTGACTGCCAGGCTTTTGCGGAAATGTTTGGCAAGACCATCGCGGAAATTAAGGACCGCCTGAGCTACTCCGTTACGGTGACCCGTGACGTTACCATCCCAGCCACCATTCAGAAAATGAGCGTGGAGATGGACTTTGCTATTTTGCATCTTAACGAGAGCATTCAAAATGCAACGCCGCTGTCGATTCGCCCCAGCAGCGAGGTGCAGCGTACAGAGGTGGTTTATGCCATCGGCTACCCGGATGAAAGCGCCATTGTACAGACGGTCAGTACCTATACCAGCGATGATGCGACCATCACCCAAGGCGTGGTCAACAAAATCGATTTGGGAAAAAACCTGTACTCCGGTGCGGATACAAACTACCTGCAAACGAGCTGCAAGCTGACTAGCGGAAATTCCGGCGGCCCGATGGTGGACGAAAACGGTAATGTTATTGGTGTCTGTGAGGGCACAACCGGCACTGCCGATTCTGGGGATGATTATTCCTACGCGGTAGCCATCGACCAGGTAACTCAGGTTTGCGACGCTCTGGGCATTGTGTACAACAAGGCAGGCGACACCGCTGTGGTGGAGCCTACCGAGCCTGTAGAGGAAGCAACTGAGCCTACGGAGCCTGTTTTGGACAGCAGCGCTTTGGAGGCGGCTATCGCTGAGGCCAGCGCCATTTCTGCCGACGGCTATACGGAGGAATCCTACGCGGCTATGAGCACTGCCCTGGATGCGGCTAAGGCGGCCTTGAGCAGTGACGATCAGTCGGAAATTGACAACGCGGCAACCGAACTGACCAACAAGATCGACGCGTTGGAGTACCAAAAATCCAACAATAATCTGATGATTATCTGCATCATTGTCGCTGTGGTGGTTGTGGCGATTGTTGTGGTGGTGATCCTGGTTGTTTCCGGCGGCAAGAAGAAAAAGAAAGCTGCCCCCGCCCGCCCGGCGCCCCTGGCTGCCGCGCCGACTCCTGCGCCTGCAGCGCCTGCTCCGGTGGGTGCGTTTGCGCCCAGCCCCATGAATGTTGCCACAGGCGGCAGACAATCCGGAACCGTCTCCCTAAATCCCGAGGCAGGAGAGACGACCATCCTCAGCCAGGATGCAGGCGAAACTACCGTGCTTTCCGCCAATATTAACGGTGGCTCCCTGCTTCGCTTGAGCAATAAGTCCCGCATCAATATCAACAAAGCGGAGATAACCATTGGCAGAGAGCGCAAGCGGGTGGACTACTGTATTTCCGATAACACTTCCATCAGCCGTGTCCACGCAAAGCTGCTTGTGCGTGACGGCAGAACCTACATCGTGGATATGAACGCGGCGAACGGCACATTTGTCAATGGCATCAAAGCCGCGCCCCATCAGGAAATCAGCTTGAAGGATGGTGACAAAGTTACTCTGGCTGCAGAGGACTTCGAGTACCATAGCTGATCTGCAACAGCAGAGCGCGCTATATCCCAGCATGAAACCGTTGGCTCCCTACCCAGCCATCTGGGCTGCGGTAGGGAAACCAACAAAAATTATATGTCTATGGAAGGGAAAACGCCATGAACTTTCTTACAGCAGCCCATACGGACGCGGGCATTAAGAAAAAGACAAATCAGGATTCCCTTCTGTTGCAGCAAGCGCAGACGGACTATGGAAATGTCCTACTGGCGGTGGTATGTGACGGCATGGGCGGCCTCTCCAAGGGGGAGGTCGCCAGTGCGGAGGTCATTCGTGCATTTGCCCAGTGGTTCCGGCAGGACTTTCCGGCCATCCTTTATCATGGCCTGCAGCCCGAGGCGCTGCGCGACAGTTGGATACAATTGGTGTTGGAGGTAAACAACCGCATCGCTCGCTACGGCGAAAGTGCCAGCGTCAGCTTAGGCACTACCTGTGTGGCGTTTCTAGCATTGGATAATGTTTACTACATTATGAATGTGGGCGACAGCCGGGTATATCTGATTTCCGACAACCTTTATCAGCTGACCAAGGATCAGACCTATGTACAGCGAGAGATGGATGCCGGACGCATGACCTATGAGCAGGCCATGCGAGATCCACAGCGTAATGTTTTGCTGCAGTGCATTGGCATAGGCGATGCTGTGCGGCCAGACTTTTTTACTGGCGCGCTGGCGGCCAACCAGTGCTTTTTGATGTGCAGCGACGGCTTCCGCCATGTGCTTGAGCCGGCGGAAATCTTTCGGCTGTTGGGTCCGGCGGTGGCCATGGATGGCACAACGATAAAAAATAATCTCATTCAGCTTACGGAATTAAACAAGCAGAGAATGGAAACGGATAATATTTCTGCTCTTTTGATTCGCACATATTGACGCCGTCCCAAGCAGTAAACGCAAAATACTGCTTGGGCAGCGGTGTATGTGCCGCTGCTCAGAGGGGCGATCCTACTAAAGATAGAAAGAAATCATAGCGGCGAAAGGAAGTAAACCCAGCTTGCCCATTGCCACTATGTGGAGGGTATATATGCTGCAAGCAGGCACTGTAATTTGCGCAAAATATGAAATCATCAAGGAAATTGGCCGGGGAGGCATGAGTGTTGTCTATCAGGCGAGGGATAAGGTTACGGGGAAGCTGCTTGCCATCAAAGATGTGGAGCGAAATGGGAAAGAAGACAACCGTCTGGTTATGCAGAGCCTGTCCGGAGAGGGACGGTTGCTCAAACGCCTGAATAATCCCCATTTGCCTCGCATTTATGAAATCATCGAAGATACCGACAGCTTTATGGTTGTTATGGATTTTATTGAGGGCATCAGTCTGGACAAGGTCATTGGACAAAACGGCCCCCAGAAAGAGACGGATGTGTACCAATGGGGCATGCAGATATGTGAGGTGTTTGACTATCTGCATAAGCAGACGCCGCCCATCGTATACCGCGATATGAAGCCTGCCAATATTATGCTCCAAGCCGATGGCAATATCATGATGATCGACTTTGGCACCGCCAGAACACAGAAGATCGGACTTGCCATGCAGTCCGATACGGTTTGCATTGGCACGGAGGGCTTTGCTGCGCCGGAGCAATTTGGCGGGATCAGCCAAAGCGATGCAAGAACAGATATATTCTGCCTGGGCGCAACGCTGTATAACATGGTAACTGGCCATAGTCCTAGCGACCGTCCCAAAGGGATCCTTCCCTTGGAATACTGGAATAAGGAGCTTGCCCGATCGCCGTTGTGCCATATTATCCAAAAGTGCACAAGAAATGACCCGGCGGAGCGGTATCAAACGGCCATGGAGCTGCATGCGGACTTGCGTCTGGCCAGCTTAGGCAGTTTCCGCGAGCAAGGGAAACGAAACAGTGGCCGGCTAAGAAAAAACGGATGGCAAAAACAGGAGGTGAAGGGAAGCGGCGGGAATGCTGGTGCTATCTCCGGTTTGCTGGATAAGCCAAAAGGAAAATCCGGTACTTTTCGTGGGACAGTGGGAGAGGCTAAAGCGCCCCCACAGCAAAGACAGGACAATTCTTGGCAAAGACCGATGAAGCAAAAGGTATATCCGCCATCAGCGGGGCAGGTGCACGCATTACCGCAGTTCCCACCTGCCGGCAGCGCCCCTGCCTATGCACCTCCAGCCACTGTATCAGAGCCGTTGGAGGAACCGCAGGGGACGCCGGCTATCTGGCGCAGGATAATGCTTATTGCTGCCCTGACTGCCATTGTACTTATAGGGATCAGCCTTGGTCTGCTGCTGGCCGGGCTGAATATGGTAGCGTATGTTATGCTGATTTTGTCTGGCGGCGCCTTTGCCCTAATGATTGCGGGGGCTATAGGCACGCTGAATAACCGCAGTTGAAGGAATGGACCCAGATAAAAAAGAAAACGAAGGATGTGAGGGAATGTTACAAATCGGATCGTTGGTGGACAACAAGTATAAAATCCTGAGCGAAGTTGGTCATGGGGGCATGAGCGTTGTTTACCTGGCCATCAATGAGCGGGCAAACAAGACTTGGGCGGTAAAGGAAATCCGCAAGGACGGCGTTTGTGATTTTGAAGCCGTCAAGCAGGGCCTGGTTGTGGAAACGGACATGCTGAAAAGGCTGCGTCACCCCAATCTACCCAGCATTATTGATGTGATAGACACAGAGGACAGTTTCCTTATTGTCATGGACTACATCGAAGGCAAGAGTCTCCAAAGCGTTTTGAAAAGCAGCGGGGCGCAGCCACTGGAGCAGGTGCTTGAGTGGGGAAAGCAGATTTGTGATGTGCTGGGCTATCTGCACACGCGAACGCCGCCCATTATCTACCGGGATATGAAACCCGCCAACGTAATGCTAAAGCCGGATGGGAATATTACGCTCATTGACTTTGGCACTGCCAGGGAGTTTAAGAACCGGGCTATGGTGGAGGACACGACCTGTTTGGGCACACGGGGCTACGCTGCGCCGGAGCAGTTTGGCGGTCGCGGCCAAACCGATGGCCGGACGGATATCTACTGCACAGGCGCTACGCTGTATCACCTGCTTACCGGCCATAGCCCAGCAGAGCCGCCCTATGAGATCAAGCCCCTGAGCTATTGGAATCCTGCCTATGCCGGCACTGGCGTGGAAAAGGTCATAGCCAAGTGCTGCCAACAGGATCCAGAAGCGCGCTATCAGGACTGTGCGGAGTTGATGTATGCCCTGGAGCATGTGAAGGATGAGGATGACGCCGCGCAAAAGGCACGCAAGGTGAAATGGTTGGGATTCCTGGCCTGTATTGTCCTGTGCCTGTTGGGCGTGGCGGGCATGGTAGGATTTACTGCCGCAAAAAACAGTGCTAGGCAGGAAACCTATGAATACTACATAGAGCAGGCCAGATTAAGCGGTGACGATGTGGAAAAGGCGGCGGAAAACTATGAGGCCGCGGTGGCGGTCAACCCGGGTAAACGGGAGGCCTATGATGGGCTGCTTGATGCGATCCTCTATGATCTTCGTTTGGATAACAACGAGGTAAATTATCTACAGAAATGCCTGAATAACTACGATGATGGAGAGCCGTACATCAACACGCTAAAGGCAAAGAATCCCGAGGCATACGATAGCCTGATGTACCGTATAGGCTTGTTGTATTTCTTCCATAAGCAAAATGCGGAAAGTGATTGGGCAACGGCGGCACAACGCTATTTTAGCGCGGTAAAGGACAGTGAACATCTTACTGCCGAGCAAAGAGAGCTGGCAAGCACGCTGTATACCATTGGCAGCGGTTACGGAAAGTTGGGCGATGCCAGTTATATGGACGACGGCTACAGCTATGACAACTTCTGGAGCGATTTGCAGACGATTATGGAAGGCGACCTGCAGCAAAAGGTAGGCGATAAACGCTACTGCATTGCCATTTTTGGCCAGATCGCTTATTTCGTAGAAAAGAATTGCGACGGATTTAAGGGAAAAAATGTTTCACAAAGCGAAATACTTGCCCTGCTGGATACCATTGCCGGAAAGCTCGAGGACATGACCTTCACCGCAGCAGAAAGCGAATGGCAGACGAAGCGAGATGAGGCGGCCGCGAACGTCAGCAGCGCACGTAAGTCCGTAGAGAGCCTGTTTCATTCGCCGGGAGGTGATGCGCAATGAATGCAACGCAAATGATTGACCTATATAATAACCTCTTTTTTGTCTCCTTAACGGTTGCCGCCATAGGCTTTCTTGCGGCTGTAGCTTTGTTTTTCTTGTTGGATATCCCCACAGTGTTTGCTTTAATGACCGGCCGTGCCCAGAAAAGGACCATTGAGCGGATGCAGGTTCGCAACAGAAGCACGGGTCGGCTGCGTAGCAGGGCCAAAGAGACGAGCATTCCAGTCAAAGAAGCAGCCCGCCACGAGCAGCCATCCGGGGGCAAGGCGAGAAACATGCGGACTGCCGTGCCGCAGGCGGAGCCGGCGAAATCTCCGGTACCGGCTAAGACGGATGCTGCCGAGACGTCGCTTCTCCAGGAAGAGGGGGCAGAGACTTCGCTGCTGTCTTATGACGCTGTGGCAGAAGAGGCAACCTCGCAGAAAAGTAAGCAGAAAACGAACGCGCTTTTTGCCGGTACGTCTGAGATGACTGCCAGGCTGACAGCCAAAGAAGCAAAGCCTAGCAGTCCGACGGGGCTTTTTAAGATAACAGAAGAAACAATGATGATCCACACAAAAGAAGTCATCAATGAAAGAAAATAAACATAGGAGGATAGTGTATGAAACGCGACAAATTCACAAAAAGGGTGATGGCGTCAGTCTTAGCACTCATTATGCTGTTGGGTCTTCTGCCCACCAACCTATTTGTGTCCGCCGATGAAACAACTGGCGCTGTAGAGTTGAGCGCGTGGATTTCAAGTAAGACGGTGACGGAATCACAACTGCCCGAAGAAACGCCGGAACCCACGGAAACGCAGGCTCCCGAAGAAACGCC
>CAYVWG010000011.1:2308-33322 GCA_964455425.1 uncultured Oscillospiraceae bacterium | reverse complement strand
CTTTTTATAAAATTATAGCAGCACACCTCCGCCCTGTCAATTCCGTGGCTATCCGGCCACAGGCAGCCGTCTTTTGCTTGCCTGGCGCAAACTGCAAGCCCAAGGCACCATTTAGTTGCCGCGTAACTAGCGCTTATTTCCTATATCCGCACATAAAATGGACGGCACGGCACCCCGGGAATTGTCCAAGGATGCCGTGCCGGTTAATTTTCTCGTTTTCTTCTAAGACAAGGCGCAAGCGCCATAGGCACAGCAAGAGCCGGTTTACCGCTTACCCTGCCCAGGAAGCATCAGATCGGCAATGGTCACGCTGTCCAGATAGGTATTGATCATGGTATCAAGCTTGTTCCACAAGGGCAGCGTCCGGCACTGTGCCGCTCGCTGACACGATCCCTTGTGGCAGGCCACCGGCGCCAAGGATTTCTCCGTCAACCGCAGAATCTCCCCCACCGCGTATTCCTCAGGCCGGCGGTTGAGACGATAGCCGCCGCCTTTGCCATGGACGCCGTCCACCAGCTTGTTTCTGGACAGCGTAGCCATGATGCCCTCCATATATTTCTGGGAAAGGCCCTGGCGCTGAGCCACATCCTTTAATGGGATGTAGTCCCCCGAAGCGTTCTCCGCCATGTCAATGATCACCTGTAGGGCGTACTTGCCCCGGCTTGAAATCATCATCTGTATTTACCTCAGCAGCGATTCGTCCGGATCAGCCGGAACAATGCTCACAGTGTTCACAGTCTGGGAACATGGACTTGTCATAGGGCAAATTGTTCCGCTCATAGTAGTCTTGAATGGCGGCCTTGATGGCCTCTTCCGCCAGCACAGAGCAGTGGAGCTTGTGGGCGGGCAAGCCATCCAGCGCCTCGGCCACAGCCTTATTGGTCAACGCCAAGGCCTGATTCAGGGGCTTTCCCTTGATCATCTCGGTGGCCATGGAACTGGAGGCAATGGCGCTGCCGCAGCCAAAGGTTTCAAACTTTACATCCACAATCGTATCTTGTTCAATTTTCAGATACATTTTCATGATATCCCCGCACTTGGCGTTGCCTACCTCGCCGACACCGTCTGCGTTCTCTATCACGCCCACGTTTCTGGGGTTGCGGAAATGATCCATTACGATTTCACTATACAAAGCCATAGCATATCCCTCACTTTATCACAAACGCTCGTTTTCCGTTTTTCAAATCCCGCCACACAGGACTCATCTGTCGTAAATGAGCCACCGTATCCTTCACTGCCTGGATGATATAGTCCATTTCCTCTGGGGTATTTTCCTCCGTAATGGTCAGGCGCAGGGAGCCATGAGCAATCTCATGGGGACGGCCAATGGCCAGCAGCACATGGCTGGGATCCAATGAACCAGAGGTACAGGCGGAGCCAGAGGACGCGTAAACGCCCTTGTCATCTAGAAGCAGCAGCATGCTCTCGCCTTCGATTCCTTCAAAGCAGAAGTTCACATTGCCAGGCAGGCGATGCTGCCGGTCACCATTGAGCACGCTGTGGGGAATCTCCGCCAAGCCGGCAATGAGCTGATCCCGCAGGGCCGTCGTCTTAGCCGTCTTTTTCTCCAGATCGGCGTAGCTTTCCTCCAGCGCCGCCGCCATGCCCATTATAGCCGGGATATTTTCTGTGCCCGCCCGCTTGCCATGCTCCTGAGCGCCGCCCTCGATCACATTGGTAAGGGCCACACCCCGCCGGGCATAGAGCACACCCACGCCCTTAGGGCCGTGGAACTTATGGGCAGAGAGGGACAGCATATCGATGTTTTGCTCCGCCACATTGATTCTCAGATGCCCAGCCGCCTGCACAGCATCGGTGTGGAAGAGCACGCCCTTTTCCCGGCAGACCGCGCCGATTTCCGCAATAGGCTCGATGGTACCAATCTCATTGTTGGCAAACATAATGGTCACAAGACAGGTATCTGGCCGGATGGCTTCCGCCACCTGCTGGGGCGAAACAAGGCCGTCTTCATGCACATCCAGCAGCGTAATTTCATACCCCTGCTTGGCCAGCTTGTTTAAGGTATGAAGTACTGCGTGGTGTTCAAAGGCAGTAGAAATGATGTGCTTTTTTCCCTTTCTTGCCCCAATCGCCGCGGCGGACAAAATGGCCTGGTTATCCGCCTCGCTGCCACCGGAGGTGAAGGTGATCTCACGTTCCTTGCAGCCTAGGATGGCGGCGATTCGCCGTCGGGCGTTCTGCAAGGCCTCTGCCGCCGCCTGGCCCACGCTGTGTAGGCTTGAGGGGTTGCCATAGATTTGATTCATATACGGCAGCATCGCCTCAATGGCTACAGCGCTCATCTTGGTTGTCGCGGCATTATCCGCGTAAATTTTCATGGTATGGCCTCCTTTATATGCTCAGAAAATCGCCGCAACGCTTTGCTGACGATCCTCTTTTGTTCAGACAACCGTAGGGCCACCTGAATGAAATCAGCAAAAAAATTAAAATTTGGTGCGTTTACCTGCATGACTCCGGCTTTGGCCGCAGCGCCGGCTTTTTCCTTCTCACAGGGATCTGTTTGGTTTCCTATACATACTTCTTGGCATTGCTATTTTTTCCTTTTCGTGGCCGGTTTTATGCACGGGCCTTCCCCGCTGGGCAACAAAAGGGAATTCTTTTGCCTACCTATTTGGTATGTAGAATGAATCATAGCACACATTTCTATCAATGTCAATAGCTGTTAAAAATTTTGCTCCCGGCGGGAAACGCCATCCTTGCCCCGCCGGGGGACAAAAGCAAGGAGCTGCCTCACAGGCCTTGTGAGACAGCTCTTTTGGATGTTTACTTGCTTAATGTAAGCTGGAAGTCTTCGCCTTTCTTTTCCACCGCTACAGTGTAGCCTTGGTTTTCAGCAAAGCGAGTCACATTATCCACAGCGCACTGGTTGTCCACCGTGACCTCCAGCTTATTGGGGGAGGTCTTTTTGATCTCCTTTTGCACCATCACTACCGGGATGGGGCAGGAATAGCCTCTTGCGTCTACCATAGTTTATGCCTCCTTCTTTTTGCCAAATGTGCAAACAACAGAAACAATCAACACAATGACCAGCGCAATCACTACCGCGATGCGGCCATTTTCCGTAGTTCCCGTAGCGGAAGAGGCCAGGCCAAAGTTGTGACACAGCGCCGCGCCGGCGATCATGCCAAGAACAGTAACGGCGGAGTCAGAATTCCCCTCGCCGGCCAGCACCAGCTGCCGCAACGGGCAACCGCCCAACAGGGTGCAGCCCCAGCCAGTCAGCGCCATGCCCAGGAAGTTCCACAGCCCGTCGCTGTGCGCAATCGGCTGATCGGCAAAGGAAAAGCCGGTAAACTTCCCTAAAATTACATTGCCCAGAAGCACAACCACAATAATCATGCCAAAACCGGCCACAAGGCCAAAGTCCTTGAACATAATGGCGTTACGGATGCCGCCAGCCATACAGAAACGGCTGCGCTGGGCAAAAGCGCCCACAATAAGGCCGGCGATAATGGCCGCGTACCAAGGCGCCCGCATAGAGCCAGGGCCTTCCGTAGAGGCGCGGAACAGGCCGCAAACGCCGGTGATGCACAGCAAGAACATCAGCAGCAGCGCGGCAGGAAACGCGCCAGCCTCTGCTTTGCTTTGACGGTAAGCGCGGTTAAGGGTGAATCCCTTTTTCAGGAACACAACGCCCACCAGGATGCCAACGATAAAGCCTACCAAGCCAACAACGGCGTTCAAATCACCGCCGCCGATACGGATGACCATCCGCAGCGGACAGCCCAGGAACACCAGAGCGCCGATAATCACCAGCGCGCCCAAGCCAAAGCGCAGCACCGGGGAGCTGCCGGCTGTGCCCTTGAATTCCTTCCGGGCCATAGCCATCAGCATGGCGCCAAGCACAATGCCCACAATCTCCGGCCGGAAATACTGCACCGTAGCAACATTGTGCAGGCCCAGAGCGCCGGCAATATCCCGCTCAAAGCAAGCAATGCAGAAGCCCATGTTGGCAGGATTGCCGAGCAGGTTGAGCACCAACGCCGCCGCGCCAATCACAAAGCCGGTAAGCAGGATGAACCAGTTTTGGCTAAACCAACTCTTTTTTTGTCCATTTTTCATGCCTAATTCCTCCGATTTTCGTTATATTTATATTCGTACAACGACATAAAAATTATAGGACAAAATTCGTCAATAAGCCACAGGGAATTTTCCATAAAATGCCTGTTTATCATCGACAAAATCAATGATAATTCTCAAGGCAAAACGATATAAACTGTTCCACCACCGGGGGCAGCGCGGCATCCTTAGGATAGGCCAGGTAAAAGTCCCGGGTAACCGGAGGATCATCCAACGGGAAGGCCAGCACTCGGCCATTATCCACCCAGTCCTTCGCCACCAGCTCAGACAAAATGGCGCATCCCAGCCCCTGGAACACCGATTGCAGCAAACCCTCGTTTTGCTCCATCCTTGCCACTACCTGCAGGGTATCCAAGGGCCGGTGGATCTTGGACAAATACTGCTCCACCGCCGCCTGGGTGCCTGAGCCTTGGCTGCGCAAGATCAGCGGCCCGTCCAGCAGTTGTTTGCCCAAGGCCTTGGCCCGGGCCTTTTCCTGATAGAGAGGCGTGTTGGGCGCGACCAATACCAAGCTGTCGCTGCACAGGCGGTGATAGGTCAGTCTGTGAGGATCGGTAAGCTTACCTACAAAGCCAAGCTGAAGCTGCCCGCTGGTAAGCAGGTGGTGAATCTCTTCACTGTTTCCCCGGGCCAGAGAAAACCGGCAGGCGGGCATTGCCGCGCGAAATCCTGCCATCAGCTGCGGTAGAATATGGCTGGTGGGAACGGTAGAAGCCCCAATATGCAGCACCGGCACTGGGGCGGTAAACCGCTCTTGCAGCTGTTGACACTGGGCAATGATCCCCCGTCCGGCGGCATATACCTCCTCTCCGGCGGTGGTCAAGGCCACCCGTCTGCGGCTGCCCCGCAAGAGAAGCTGCTGGCCTAAGGTACGCTCCAGACCAGCCACATGGCTACTTACGGTGGATTGGGACAAAAACAGCCGCTCCGCCGCCAGAGAAAAGCTGCCGCACTCCGCCACAGCCACAAAAACTTCCAGCTGTTTCAGGCTGACATCCAACATAACTCACTCCAGATAAATTCTTGGGCCGCCGGTATAGGCTCCCACATGGCCGATACACTGGGCGGCAGGTACCTTCTGCCGCAGCTCCGCCAACAAGGCCGGGGCATCCTGGGGATCCACCGCGATGGCCAGGCCGCCGGAGGTTTGGGGATCGTACAGCAGATCCTGCACAGCCGTCTCCGTATCGCCCGGAGCAACATAGCCTTCGGCAAAATTGCGGTTGCGATACATTCCCGCAGGCAAAACCCCCATTTTCGCCAGCTCCAAAGCCTCAGGAATAAAGGTAAATCCCTTTACCTGCAGGTGAAGGGCTGTGTCGCTGCCCTGGGCCATTTCCAACATGTGGCCCAGAACGCCAAAGCCGGTCACATCGGTGCAAGCATGGACGCGGTAGTTTACCATAACGTCTCTAGCCCCTTTATTTAGGGTCGTCATCAGCTGATAGGCCATGGCCGTACATTCCGGAGAAACCAAATCCGCCTTCATGCCAGAGGTCAGCACCCCAATGCCGATGGGCTTGGTCAGCAGCAGCACATCCCCAGGTTTGGCGCCGGAATTGGTCAGCATCTTTTCCGGGTGGACAAAGCCGGTAACCGCCAGGCCATACTTTGGTTCATCGTCAAAAATGCTATGACCCCCGGTGATCAGCGCTCCGGCTTCGTAGACTTTGTCGTAGCCGCCCCGAAGGATCTCCCGCACCGTCTCGCCGGGCATGGATTCGGGCACCGCCATAATATTTAGAGCCAGCTTCGGCTCTCCACCCATGGCATACACATCAGACAGCGCATTGGTGGCAGCAATCGCCCCAAAGGTATACGGATCGTCGGCAATCGGCGGGAAGAAATCCACAGTCTGAACCAAGGCCATCTCCTCCGACAGCTTGTACACCGAGGCATCGTCGCTCCGGTCAAACCCCACCAATAGGTTGGGGTCGTAGCGCACCTTAATGCCCTCCAGCAGCTTAGCCAGGGTACCTGCCCCCACCTTCGCCCCACAGCCGGCGCATTTGGCCAGCTTGGTCAGCTTTACTTCATTTTCCATAATTCAGCACCTCCGAAAAGTGTAAGATCCCTTCCAGCACGCCGCCGCCTACCGCCAGCGCCTTGTCAGAGGCGCAGTAACAGTGGTCAATGGCGCAGCGGGGGTCAATATCGCCGCTCTTCATTCCCTTATGCACCACCACGCCCGCCGAAAGCAGACCCCGAAGCACACCGTCGATGGTGCAGTACATGGGTTGCCCGTTCACCGTGGCGGCGATCTGCCCTGTCTTCACCTGGTCGCCAATGGAAAGCATTGGCACAAACACGCCTTCATCCGGCGCCCGCAGCACCCGCTCTCCGGCGTAGCCGCCGATCAGGCCCGGGATATTGGTATTGGGCAGCGGGGAACCCTCATAGATCACCCTGCCCAGATAGTGGCCCCGCATAGTCTCTACCGCACAGTGACAGTCCACACCAGCCGTAAAGCCCGGGCCTACACCAATCACCACCGGCGCATCGGTAATTTTTGTGCCCAGGTTCCGCTTGGCTAAAATCGCATCTACCACCGCATCCGGCTGCAGAGAAGAAATGCAGGCTGCCTCCGGATCGGCCAGAACGCCGATCTTTCTTTCCCTGGCCAAAGCCCTGGCTTCCTCAGGGGTATGGGCCATGCGCCCTTCTATTTGCTCCACTATGCAAGCGCCATCACAAATGGCCTGAGAAAAGCACACCGTCCGGCGAATGGCTGTGGGCACCGGCAGATCAGTCATGACGATCTCAATCCCTGCTCGATAAAGCCGCAGAGCAATGCCTGTGGCGATGTCCCCTGCCCCCTTAATGATCACCAACATATCCTGATCCTCCTACAGCAGCACCTCATACATGCCGCTAATCTGCAAATCCTTTTCCTTGATGTTCTCCTCCAACATCGGCCGATCGGCAATATCCATCCGCCAGCCAATGCCGCAGTCGGAGGTGATCTCCCGGGGCACAGGGATCAGCCTGCCGTTAATGCCCCATTTACTGCAGTTGCTCTCCATGGCCATGGCGGCGGCAGTAGTATAAAAGGTTACCACCAGCCACAGTTTTCTCTCTCGCCTCATTGCATAATACTCCTTATGGCAACTAGGGCCGTTTCCACCTCTTCACGGGTGTTGCTCCAGCCAAAGGAAAACCGCACCGCGCCGGTGTCCACCGTGCCCAAAGCCTTGTGAAGCCTGGGCGCACAGTGAGCGCCGGGACGAACCGCGATTTCATAATCCTCCGCCAAAATATCCGCCACCTGGCCAGAATCCCATCCAGCCAGATTTACGGTAACGATTGGCGCCCGATCCCCGGAAAAATCTCCGTACACCGTTACGCCGTCTATGGCCCGCACCCCAGCCAAAAACTGCCGCATAAGGGCCATCTCGTGGTTATGGATCGTCTCTCGGCCCACCTGGCGGATGTATTCCACCGCCGCCAACAGCCCTGCGATGCCATGGCCGTTGAGCGTACCCGCCTCCAAGCGCACTGGATATTCTATAGGCTGGGTGGGTAGATATGTCTGCACGCCGGTGCCTCCGACCTTCCAAGCGGGGATCTCCACCCCCGGGCGAATACACAGCCCGCCGGTGCCCTGGGGGCCAAGAAGCCCCTTGTGACCGGTAAAGCAAAGCACATCAATGTGCTGGCGCTCCATATGGATGGGCAGCGAGCCGGCGGTCTGGGCGCTATCTACCACATAGCACAGCCCATGGGCCCGGCAAAATTTCCCCACGGCGGCAATATCCACCAGGTTGCCCGTTAGGTTGGAGGCGTGGGTGGTTACCACCAGCCTTGTGTTGGGGCGGAGATAGCGCTCCAGCAGCTCCAGCCGGGGATTGCCCAAGGCGTCCACCGGCAAAAAATCCACCTCTACCCCCTGCTCTGCCAGGCGATATAAAGGCCGCAGGACAGAATTATGCTCGGCATCGGTAGTAATTACATGATCCTTCGGAGATAGCAGGCCGAAAAGGGTCAGGTTCAGCGCCTCGGTCACATTGGCGGTAAACACCACATGATCGGCCTTGGGGCAGCCAAAAAAATCGGCCAACACCTGGCGGGCACGGAAAATGGTTCTGGCGCTGTACAGCGCGCCATCGTGCGCGGCCCGGCCGCTGTTGCCCATTTCTTCCATCGCCTGGGCCACCGCCTGAATCACACAGTCCGGCTTGCGCATGGTGGTGGCCGCGTTGTCAAAGTAAATCATAAATCGCTCCGTTATTCTTACAAAAATATCTCTTTTTTCAATTATACTTTACCCCACCAAGAAATGCAAGAGATATCTTCCCATCCCGCCCTTGCCATTTTTTCCACAATACGGTAAAATAGCCCCAAAGCGGCAACGCGATTTTTTGCCCATCGGCAGAAAAAAATATCAGGAGGCGTCTCTATGGATATTCCCATCCCTTTGCATATTATTGGCCACATTCACTCTGATTACAACGAAAAATTCGGTATTCCCCGGCAAAGCGGCTTGGTAAATAGCGCCAAAGCCACGGTGGTATTTGCCCCGGAGTTTCGCAATCCCGACGCATGCCGAGGGTTGGAGGGCTTCTCCCACATTTGGCTTTTATGGCAGTTTTCTCAGGCCGCCGGGCGCAAATGGAGTCCTACCGTCCGCCCACCCCGGCTGGGCGGCAACGCCAGAATGGGGGTCTTTGCCACCCGTTCTCCCTTTCGGCCCAACGCCATCGGCCTTTCCTCTGTTGCGCTGGAACGGGTGGAATACACCCGAAGCAATGGTCCGGTGCTCCATGTAGCTGGGGCGGATCTGTTAAATGGCACGCCCATTTTGGACATTAAGCCCTATATCGCCTACACCGACAGCCATCCCCAGGCCCTTGGCGGGTTTACCACCACTGGCAAGGATTTTCACTTGGAAGTAGACTTTCCTCCCCATCTGCTGGCACTCTTGCCGGAGGATAAGCGCCAAGCCGCTGTGGAGGTGTTGTCGCAGGATCCCCGGCCCTCCTATCAGGAGGACGCCGCCAAAGTCTATGGCATGGCCTTTGCCGGGTTTGACCTGCGCTTTCAGGTTGACCACCACACCTTGACGGTGGTGGCGGTCTGTCCCCGGGAGGAATAGCTTCCCTTAGATTTTTGTGGCTTTGCACAAATGCAAAGCAGGTTTTTCATCCAAATTTACAAAAATTCTCTCCCTCGTTGACATTCCTCTGGGAAAACCTTATAATATTTTGAAGCTTAACAATTAAAATAAAGAGGTACATACCTATGAAACTTTTGTTGAAACATTGTGATATTCTCGTGCTGCGGGATGGCAACTGGCAAACCTTGTCCAACGCCTATTGCGGCATTGATGGGGACACGATCACCTACCTTTCCCCCCTGCCTCCCACGGAGGCTTACGATGAAGAGAAGGATCTGCGGGGCAAGCTGCTTCTGCCGGGCCTGATCAATTGCCACGACCACAGCCCCATGGTGTTTCTCCGGGGCATAGGCTCCGACCTGAATTTGCAAGACTGGTTATACCAGTATATTTTCCCCACCGAAGCCAAGTGGACAGCAGATGGCATCAAAGCCGCCAGCTATCTGGCCCTGCTGGAAATGATCGCCTGCGGCACCACCTCCTATTCCGACATGTATTACATGGTGGAGAGCACCGTGGAGGCCGCCTGCACCGCTGGGATCAAGGCCAATCTGACCCGTTCTACCCAGGGCTTCGCGGACGTTCCTTATAAAGACAATCAGGATTGTAAAGAAGGCATTGCCCTGTTCGATCAATTCCACAATTATAATCAGGGAAAAATCAAGATCGATTTCTGCATACACGCGGTGTACACCAACGTGCCGGAAACCATCCGGGAATACAGTGCCGCCTGTAAGGCCAGAGGCGCTCACATGCACCTGCATCTTTCTGAAACCAAGGCGGAGCAAGAGGCCTGCCTGGAAAAATACGGAAAGACCCCTGCGGAGCTGTTTGATTCTCTGGGCACCTTCGACAATCCTACCGCCGCCGCTCACTGCGTGTGGCTCAGCGAATCGGATATAGAGCTTCTCAAGGCCCGGGGCGTCAGCCCCATTCACTGCCCCTCCAGCAACATGAAACTGGGCAGCGGCTTTGCCCCGGTGCAAAAAATGCTGGATAAGGGCTTAAACGTCACTTTGGGAACCGATGGCGCCGCCAGCAACAACAACTTGAACATGATGGAGGAGCTGCACCTGGCCTCCATCATTCACAACGGCTATCATAATGCGCCCACCATCATGCAGCCCAGCGATCTGCTAAAAATGGTCACTGTGAATGGCGCTAAGCTCCAGGGCCGTCCGGATACCGGAGAGCTTAAGGTGGGCAACAAGGCGGATATGATCGCCATTGATCTAGATCGCCCCCACCTGATTCCCGCCATAGACTATCCCTCTCTCATCGTCTATTCCGCCCAGGCCAGCGATGTGTGCATGACCATGGTAGACGGCAAGATCCTTTATGAAAACGGGGAGTTTAAGACCTTGGATGAGGAAAAGATCAAATTTGAAGCCCGCCAGGCGCTGCAGCGTCTGTATCAGTAAAGGATGAGAATACCTATGGAACGAGCAGACCATGACCTGGCGTTTATGCTTCAATACGAGCATGTTGCCTGGTATGAAGACGGTCAGGTGCGGATACTTGATCGGCGGATTTATCCCCGGCAGGTTCAGTTTGTCACCTGCCGCACCCATCAGGAGGTAGCCCAGGCCATAACCGACATGGTGACTCAAAGCTGCGGCCCCTTCACAGCGGCCGCGGCAGGTATGGCCCTGGCGGCCTATGAATGCCGCGCCCTCTCTCAGGCGGCACAACAGGAATATCTGGAAAACGCCGCCTATACCATCTCTCACGCCCGGCCCACCACCGTGTCCCGCATGGCCCGGATCACCGGCGGCTGTCTTCAGGCGGCCAAGGCGGCGCTGACAGAAGGCGTCCCAGTGCCGGAGGCCATTATGGCCCACCTGGTTGCCACCAACAACCGTCGCTATAACAAGGTGGCCCAAATCGCCCGCTATCTGGTGGACATGATTCCTCAAGATGGCAAAGTCATGACCCAGTGCTTCGGAGAAACCATCGTAGGTATGATGCTGCGGGAAGCCAAGGCCCAGGGCAAGCGCTTTCGGGTCTTTTGTCCAGAAACCCGGCCCTACTTTCAAGGCGCCAGACTTACCGCCACCGTTTGTCAGGAAATGGGCTTTGACACCACCGTAATCACCGACAACATGCCTGCTTTTGTCATGGAGCAAGAAGGGATCGATGTTTTCACCTGCGCCGCCGATGCAATTTGTCAAGACGGCTATGTGGTAAACAAAGTCGGCACCTATCAGATTGCCATTGTGGCCAACTATATGGGCGTACCGTTTTTTGTCACCGGCGTGCCGGACGCGGAACATCCTTCTCGGGCGGAGATCCACATTGAGATGCGCGACCCCAACTTTGTCCTACAGGCCATGGGAACCAAAACCGCCGCCGACGGCCTAAAAGGCTACTACCCGTCCTTTGATATCACGCCGCCTTCTCTGATCGCCGGCGTGGTCACCGACCGGGGGATTTATTCTCCCTACGATCTGCACCGGTATTTTAACGGCGCGGATATCGGCCCGTTTGAAATGATCGTATGAGGTGAGGATTATGGAGCATTATTCCTTAAAAGCAGAGATGGTCGCCACCTGTCAAGCTGCCCTTCGGCAGGGGCTGTTTGCCGGTACCAGCGGCAATCTAAGCGTGTTTCTTCCCCAAACCCAAGAGATGGCCATTACCCCCTCTTGCGTGCGCTACGAAACTATGACGCCGGAGGACATTGTGGTGATGCGCCTAGATGGGGAAGTAATCCAGGGAAAATGCCCTCCTTCCTCTGAATGGCAAATGCACCAGCAGGTCTATCAGCATATTCCCACCATAGGAGCAATCTTTCACACCCATTCGCCCTATGCCACCGCCTTTGCTGTGAACCATATGGCCATTCCCGCGGTGCTGATTGAAATGTACGTTTTTCTGGGTGGGCCGATCCAGTGCGCCCCCTATGCTACCCCTGGCACTCCGGAGGTGGGCAAGAGCGTACTGTCCATGCTGCAAAATGGTCAGGGCGGTTGCCTGCTGGCAAACCATGGTGTACTTGCCGTGGGAAGCGATCTGGCCCAGGCACGGTTGCGGGCCGAGTATATTGAGGATGCCGCAAAAATTTACCATTATGCCGCGCAAATTGGCTCTCCGGTGTCCTTACCAAAACTTTAAGAAACTTTTTTCTAAATTTCTATTTACAAATCGCCGAGATTATGATATCATTAGCATAGTTTAAGCGGCACTTTACCACGATTTCGTTTAAGGAGGAGTATTATGAGAAAGTTTGTTGCTATTCTTCTTGTCGTTATGATGTTTGCCAGCCTTTGCTGTACCGCCTTTGCCTTGGCTAGCCCCACCGCTTCCACGGATAATGGCAGTGGTAACGTTACTACCGGTACGGGGACTACCACAGGTACGGGGACTACCACAGGTACGGGGACTACCAGCGGCAACAGTAGCCCCTCTACCGGTGCTAGCTGGATCACCATCGGTGGTCTTGTCCTGGTTCTGGGCGCAGCGGGCGCAGTAGTTGCTACTAAGCGTCTTAGCGCGAACAAGGATTAATTTACTTAGTCTGTGCACAGCGCAGGGCCAAGCGCCCTGCGCTGTGCGCTTTTTTGCGCCATCGCTTTCCTCTCCCCAGCAAGTATTTGACATTCTTCTTTTCTTGTACTATAATGTATGCACTATTCTCTAAGCCGCTGTATCCTATCTCCCGCCCCTGCTTATGCGAAATACTCCATCAACACTTTCATTTGCGGGAGAAAAGCGGGATATATGATGATTCTGCAAGACAGCTTTGACCCCTAAAGCGGCGCCGGCAGGCGGCGCCTTCTGGTAAAAGGCGCACTTCTTTATCCAAAGATCATACCACAAACGCTCCGCCAGGCCCAGTTGTCTCCACTGGATGTTTTACCGTATGTTTTACCGTATGTTTTTCCGGAAATCGTATACCGGCAGCTTTGGCAAAGAGCTTTGGCATTATCCATAACTACCGGAGGTTCACCACCATGGCAAGAAAAAAACAAAAAAAATCCCATACCGGTCTTTGGATCACAATTCTTGTGACCTCTTTGGTACTCATTTTGGCCGGCGGCGGAACCATCGCCTGGCTATATTGGGAAGAAAGTGTGGATTATACCACCTTTCTCAGCGGCTCCATGCCCCAGTCCACGTCGCCCAGTTCCTCTGGCACCGTTGAGGATAACCCGCTTTCCGATCCTACCACGCCTACCCTTGCCGACAATCCCATCGACTTTGCCAGCCTTCAGGAGTTAAATTCAGATGTGTACGCTTGGCTGTATGTTCCCGGTGTGGAGATCAATCTCCCTGTGCTCCAAGCGGGAGATGACACCCCAACGGATTTTTATCTGCATCACAATATTTATAAAAACTATGAATATAAGGGCTGCCTTTACACAGAAAAGGCCAATAGCAAGGATTTTTCCGACCCAGTAACAGTCATTTACGGCCACAATATGCTCAACAACACCATGTTTTCCAACCTAGACAACTTCCTGGATCCGGACTTTTTCCAAGCCAACCAGTATTTTTATATCTATACTCCTGGCTATCTGCGCACCTATGAGATTGTGTCGGTTCATCAGTACGACAAGCGCCACATTCTCAACACCAACGACTTCTCCAACCCGGAGGAATTCTCCGAGTATTTGGAGATGATCCAGTCGCCTACGACCATGAACGCCTGTGTGCGTGGGGGCTTTTCCCTGACCACCAACGACCGCATTGTTACTTTGAGTACTTGTATCAACCACAGTACCGCTCGACTTCTTCTTCAGGGGGTATTGATCAATGAAGAACCCACAAACTGAACCTGGAAAATTTCAATCCGCAGCCTCAGGTGAAGCGGCAGTGGAAAAGAAAAAGCTACCTCTGGTTTTGCGTATATTCATCATCTTGGTGGCCGTCATCGCCGTGTTGGTCATTGCCGCGGCAATCACCCTGTATTGTTTTTACAAAAATGGACAAAAAAGTATGCTGTCCTATGAGGAAGCGTCCATCAGCTTTAAAGAAACCGATGTGGTCAGTGAGGACGATGGAAAAACCATTATCTTCAACGGCAGTACCTATAGGCTAAACGAGAACATGACCACTGTACTCTTTATGGGCATCGACCGGGACGAGCTGGGAGAAAATGAACTTTACGGCACAGCCGGTCAAGCAGACTGCATTTTGGTGCTATGTATGGACACCGTTACCGGCAAGACCACCATCATCAACCTGCCCCGCGACACCTACGCTGAGGTGGACAACTTCTATACCGATGGCTCCTATAAGGAAACCCTAAACCAGCAGCTTTGCCTGGCCTACGCCTATGGCGATGGAAAAATGACCAGCTGCCAGAATATGGTGACCTCTGTAGAGCGTCTGCTGTATGGTATTCCCATCCAATCCTGTATTGCCTTGGATTTTGACGGCCTTGCCGTGGCAAATGACGCCATTGGCGGCGTTACGCTGCCTGTCATTGGGGACGTCACCTTGACCAACAACTATACGCCTACGCCGGGGGAAACCATCACCCTATCGGGCGAAGATGCGGTAAAATATGTCCGCACCAGAAAGTGGGATGGCTTGGACGCGAACCTTGTGCGTATGGAGCGTCAGCAGCAATACATACGCGCCTTTGTCTCCAGCGTAACGGCCCAGTCCAAGGCAAAGCCCACCATTATTGCCGATCTGTATAAGCAGGTCTCGCCCTATACCGCCACAGATCTTACCCTTTCTGAGGCCACTTTCCTTGGCGCCTTCTTTTTGCAGCACGGGGCGGATTTTACCACCCATACCATAGAGAGCACCATCATTGCCGGTGAGGATGGTCGCCCGCTCTACCATTTGGATGACGATGATTTGCGTCAAACCATTATTGATGTTTTCTACAATCCGGTGGATTGAGAATACCGGCAAAGAATTCCCAACAGCGGAAATTCCCCTATGAATTTGGATAAATCTTACAGAGGATGTGAAATTTCATGCAACCATTGAGCAACCGCACCGCAAGCTTTAACCCTTCTTTTATCCGTCGGATGACGCGTATTTCCAATGAATGTGGTGCAATCAACCTTTCCCAGGGTTTTCCTGATTTTGATCCCCCTAAGGCCCTAATGGATCGTCTGGCAGAGGTGGCCTACCAAGGCCCGCACCAGTACCCGATCACCTGGGGCGCGCCCAATTTCCGGGCAGCTGTGGCAAAAAAGCAGCGCCACTTTATGGGGATGGATATCGATCCGGATGAAAATGTACTCATCACCATCGGCAGCACAGAGGCCATGGTTTGTTCCTTGATGGCCCTAACTAATCCCGGAGACAAAGTGGGCGTGTTTTCTCCCTATTTTGAAAACTACATTGCTGAGATCCGCATGATGAATTGTGAGCCGGTGTATGTTCCCCTCCAGCCCCCTGCGTTTACCTTCGATCCGGAGGTGTTGGAGGATGCTTTCCGCCAGGGGCTAAAAGCGTTTATTCTTTGCAATCCCTCCAACCCCAGCGGCAAGGTGTTTACCTACGATGAGCTGAAAATTCTTGCCGATCTGGCCATAAAATACGATGCCTACATCATTACCGATGAGGTATACGAGCACATCATTTACAAGCCCTATAAGCATGTGTACATGAATTCTCTGCCTGGTATGTGGGAGCGCACCATTTCTTGCAGCTCTCTTTCCAAGACCTACCACATCACCGGCTGGCGGCTGGGGTATGTGATCGCTCCTAAGCAGATTGAAGACAGGGTCAAACAGTGCCACGATTTTGTTACCGTAGGCGCTCCCTCCCCCCTGATGGAGGCGTGCCTTGTGGGCCTTAACGCGCCGCTGTCCTATTATGAGGGGCTTCAGGCCCAGTATGAGCACATGAAGGCCCTGTTTGTGGGCGGACTGAAAAACCTTGGCTTTACCTATACCGATCCCCAGGGCGCCTATTATGTCATGGTGGACATTGGCGAATTTGCCAAGGGAGATGATGTAGGCTTCTGCGAGTGGATGGCCCGAAACGTAGGCGTGGCCGCTGTGCCAGGCTCCACATTCTTTAAGGAGGACGTCCATCATCTGGCCCGCTTCCATTTTGCCAAAACCGACAGCACCCTGGAGGAGGCCCTGAATCGTCTTTCCACCCTCCGCAGCAAATGCGCCAGCCGGTAGGAGACATCCTTTGACAGCAACGAAACGCTTTTCTTCCTCATAACAACAAAAAATGCCGGGAAACAGGACATTACCACCTGTTTCCCGGCATTTTTACGGTGTTCCTGGCAAAGCCTGCCTATGGATGCTTCGCCTTCCTTTTTGTGGCCGAAGTTCGCTTCCTAATTCTTTAAGCTGTGGATCGGCGCGGGAATTCTTCCCCCTCTGGCCACAAAATCTGCGGAGGATTCTTTATGCACCGCCATAACCGGAGCGCTGCCTAGCAAACCGCCAAACTCTACCCGATCTCCCACCTTTGCCCCAGGCACAGGGATGATGCGTACAGCGGTGGTCTTGCAGTTGATCATGCCAATGGCACATTCATCGGCAATGATGGCGGAAATGGTGTCTGCCGGAGTGTCTCCAGGAATGGCAATCATATCCAAGCCTACGGAGCAAACGCAGGTCATAGCCTCCAGCTTATCCAGCTGTAAACAGCCGCTTTCCGCCGCAGCGATCATCCCCGCGTCTTCGCTGACCGGGATAAACGCGCCGGAAAGACCGCCTACATGGGAGGATGCCATAACGCCTCCCTTTTTGACCGCATCGTTGAGCATGGCCAAAGCCGCTGTGGTGCCATGGGTACCACAGCGCTCCAAGCCGATAAGCTCCAAAATTTCCGCCACGCTGTCGCCAATGGCCGGCGTAGGGGCTAAGGACAGGTCGACAATCCCCCACTCTACTCCCAAACGGCGGCTGGCCTCTTGGGCCACCAGCTGACCCATGCGGGTAACCCGGAAAGCGGTTTTTTTAATGGTTTCCGCCACCTCGTCAAAGGGCTTTCCCTTGCATGACTTTAAGGCATGGGCCACCACGCCAGGGCCGGAAACGCCCACATTGATGACGCACTCGGCCTCGCCTACACCATGGAAGGCTCCAGCCATAAAGGGGTTGTCCTCTACCGCGTTGGCAAAAACCACCAATTTAGCACAGCCAATGCCGCCCTGACCCTTGGTATTCTGGGCAGTTTGCTGAATCACCTTGCCCATATAGGCAACAGCGTCCATGTTGATGCCCGCCTTGGTGGAGGCCACATTCACGCTACAGCATACCCGTTCCGTCTCGGCCAGTGCTTGGGAAATGCTGGAAAGAAATGCCTTATCCCCCTTGGTCATACCCTTTTGCACCAGGGCGGAATATCCGCCGATAAAGTTCACCCCCACGGCCTTGGCTGCCCGATCCAGGGTCTTGGCCAGTTTGATGTAACCCTCTGCCTCCTGGCAGCCGCCAATAAGGGAAATGGGGGTAACGGAGATCCTCTTATTAACCACGGGAATGCCATATTCGTGCTCAATATCCTCGCCGGTTTTCACCAAGTCCTTAGCACAGGCCAGGATCTTGTTGTATACCTTTTGACAGCAAATATCGATATCCGGATCGATGCAATCCAGCAGAGATATGCCCATAGTGATGGTACGAATATCTAGGTGCTGAGACTCGATCATTTCAATGGTTTGCAGGATATCCCCTGTGTTGATCATGCTCATCGTCCCACCTCAGATCCGGTGCATGGCCTGGAAAATGTCTTCCCTCTGCACATGGATGGCCACCTGACGCTCCTGACCCAAGGTTGTCAGGCCCTTGCGGAGGGCGTCAAAGGGCAAATCGCTCTTTTGAAAATCCACCAGCATGATCATAACAAAGTAGTTTTGCATAATCGTCTGGCTGATGTCCAAAATATTTACCCCGTGCATAGCCAGGTAGTCGCTGACAAAGGCAATAATGCCCACGGTATCTTCCGCATTTACTGTAATAATCGCTTTCATCGCCCAGTTTTTCCTCCGTTTTTTAGCATTTCCTGCTTGATATTCCACAGCTTGGGAGACAGATCCACATAATAGGTATGGGGGTTGTCAAACCGCTTTACCTCATCCCAAAGCATATCCACCTGCTGGCGGCAATGGGCCTGGATCTGTTGCAGGCTCGGCAGGTCATACACCAATTCACCTTGCCGGAACACCGGCATCAGCAGCTCCCGGGCCTCAAAGTCGTATACCTTCTTACGTTTCCACGTAGCTTCGGGGTCAAATATTTCCAGATCATGCCGGTCATCCAGGGATTCATCATAGACACACATATAGTCGGCAATGGCCTTCCCGGTGTCTCTGCCGACAAAACGATAGACCTTCTTAAAGTGGGGATTGGTGATTTTTCCTACATTTTCGCTGATTTTGATTTTCGGCTGAACCTCGCCGTCCTTCTCCACGGCGCAAAGCTTGTATACCCCGCCAAACACCGGCTCACTTCGGGCGGTGATCATCCGCTCGCCTACGCCAAACACATCAATGCAGGCCCCCTGGCGAAGGATATCCTGAATAATGTACTCATCCAGCGCGTTGGACACGGTGATCTTGCACTGTGTCCATCCGGCCTCGTCCAAGAGCTTTCTTGCCTGTTGGCTAAGATAGGTCATGTCGCCGGAATCGATACGAATACCACAATGGGTAATACCCTGAGGCTTGAGCACCTCATTAAAGGCCCGAATGGCGTCAGGTACGCCGCTTTTCAGGGTGTCGTAGGTGTCTACCAGCAAAACGGCGTTGTCCGGATAAATCTGGCAGTAGGTTTTGAATGCCTCATATTGAGAATCAAACATCTGCACCCAGGAGTGGGCCATGGTTCCTCCGGCTTTCAGGCCAAAGCGCTGGCCGGTTATAGTGCAAGCGGTGCCAGCGCAGCCGCCAATGATGCTGGCCCGGGCGCCCAAAATGGCGCCGTCGGCCCCTTGGGCACGGCGGGAACCAAACTCCAGCACCGGCCGGCCGGCAGCGGCCCGCACAATACGGTTGGCCTTGGTGGCAATAAGGCTTTGGTGGTTCAGCACCAGCAGCACATAGGTTTCAATGAACTGCGCCTCAATGGCCGGCGCACGCACCACCATGATCGGCTCCCGGGGGAAAATGGGCGTGCCTTCTGGAACGGCATAAATATCCCCGGTAAAGCGGAAATCCCGGAGATAGGTCAAAAATTCTTCACAAAAGCAGCCGGTACTGCGAAGGTAGGTAATGTCCTCCTCATCAAAATGCAGGGCCTGGATATATTCCACCACCTGCTGCAGCCCGGCGGCAATGGCGAAGCCGCCATTATCCGGCACATTGCGGAAAAATACGTCAAAATAGGTGATCGTGTCCTTTTTTCCGCTGATAAAGTATCCGTTTCCCATGGTCAGCTCATAAAAATCGCAGAGCATGGTTTTGTTCAGCTTATCTTTCATTGCCGTAAATTCGCTTTCCAGGGCAGCTTGCCCCGGTTCCTTTCTTATCCTATTTATCGTCTCTGTCGCCTTTTTGCCGAATGGTGATCCGTACCGGTGTGCCCTCCAAGCCAAACACGCCGCGTATCTGGTTTTCCAGATAGCGCTGGTAGGAGAAATGGAACAGACGGGCGTCATTGCAAAAGATGACAAAGTGAGGCGGCTTAACGCCGGTTTGGGTAATATAATAGATTTTGAGCCTGCGCCCCTTGTCAGAGGGGGGCTGCACCCGGGCCATGGCGTCGGCCAGGACGTTGTTGAGCATACCGGTGGTCACCCGCAAAGCGCTTTGCTCTTGGACAAAATTGATCAGCTCATACAGCCGATCCACCCGCTGGCCGGTCAAGGCGGAAATAAACAAGATGGGCGCGTAGGTCATATAGCTCAAGCCCTGGCGAATTTCTTGGGTCATTTTGTCCATAGTATGAGTGTCTTTATCCACCGTATCCCATTTGTTCACCAGAATAATGCACGCCTTTCCCGCCTCATGGGCCAGCCCGGCAATTTTGGTATCCTGCTCGGTAACGCCGTCGTTGGCATCGATCATGATCAGGCACACATCCGCCCGCTCAATGGCATTGATGGAGCGCATATTGCTGTATTTTTCAATGGCGTCATCCACCCTAGACTTACGACGCATCCCCGCCGTGTCGATGAAGCAGTATTTGCCATGTTCGTTGGTAAAGTAGCTGTCGATGGCGTCTCGGGTGGTACCGGCCACGTTGGATACGATCACCCGCTCCACCCCTAGGATGCGGTTGAGCAGGCTAGATTTGCCCACATTGGGCTTGCCCACAATCGCCACCTTGATCACATCGTCCTCTTCCCCAGATTCCTCCTCCGGTGGAAGATGGGCCACGCAAAAGTCTAAAAGCTCCCCTGTGCCGTGGCCGTGGATGGCAGACAGCTCTATCGGGTCGCCCAGCCCCAGGGAATAAAACTCAAAAATATCCGGGTTTACCGGGCCGATGGAATCGCACTTGTTCACCGCCACGCACACCGGTTTTTTGCTCCGTTTGAGCATGTTGGCAACTTCCATGTCCGCCGCCGTTACGCCTACCTTCACATCGGTCACCATGATGATGACGCTGGCGTTCTGCATGGCAATTTCCGCCTGGCGGCGCATAAAGAGCAGCATTTCGCTGTCGGTGCTAGGCTCGATGCCGCCGGTATCGATCAGGGAAAATTTTCGTCCGTTCCATTCGCAGTCGCCGTAGATCCTGTCCCGGGTCACGCCGGGGGTGTCCTCCACGATGGCCGCGCGTCTGCCGGTCAGCTTATTAAAGAGCATAGATTTGCCCACATTGGGCCGGCCAACAATCGCCACACAGGGCTTTGCCATGTCAACGCCTCCAAAATCAGGGTAGCCGTCATGCGGCAAATCGCCCAACTGTATTATCTGGCGATTCATTATATTATGCCACACTTTCCCTTTATTTTCAACCCTTGACGGGAGGTTATTTTTATTTCCGCGCCCATCATCCGCCCTAAGAAGCGGGTTTTCCCGGGATAAGGCCCCCGCTACGTCAGACGCCCGCAAAAATAGGCCGCAGCAAAAGGCAATTTTGCAGCGGCCGCAATAATATTCACAACTCCTCTTCCTGGGTTGCGCTGCCTTTATACGGTTCCGGCTCTCCGTCTCCCACATTGTGGGTATACAGCCCCACCAAAATACGCCAAAGACGTTTATCCAAAATGCCCGATGGCGTTTCGTTATTGCGGGCTTGCAGCCACTGAACCGCATCAGCTGTGCACTGGTCATACACGCCGGTAATTTCCGGCACAGGCATGTCTTCATACTCCCCCGCCACTGTCTGCAGCAGCACCTGCACAAGCGGCACATGACGGTTCCGGCTGCCCAGCAAAAGCACCTGTCCCGGCGCAAGAAGGATGGCCAGCGGCTCCGCAGGAAGCACATCGATCACCGCCCGCCGGTATGCGTTGGTGATGGCCTCCCAGTCCTCCCCGGTCACCACGCCGGTTTGGGGCAGCCCCCGCTTGCGCTGAAACGCCGTAACCGCCGCCATGGTGTCCCGGCCATAGATGCCGTCGGGGATCACTGACGGCAGGCCCTCTTCCACCCGGGCCAACGTCCGGAGCATGGTCTGCAGGCTGGTAACTTCTTTCCCCGAAAAGCTTTGCATCATCTCGCTGTCCCTCCCAATTTCGCGTCCTTACTGCCCATGGAAAGCGTAAACCCAGGAAATTGCAGCAAATGATTGGTTTGGGCAAACCGCTGTGGATTGGCGCTGCGCTCCATGGCCCGCTGGGTAGCGGCGTCCGTTTCGCCTGTGGGCGCAATACCATTTTGCCGCTGGAACGCAATAAGCTCCTGCTGCACGGTTCTCCCCCGATATCCCAGGTTATGCAGCTGCAGGCGGGTATTGCTTGCTGTGGTGTTTGCGGCAGTAGGCGTTATACTTGCCGGGGATATGAGAGTTTCTCCCTCATAGGACACGGTGTTGCTGATGCCGGCAAACTGGTCATAGATGCTGCTCCATGTGGCGTCCCCCACCACTCCGGTTTGGGGCAGACCCGCGTATTGCTGGAAGGCCAGCACCGCGTTTCTTGTCTGTTCCCCGAAAATACCATCCTGGGTCAGCGATGGGATTTGGGGGATAAATTCCGACAAAACAGAAAGCATATACTGGAGGATCTGTACCTTTTCCCCTGTGTCTCCTTGATGGATGGCATCCGGATACTCCCAAGAGATGCCGTAAAAGCGCTGGCCCTGGGAGTATAGCTCCGCAAGATTCTGCACACCCACCGTCAAACGCACCAGCTCATACCAAGTGGAGCGCCCTACGATGCCGTCTACCTCTAGGCCGAAAATGCGCTGGAAGGCCCGGACGGCGTTTTCTGTGGCCGGGCCAAAAATGCCGTCTGCCGTGACCTTGGGGATGGCAGGATAGTTTTGGGATATTCGGTTTAGCTCATACTGGACCACCACCACATTGGGGCCGACACTACCCACCCGCAACGGTGTGCCGGGATAGGATTCCTGAATGTCCATAATCGGCGCGTTAGGCACGATCTCCGTATCCGGCCCATAATATGTATGAATGATATCCACAGAACTGTATCCCTGCTGAGACAAATATTCTGAACCCCACTGGCTCAGGCCGTCACAGGTCACCGTGGTACCGTTGCAAAACTTGGCGGCCAAAGGCTCTACAAAGCCCTGACGGCGGATATAGCTGTTGAAAATATCGTTGACCACCCGTGCAATGGAGTCAAAATAGTTTCTTCCATTGACAAAATTCTGGTCATAGGCCGTAGATGAGGTAATATCAAAGTCATAGCCCCGGCTGCGGTAAAACTCCGTATATACCCGGTTGAGGGCAAACGATATAATGGCCCAAACATTGGCCCGTATGGCGCTTTCTCCCCAGGTAGGATAGATCTCGCTGGAGGCAACATTTTTTACATAGTCGGTAAAGGGTACCGTCACATTGGCCGCGTAGCTGTTGGGTGGCCCCAGGTGAACGGTGATGTAGGATGGAACATAGGGAATGACTATAGGCATAGCTACTCCTCCTATAGGGACTGGGGCGGCACAATAAACGTCTCGGTAGCCGCCGGTTCCTCCGTCCACTGGGGCAGGGGGATCAGTTCCATTTCCTGCTCGGTGGTAATGCCGGGAAAGACTTGGGCCTCTTCCACAACAATGCCGGCAAACATCGGATGGGAGGCACGAATCTGCACATCTGTCCAGCTTTTTCCTCTGTCCGGCCCCTGACTTGTGGTCAGCTCCGGCGTTTGTACCTCCACCGGCTGGATTAGCCCGCTTTCATCTGTCCGTTGGACGGAAAGAAGGGTTCTTTTTCCGTCGTTTGCCAACTGCTCTATGGTCACTGTGGCGTTTTCTACCGGTAAGCTGCCTCGCGAGGTAAACACACGCACACGCACATTGCCAACTGCCATAAAATCCCTCCATTTCGCTGTCTATTCTATGCCAGCTAGGCGCTGAATTTGCCTGTCCATAGGAAAAAGCGGGTTGGGACACTCCCCAACCCGCCTTACCGTGGCATAAAATAGGAAAATGATCAGATGGAACGTAAACGAAACCCCCTGATGGCTTCCTTCCTCTTCCCTCCGCCTCCTTTTTCCGGATGGGATTTTCGCTGCTCCAGCGGGCTTGCTTTACAAGAATTGCTTCATTTGCTCGATGTTGTGCACTTCCGTTTGCAGCAGCTTTTGTGCCAGGCTGCGGGTCTCCTGAGACAGCTCCGTCAGCCGACGGCGGCAGCGGAAGCTTTTGAGCAGCCCTTTGGTGTTGCCCTCCACCATCATTTCGGCCACCCGAGCTGTGGAGCCATCGGCGCTATGCTTCATTTGGGCGGCCATTTTGGCGCAGGTTTTGGCAAGGGGGCTAAGATTCTCTTTCTTCTCCCCTGCTTTTCCCAGCAGCGAATCCGCTTGCTTGTAGATCTCTCCATATTCCCGGTGCTGTTGGGTCAGCGCCTGACGCAGTGCGGCGTCGGTATGCAGATCCAGTACGCTATCGATGCCAATTTGGCCCATTTCGGTAGCCTTGCGAATTTCGTTGAGCATTCTTCCGTTATCCATAAAAAATTCACCTCCCACCTTAGTATGGGGAGGTGAAGGGGAATTATCCGATGTTTTTTCCGCCGATATAGATCTCCTTGGCCTGGAAATTCTTATCACAGATAACAAAATCCGCCAGCTTGCCCGGCGCAATAGAGCCTACCAGATCCAGCGCGCCAATGGCTCTTGCCGGGTTATAGGTGGCCGCGCGAACCGCCGCCTCTGCCGGAATACCAAAGGCGATGGCATTTTGCATGCAGGTAAACAGATTGGTTGCCGAGCCGGCAATGGTGCCATCTGCCAAACGGGCTACGTTATTTTGCAAATACACCTGCTGACCGCCCAGCATATACTCTCCGTCCGGCATGCCACAGCAGCGGAGGGCATCGGAGATCAAACAAATCCTGTCTGCCCCAAAAAGCCGGAAGGCCAACCGCACAGAGGACGGGTGGACATGGATGCCATCGCAGATGATCTCAGCAGAAATCTTGTCGCTTTCCGCCGCGGCGCCGATCACTCCAGGATTCCGGTGGTGGATGGGCGGCATGGCGTTATAAAGGTGCGTCAAATGGGTAACGCCGGCGTCGATGGCTGCCTTGGCCTCTTCATAGTCCGCGTTGGTGTGAGCGATGGAAACTGTGCAGTCCTGCTTGGCCTGGGCCACAAATTCTGCCGCGCCGGCAAGCTCCGGGGCTACGTCCACAATACGGATAAGGCCCTGGCTGTCGTCATAGAGCTTCTTAAACGCGGCATAATCCGGATTGCGAAGATAAGCGCCGTTTTGCGCGCCTTTTTTCTTTTCGGAAAAAAATGGCCCCTCCATCTGTACGCCCAAAAGCCGGGCAGCGTTTTCCGGCCGGGCTTTTTTCACCGCCAGCCCTGCCGCCAAGGCCTTGGCAATCACCTCGTAGGGAAGAGTCATGGTGGCCGGGGCAAAGGAGGTCACCCCCACGCTGGCCAAATATTGGGCCATGCGCAGATTGCCTTCCACGTCTCCGTCAGAAAAATCTGCACCGGAGTTGCCATGGTTGTGAATATCGATCAGACCGGGAATCACATAAGCTCCTTCCAAATCCCGGCCGCTTTCCTCCCCCTGGAGCACCTGGGCAAACTTTCCCTCCTCCACGGAAAATCCTCCCCGCTGAAAGCGGAAGTTTTCCGTGAACACCATTGCGTTTCTAAAATTCATAGCCATCCTCCGTTTTCTTTGCTGCCGGCAGACTGGCCGCCGCCACAGATTGGCCTACCCGGCGAGTTTTCTCGTCTGGAAGCATAACGGTCATTTTCTCTGCCAAGGCAGGGTATTCCTCTGCCATGATGCGGTTGCACTCGGCCAAAATCAGGTCGCCGCCCTTGCCGGACATAACCCGGCCAAGAACGATCATGTGCTTTACATCATAGAACTGGCTGTAAAGCTTCATGGTGTGGGCCAGATAGCAGCCAATGGACGCAAAAATCTTAGCTGCCCGGGGATCGCCGTCCTCCATCAGCTGCTGCACAGCCTTCAGCTTCTCCGCCGGCGTCATGGCCTCATCTAAGGTGATCCCCGCGGCGGGGGCCAGCTTGATCACCGCGTCCTGGGAAAAATACTTGCAGCCTACGCCAATGTCAAAGGACCACTCGTCTTCCATGGCCGATTCACAAAGATCCACCGGCGCAAAGGCCAACTCGTTGAACCACCCCAGCACGTTGCCGGCGCCGTCTACATAGCCTACAGCCTCGCTGGTGCCCATGGCCATGCCCATAACGCTGGTGGCTTCCAGCCCCATGGCGCCGGCCAGCGCCGTCACATCGCCGTCGTTGGCCACCACAATGGGCACATTGCCATCGCCGATTTCCTTGGCCGCCCGGTCAAAAATGGTGTGCACCAGCTTGCGCACCTCCTTTTCCCGGGGCACCTTGATAAACAAAGAGGAAACCATAGGGGCGTTGCCGATAAACACTCCGGCGGAAGACACGCCAATGCCGTCTACCCGAGGCATTTTGCTTGCCGCCGTCTGGAAGGCGGCGACAATTTCCTCATAGTGATACTGGGGATCGGCCATGGTCTTAGGGTGCCAGACCACTTCTTCGGAATACACGGTTTTGCCGTCGATAACGGCGGATACCTTCCGGTCAGACCCGCCGGCGTCAAAGCCGATGCGGCAGCCCTCCAGATGACCGCCTACAGAAACCGAGGCGTCGTTTTCCTGGGGGAAGGTCGCCTCATTGCTGATGACGATGGAAAATCCATTTTCAAACACATCGGACATAAACTGGACGTCAAACCAGCGCTTGCCGTTTTCTCCCTCGCCGTTTTCAAAATACACATATTCCTTTTGCAGCTGGGCGGCAATATCGTCCGCCCCCAGAATATACACCCGAAAGCCGCCGATAGACCAAAGCAGGAACTTTACATAACGCTCCACAAAGCGGTAGTCTGCCGCCGCCATTTCCGGCGTGCCATAAATCTTTGCCCGGCGCACAGTGATCTTCCCATGATCACGCTCCACGGCAATCGCTATGGGCTTGGTAGCCCCTTTAAGATAGGCCTCCATCCAAGGGCCAAGGGGGATATATCCCGGATCCAGCTCCGGACGGTTTTTCATGGGGAAGGCAATACCTAAATAGTTCATAACATTTCCTTTATCGATAAGTTTTGTACAATCTGCTGCATTTGTGTCCACTTGCTCTCCATATCCCGCACCAGCTTTAGCTGGGCACGGGTGCGGACAAGGTTGTGATCGGGGTACAGGGTTTTGAAATAGTGATCTCCCTCCAAGTAGTCGGTAAGGAAACGAACCGCCAGCTCTAAGGTAATGGTCTTAGCTCCCAAGGGCAGCAGCTCGATTTCCTCCCTTGTCATCGTACGGCAGGCATTCAAATACCCTTTGGTGTACACATCGAACAGATGCAGGTCAAGGCTCATACGGCTCAGCTCCTGCTCATCCTCCGGGGCCGTAGCGGCGCCAAACCGGATGGAATCGCCAAAATCAAACAAGCTGCTACCAGGCATAACCGTATCCAAATCCAGCACACACAGGGCTTTACGGGTGTCCTCATCCAGCAGGACGTTGTTGAGCTTGGTGTCGTTATGGGTCACCCGCAAGGGCAGCGCGCCGCTTTCCAGCATCCGCTGGATCGTACCCGCTTCTTTTTCCCGCTCCAGGATAAAATCGATTTCCGGTTGCACAAAGCGGACCCGGTCACAGGCGTCTTCGTCAATGGCCGTGCGCAGCTGGGCGTAGCGGGCAGGGGTATTGTGAAAGTTGGGGATGGTCTCATGGAGCGTTTCCGCCGGAAAATCCGCCAGCTGAGACTGGAACCGGCCAAAGGCCACCGCGCTTTCGTAGAAATCCTCGTCGGATTCCGGAGCTTCCAAGCAAAAGCCGCCAACAAACGCATAGCAGCGCCAATAGCGGCGGCGTTCATCTCGGTAATAGTAATTGCCGTCCTCCGCCTGGACAAACCGCAGGGCCTGACGGGGATCGTCCGCCTTTTTCCGGATATGCTCGCTGACCGCCACTACATTTTCCATCAGCGCGATCGGCCGCTTGAACACATGGGTGTTGATCCGCTGAAGAATGTACTGTTTTTTTGTCTGGGTGGTGATCAAAAAGGTATAATTGATATGGCCATGGCCAAAATTTTTGCACAGGATCGGTTTGCCGTCTGTCTTAAAATGAAAAATTGCTTCTTCCATGACAACCTCCAACAGATTTTTTACAATAACGTGCCTATTGTAGCAGAAGTAAGGAAAAAATGCAACCTTTGGTTTACGACTGCTCCAGTTCCTGGCTATGCACCAGCTGGGCAAACATCCCCTTTTGCGCCATTAGTTCCTGCCGGGTTCCCTGCTCCTGCACGGACCCATCGGCAATAACAACAATTCTGTCTGCGTTGTGAATGGTGGACAGGCGGTGGGCAATGATCAGGGTCGTTCTGCCCCGTGACAGCCGGTCGAAGGCCCGCTGGATTTTGGCCTCAGTAATGCTGTCTAAGGCGGAAGTTGCCTCGTCTAAGATGAGTATTGGCGGATTTTTCAAAAATATACGGGCGATGGCAATCCGCTGCTTCTGGCCGCCGGAGAGCAAGGCCCCTCGCTCCCCCACATAGGTTGAAAAGCCATCGGGCATATCCATGATGTCATCATAGATCTCCGCCTCCCGGGCCGCAGCTTCCACCTCCTCTAAGGTGGCGGTAGGCTTACCGTAGCGAATGTTTTCCAAAATGGTGTCGGCAAAAAGGAACACATCCTGCTGCACAATACCTACGCTGGTACGCAGGGATTTTGAGGTCACCTGCCGCACGTCCAAGCCATCCACCGTGATCCGCCCGCCAGACACATCGTAGAACCGGGGAATCAGCTGGCAAAGGGTAGTTTTTCCGCCGCCGGAGGGGCCAACCACCGCCACGGTCTGCCCTGCCTGCACATGGAGGGAAACCTCCTTTAATACCGGAAGATCGCTTTCATAGGCAAACTGTACCTTGTCTAATACAATCTCTCCCCGGACATTGTTTAGCTCTACGGCATCCGGCGCGTCTTTTATGGTAGGCTCCTCCCGCATAAGGCCGACAAACCGGCTCAGGCCGGCAAAGCCATTGGCAAAAAGCTCGCTGGAGGTAGTGATCTTACGGATCGGCGTTACAAAGGTGCTGATGTACAGGCTAAAGGTGATCAAATCCACATAGTCCATCTGATCTTTCATGATCAGCCAGCCGCCTACCGCCACCACTACCACCGAAAGGATGCACAGGAAAAACTCCATGGTAGCCTGAAACAACCCCATCTCCTTGTGAAACTCCCGTTTAGACCCCTTAAACCGCTCGTTGGAGCGGTCAAACTTTTGCTTTTCCGCCCCTTCATTGGTAAACGCCTTTGCCGTACGCACCCCGGAAAGGGAGGATTCAATGTCGGCATTGATATTGGCTGTGCGCTGTTTGACCATTTTCGACACCTGGCTCATTTTCCGCCGCCGTGCCATCACCAAGGGCAGGCAGACAGGAAACACCAGGCAAACCACCAACGCCAGCTTCCACTGGACGGAAAACAAAATGATCAGCGCCCCAACGATGGTCAGCACTGAGGTGAGCATATCCTCCGGCCCGTGGTGGGCAAGCTCGGTAATGTCAAACAAGTCTACCGTCAGACGGCTAAGAATCTGACCGGTGCGGTTTTTATCGTAGTAATCAAACCCCAAGATCTGTAGGTGGGAAAACAGATCCCTGCGAATGTCCGCCTCCACCAAAATGCCAAAGGTATGCCCCCAATAGGCCACCACAAATTGCAGCAAGGAGCGCACCACATAGGCAATCACCATAGCCGCCATGGCCACAAAAAACACCGAATACAGCTTGTTGGGCAGCATATCGTACAGGGCATGGCGGGTAACCAGCGGAAAGGCCAGGTCTACCCCCGCGATCAATACCGCCGCGCCGATATCCAGCAGGAACAGGCCCAGGTGAGGGCGAAAATAGGAAAAGAAAATGCGCAGCAGGGATTTTTGCTGGAATGTGTTTCTATCCATAGTGGATTGCCTCCGTCACAGCGCCGCCAAAACGGCAGTAAGAAAACGCCAGGTGCGGGCCACCGAGGCCACCTCCATCCGCTCCCGTGTGGTGTGGATTTCCAGCAGATTTGGCCCGAAGGAAACGCAATCCAGCCCCGGCAGCTTTTGGGCAAAGATGCCACATTCCAGCCCGGCATGGATGACCTCCACCTTAGGCTCCTGCCCATATTGCCGGGCGTATATCTGGGTCATGGTCTGCCGCAGGGGGGAATCCTCCCGATAGGCCCAAGCAGGATAAGCCCCCTCAACCTGGCATTGCGCGTCCCAAGCGGCAGCGGTGCGGTGAAGGGTATCCAGCAGCCGGTCTTTTTCCTCATCCACGCCGCTGCGGACAGAAAACACCAGCTCTACCCCCTCTGTCGTCGTGCGTAAAATGCCCAGGTTCAGGGAGGTCTCCACCTGTCCGGGCAACGCGCGGCTCATGGCCTGCACGCCATTGGGCACGGCGCAAAGAAGGCCAAGGATCCTCTGGGTATCGGCGTAGGACATGGCGCTGTTGGGTGCCGGCATGGGTTTTAGGCACAAAGATGCCGCTCTTTCCTTCTCCTTTAGCTTTGGGGCAAGGCTCTCCCATAGCCCCTGCAGCCTATGGCAGGCGGTTTCCCCCTGGGGCGTCAGGATCACCGCCTGGGCCTGGACGGGGATGGCGTTGTCCTGGGCGCCCCCGGAAATGCTGACCAGCTGGAAGGGGCAGTCAGGATACAGCTCTGTCAACAGCTGCCCTAACAGCTTATTGCCATTGGCCCTGTCCTTATGAATCTCCATGCCGCTGTGCCCGCCAAGAAGGCCGGAAACCGTCACCTGCAGCGCCTCCCCCACCCCTGGGGAGACAGGCTGCGCCTTAGCCGTAAGGGTGCAGGTTGCCCCGCCGGCGCAGCCGGCAGTAAACACGCCCTCATCCTCCGAGTCGATATTCAGCAGCCGCCTGCCCCGAAGCACGGACATATCCATGGCCGCCGCCCCCAGCATGCCGATTTCCTCATCGGCGGTAAACACCACCTCCAACGGCGGATGCGGCAGATCCTCCGCCTCCAGCAGCGCCAGGCCATAGGCCACGGCTATGCCGTCGTCGCCGCCTAAGGTGGTGCCATCGGCCCAGACAAACGTCCCGTCTGTGCAAAGCCGAAGGCCCTCTTTCTCCAGCTGGATATCCGATGTAGGGATCTTGGCCGCTACCATGTCTAGGTGCCCTTGGAGGATCACCGGCGCGTGATCCTCATAGCCTATGCTTCCCGGTTTATAGATCACCACATTGTCCGCCTCATCCCGCACCCAGGACAGTCCCTTTTCCTTGGCAAATCCCACGCAGTA
>CAYVWG010000011.1:0-2208 GCA_964455425.1 uncultured Oscillospiraceae bacterium | reverse complement strand
GCAAGTTGGCTTCCTAGAGAAGTATGGGCAAGAAGCCGGATACTATCGCGACTTCTTGCCCATGTTCTAAACTTTATTTTTGAGGCGCGTTGCCGCAAGTTTTTCCATTTTAGCGGCCCCGCTACCTGGCGAAAAATTATACCTCTTCTGTCCAGCCCTTGGTATCCGCGATCTTGCCCCACTGGATGCCGGTAAGGGTATCATACAGCTTCTGGGTCAAGGGGCCGATCTTACCATCGGAGATATACGCCGTCTCGTCCTTCCAGCGCAGCTCCTTTACCGGAGAAACCACAGCTGCGGTGCCGGTGCCAAAGACTTCCTCCAGCTTGCCATCTCTGGCCGCCTGCATAACATCGGCAATGGCCAGCTTGCCTTCAATAACCTCGTAGCCCCAATCCTTGCAAAGCTCAATGCAGCTGCGGCGGGTAACGCCGGGCAGCACGGTGCCGGTGGTGGCCGCGGTATAAATTTTGCCGTCGATCTTGAACATAATGTTCATAGAGCCGACTTCTTCCACATATTTTTTCTCCACGCCGTCCAGCCAAAGCACCTGGGCAAAGCCTTGCCGCTCGGCCAATTCGCCGGCCTTGATGGAAGCCGCGTAGTTGCCGCCGCACTTGGTAAAGCCGGTCAGGCCAGGAGCCGCCCGGATATACTCATCCTCCACATAGATCCGCACCGGATTGATTCCCTCGGCGTAGTACGCGCCAGAGGGGGCGGCGATAATGCAGAAAATATAATGCTTGGCAGCATGGACACCCAGCCCCACATCGCTGGCAAAAACAAAGGGCCGCAGGTACAGGGAAGCGCCGTCGGTGTGGGGTACCCAGTCTCTGTCCACATCCACCAGGGTCTTTACCGCCTGGACAAACAGATCGGTAGGGATTTGGGGGATGCACAACCGGTCGGCGGAGGTATTCATCCGCTCCGCGTTACAATAGGGTCTAAAGAGCTGGATTTTATTTTCTGCCGTACGATAGGCCTTCATGCCCTCGAAAATTTCCTGGGCATAGTGCAGCACTACGCAGGCCGGATCTATCTGAAACGGCTGATAGGGAACGACTCGGGGATCGTGCCAACCGGTACCTTCCGTGTAATCCATAAGGAACATATGATCGCTAAAAATTTTGCCAAAGCCCAGCTTCGTCTCGTCAGTAGGATGGGGCTTGGGAGCCGTGGTTTTTTGAATGGTAATATTGTACGCCATTGCGATGCCCTCCTTTGCTGTTCATATTTGCAATGTGCAAATTACCAATGGCGCTGCGCCGGCAGCGCCGTTTCCTTAAGGAGCCAAATATGTGGCGGTTCCTCAAGGGGCACAAGCGTCCGATATTTTTTCGCTTCCCAGCGCAAACCAGGAAGGAACGCCGCAACGTTCATGCATAACATCCACTTTGGGGTATTATAGCATATTTTTCGTCAATTGTCATCCCTTCCAGGTAAATTATTCCGAAAAATTTATGTACAAGCTACACGCTCCTGCGATGTTGGCCCAGGTTCAGCCGCTTTCGGTACAAAAGCCGCATTATGCTTCGTAAAAGCGCGCCAGGGCCAAAGCTCTTGGGTCTATTGACACCGTGAAGATCCAAAAGCACCCCGCAAAGCCAACACATGGTTTTACGGAATGCTTTTGGATGAGGCCTTAGCTTTCCATCTGTCTTCCCAGAAACCCGGCTACTGTCTGCACCAGCTTCTGTTCCGATTCTGTTGGGATAAAGCCGCTGCCCTGTTCCATAAGCAGCATAACGCTTCCCATCAGATCCCCTTCGGAGATGACCGGCGCGGCCACCGCCAGAGCGTATTTCTCATTGGAATCTGTAATGGGAATGCTTCGCTCGCCAGACTGATAACAATAGCTCTTGCGCTGCTCCATCAACTGCTCCAGTTCCCGGGCACAGGACTTTTCCAGCAGCTCCTTTTTTGGTGCGCCAGACAGGGCAATGATCGCGTCCCGATCCGCCACCGCCGCAATGTGCCCTGTGTTTTTGCCGATAGAATCACAAATCTGCCCGGCGAAATCCGACAGGTCACCCATAGGGGAATATTTTTTGAAAATGACCTCTCCGTCCTTCTCCGTGTAAATCTCCAAGGGGTCGCCTTCGCGGATGCGCAGCGTGCGGCGGATCTCCTTGGGAATGACTACACGGCCAAGATCATCGATACGACGCACAATTCCTGTTGCTTTCATTGTTCAATCTCCCTTTTCTG
>CAYVWG010000010.1:16650-34406 GCA_964455425.1 uncultured Oscillospiraceae bacterium | reverse complement strand
CGGAAAGTACCCCCGCAGACGAAGAGCCGCAGGCCCCCGATATCCCTGAGGATACTGAGGAGCAGCCCACCGATCCTTCTGCCGCAGAGGATGCCGCAGCGGCAGAGCCGCCCAAAAAGCGCCGGGGCAAGCTGGTGCTCACCATCGTTCTGGGCGTATTGGCAGCCATTGTGGTGGCCATACTGGCCTATTACAGCGTTTATGCCATCAGCCACCGGGACGATGCCTCCTTTGGGCAGAATCTGAAGGATGCCACCACCCAAGCCATCAACTGGATCACCGGCAAGGAAACGCCGGACACCAACACAGTCGCCGCCAAAGCGGTGTACACCGATGACTCCGTTACCACACAGGATAAGCGGATGAGCAAGGTTGTTGCCACCTGCGGCGATTTAGAGCTGACCAACGGCGAATTCCAGATTTACTATTTCATGCAGTATTACAACTTCCTGAACAGCTATGGCAGCTATGCCTCTATGTTCGGCCTAGACACCTCTTCACCTCTGAGCGAGCAGACATCCCTGTCGGAAGATCTGACCTGGGAGCAGTATTTTGTAGACGCCGCCATGCAGATGTTCAAGGAAAACGCCGCCGTTTACACCGAAGCGAAAGCCGCCGGTTTTGCCCTGGATGAGGAGACCCAAGCCCAGATCGACAATCTGGAGGCGTCTTTGGAGGAAGAGGCCACATACTATGGCTTTGAAAGCGCACTGGACTATGTACAGCAGTCCTTTGGCGTTGGCTGCACCATTGAGGACTATATCCACTTTATTTCCGTCTATTATTATGTGGGCTACTATGAGCAGTCCATTTACGATGGCCTGACCTACACCGAAGACGATATCAACGCATACTACGATCAAAACGCGGAGACCTACGAGGCCAGCGGCATCACCAAGACAGATCTAAACGACGTCAATGTGCGGCATATTCTGATTGCCCCGGAGACCTCCGCCGAGGATGGCACCTCCACAGAGGAAGATCTGGCCGCCGCCAAGGCCAAGGCCGAAGAGCTTCTGGCTCAGTTCCAGGAGGATCCCTCAGAGGAGAACTTCGCCACCCTGGCCAATGAAAACTCTGATGATACTGGCTCCAACACCAACGGCGGCCTGTATGAAAATGTCTATCCTGGCCAGATGTATACCAACTTTAACGACTGGTGCTTTGACGCCAGCCGTCAGCCCGGTGACGTGGGTATTGTGGAAACCGACGCCGGTTATCATATCATTTACTTTGTCGGCACCACCGACACCTATTACTGGTACACCTACACAGAATCCCAGTATAAGAACGATATGACCAGCGCGGCCATTACGGAGCTTACCGAAAAGTACGACTGCTCCATAAAATACCGCACTGTGGTTCTGGCGCCCCTGCCTGAGGCAGAGTCCTCTGACACCACCGATACCACAGACGTTGCCGATACCACCGCAAGTCCGTCCTAACATCTTATGCCCGCCGGTAGGCGTGCCATAGAGAAATACGATCGCCCCCCAGTTTTCCCTTGCAAGGAAAGCTGGGGGCTTTTGCCAACCTGTCAGCTGTTTTTAAGGATACCCAAACGTAGACCGGGTCTACGTTTGTAGCGCCGTAGGCGCGAACGGGCAGCGCCTATGACGCCGATGCTTCCCTAGAACATATCTTTTTATGGAAGCACCAAACCGCAGCCAGATCCTGCCCCGCAGCCCAAAAGGAAACCCGCCAGGGTGAGTCTTCCTCACCTGACGGGCTTTTCGTCCCTCAGAGACAGCAAATCGTGTCTATTGGTCTTTCGGTAGATCGGTATATTGGGCAAAATATCGGCACACAGCAGCCATCGTTCGTACGTTTCCTTTATTCTTTTCTACCGCGCAAAACGCGCGGGAAACGTCAAAATACCGCTTTGGCAGGCAGCATGTACGCTTGTCCTGGCCATAGGTTTCCGCGTCTAATTTATCCGCCAAAAGCAGGGTCACATTCTGGCCGCCTCCATATTTTTCAGCTGAAGCTGCAGGCGGTCGGCGATGAGCGCAATAAACTCGCTGTTGGTGGGTTTGCCCTTGGTGTTGGACACGGTGTAGCCAAAGAACCGCTGGAGCGTATCCAAATCGCCACGATCCCAAGCCACCTCGATGGCATGACGAATTGCACGCTCTACGCGAGAAGGTGTGGTGGAAAACGTCTTGGCTACTTGCGGATACAACACCTTGGTAATGGCGTTGATCACATCCATGTCATTCACCGCAATTTTGATGGCTTCTCTTAGATATTGGTAGCCTTTGATGTGGGCAGGCACGCCGATCTCATGAATCACAGAGGTCACCATTGCCTCAAGATTTACCTCAGGCCGCTTCCTCTGTTTGCTCTTTAGAGCCTCGTTGTTGCGAATTTCCTCCAGCCGATCCGATACTGCTTGGAAATCGCAAGGCTTGAGCATAAAATACTGCACACCTAAGCTCGCCGTCATAGCCGCCACATAATCTGTAACAAATCCGGACATCACCACCGTGATGGGCTGCTTGTCCATAGCTGCAGCCGTTTTTAGCAGAGACATGCCATCGACCTTCTGCAGCATGAGATCCATAATGAATATGTCCGGTTGGCGAGAAGTGAGAAGCTTGGATGCCGTTTCCCCATCATTGGCCACGCCGATAATCTCATAAGCATCTGTCTGACGAAGAGCGTCTGCAAGGCTTTCACTAAATTCCACATTGCTGTCGGCTATAAGCACATTTAGTCTGTTTTCCATAATATTCCTCTCCAGTTTGATAATTTACCATCGCAGAACGCTTTCTCTATTTGCTGCGACACCTATAATTTAGCATAAACGACCAAATTATTCAAGTTGCTATTGCCCGATTTATCGTTATTTTTTGTCGACATCATTCGACAATATTCCCTTCAGCACAAATTCCTCACAGAATCCCACCCTTTTTTGCTCTTTTCCCCCTGTTTATTCCAAAAACAAAAGATTTCCGTTTTTTCGTGCAAGTAATTCGACAACTTTCGACCAGATCCCCCAGAGGCGGCACACCCTTGCCCAAGTGCCGCTTTTGCGCTGGATATGCTGTTATTTCCTACTCTTTTTTCGCCGTGGCAGCCTTCGGCTGACCCACGCGCCGGCGCATCCAAAGAGGATACCCAGCACAATGCCCGCCAAAACATCGCTGGGAAAATGCACATACAAATACAGCCGGGAAAAGGCGATCAAGCAGGCCAATATCCCTGCTGGGATACCCAGCCTGCTCCGGCAAAAGCACAGGGCTGAGGTGGCAGCAAAGGAAGCGGCCGTGTGCCCTGAGGGAAAGGAATAATCTGTTGGACAAGCAATCAGCAATTCAACCTCCGGGCGAAGCACACAGGGTCTGACCCTTGCCGCCAGGGGCTTAAGGATTCCGTTACAAAGGAGCACATCCAACAGTAGGGCTACAGCCACCGCCACACCGGTTCTTCTTGTTTTCGGATACAGCAGCAGCACCACAGCCAACACGATCCAAACAACACCCCCATCGCCCAACCGGCTGAGCCAGGGCATGATGGCGTCGCCAAAGCCGGTGCGCAACGTCTGAATGGCATCTAGAATGCTCCAGTCCCATTGCATCGTCTTTCCTCCTGTCTAAAAGGTCAGCTGTTGGCCTACATAGGGTATGTTTAGGTGGTCATAGGCCAGTTTGGTAGCACATCTGCCCCGGGGCGTCCGGGTCAAAAATCCCAGCTGCATCAAATACGGCTCGTACACATCCTCCAGGGTCACCGCTTCTTCCCCTATGGTGGCGGCAAGCGTCTCCAGGCCTACCGGACCGCCGCCGTAGCTGCTGATTAGAGCTTGGAGCATCCGGCGGTCAATGGTATCCAGCCCCAACTTGTCGATCTCCATGCGGCTTAGGGCCAACTCTGCCGCCTCTTTCGTGATCACTCCATCATAGTATACCTGGGCAAAATCCCGGACTCTGCGCAAAAGGCGGTTGGCAATCCGAGGCGTTCCCCGGCTGCGGGAGGCCATCTCCAAGGCGCCCTCCGGATCAATGTCCATGCCAAACAACGTGGCGGAACGGGTGATGATGCGGCTAAGTTCCTCCTTGGTATACAACTCCAGCCGGAAGGACACGCCAAACCGATCTCTTAAAGGGGAGGATAGCTGTCCTGCCCGGGTGGTGGCGCCGATCAGGGTGAATTTGGGCAGATCCAGACGGATGGAATTGGCGGAAGGGCCTTTTCCTACGATGATGTCAATGGCAAAATCCTCCATAGCGGGATAGAGGATCTCCTCCACCACCCGGTTGAGCCGGTGGATCTCGTCAATAAACAAAATATCCCCCGGAGACAAATTGGTCAGCAGCGCCGCCAAGTCTCCTGCTTTTTCAATGGCCGGACCAGAAGTAATGCGGATGTTCACCCCCATTTCATTGGCAATTACACCCGCCAGCGTGGTTTTTCCCAACCCCGGCGGGCCATATAGCAGAACATGGTCTAAGGGTTCGTTGCGGCGCTTAGCCGCCTCAATGTACACCTTTAGATTCTCCTTGGCCTTTTCCTGCCCGGTGTAATCGTGGAGCATTTTGGGCCGCAAAGAAACCTCACCCTCGTCCATAGGCGTCAGGCTGGTGGTTACCATGGGCGCTTCAAAGTCCTGGGTAAAATCAATACTCATGCTGTCCCTCCCTTATTGCAGCACCATTGCCCGCAGGCCATAGCGCACCAATTCTTCCACAGACAAGCGCTCATCTGCCCCCCGCAGCGCTGCGGCGGCTTCTGACTGGGAGTATCCCAGCTCTGCCAAGGCGGCGATGGCAGTGGATATTTTGCCCTCCTCCAGCGCAGCTCCGGCTTTTGTGGGGGCAGCACCTTCCATGTCCGTCATAGCCGCGCCCATTTTGTCCTTTAGCTCTAAAATGATCCTCTGGGCCATTTTTTTGCCCACGCCCTGGGCCATAGTCACAGCCTTCTCATCGCCGGCGGCCACCGCCAGCATCAGCCGCTCCGGCGACAGCACCGATAAAATCGCCACCGCCGCCTTAGGCCCCACGCCGGTCACACCCAAAAGCAGCTCAAAGCACCGCAGCTCTTCCCGGGTGGCAAAGCCGAAAATATCAAAAGCATCCTCCCGGATGTTACAGTAGGTGTATAGTCGGTGCTTCTGCCCTTGCCGCAGCTGGGAAAGGGTATAGGCTGTGGTGTGGCAGGCGTAACCCACACCGCCGCAGTCGATCACCGCCAGGTTGGCCTCCAGCAGGGCTACCGTACCTTGTAAATAATAAAACATCTTTTATCCTCCTGGATGATTCACTTCCTCCAGCTTAGCCAGCAGGGAGGTCTTTGACCGGGCATGGCACAGCGCAATGGCAATGGCGTCTGCCGCATCATCCGGCTTGGCGGGCTTGGCCATGCGCAGCATACGCCGGGTCATGTCGATCACCTGCCGCTTTTCCGCCTTACCATAGCCCACCACCGCCTGCTTGACCTGCATAGGCGTATACTCAGAAAGGGGCACGCCGGCCTTGGCAATGGCCAGCAAAATTACCCCTCTGCCATGGGATACGCCGATACCGGTGGTAATGTTGTGGCCCCAAAACAGTTCCTCGACTGCAGCTGCCTGGGGCTGGGTTGCCTCCAGCAAACGCGCCATATCGTCATAGAGCATGACCAGGCGCTCCGCAAAAGGCAGCTCCTTGGGCGTGGTGATCACTCCATATTGGAGCAGCCGGTAAGCCCCCCGTTGGGCGTCAATAAGGCCAAAGCCCGTGGTGGCATAGCCTGGATCAATTCCTAAAATTCTCATAGTCGCAACAAAATCCCCGCCGCCGCGCCGGCCAGGATAAACAGGACAGGATGGAGCTTAGGCAGCTTCCACCGAGCCACCGCCAGCGCCGCGAAAAGGGCAATTGCCGGCCAAACCGGCATAGACAGCCAGTCCCAGCCTGCCACTGCGTCGGCGTCGAGCAGAGCAATGCGCAGCACAGAAAGCACCGCTGCCGCCACAAGCCCTACAGAAGCAGGGCGGATGGTGGTGAAGCAGGCGTTGACATATCGGTTTTCCCGGAAGTGCTGCAGGATGCTGGCCACAATAACAATCACAATGACCGATGGCAGCACCAGGGCAAAGGTGGCGACAACGCCGCCCAGAACATTGCCCTGGGTCACGGTAATGCCCACATAGGTAGCCATGTTGATGCCGATTGGCCCCGGCGTAGACTCAGAAACCGCCAACATGTTGGCCAACTCCGCCTCGGTAAACCAGCCAAAGTTGGCGCCCATCTGCCGCAAAAACGGTAAGGTGGCCAAACCGCCGCCGATAGAGAACAGGCCGGTCTTAAAAAATTCCCAAAACAGCTTAAGGTAGATCATGAGTTACGCCCCTCCTTCCAGGCCAGAAACAGCCCAATAAGGATCGCCGCCAAAATGATCCACACCGGAGAAAAGCTGGTAACAGCGGCAAACAGCAGCGCCCCCACAAAGATGCCATTGCCCAAAGCGCCCTTTACGCCTTTTTTATACAGCCGAATCACCGCGTCTACCACCAGCACGCCAACAGCTACCCGAATGCCGGCAAAGGCATAGCGGACATAGACGTTGTCGGCAAACTGGCGCAGGGCCAGGGCGATGACGGAAATGATCAATAAGGAGGGCAGCACAATGGCAACGGTGGCTAAGGCCGCGCCCAGCACCCCTTTGCATTTGTAGCCTACATAGGTGGCGGTGTTTACCGCAATTACGCCGGGGGTACACTGGCCAATGGCATAGCAGTCTAGCATTTCTTCCTCGGTGATCCAGTGGTGCTTTTCCACCGCCTCCCGCTGGAGCATGGGCAGCATGGCATAGCCGCCGCCAAAGGTAAACATGCCGACCTTGAAAAAGGAAATCATCAGCTGCAGAAGCATAGCTTACCCCTTTGCAATCCAGTAGTAAGACAAAATCACGCCAAGGATCACCAGGCACACCAGCACCCAAGCCATCGCCCGCTGATAAAAGGGCCTAGGCGTATATTCTTCCTTGGACTGGTTTTTTTCTTTAGCGCTTTCTCTTGCGGTAGCTTCCAACAGCTGCCGGTTCATTTCTTCGCTCATATACAACACCTCTTGTGTATCATACCACATACAGGCAAAAATTGCAGTACTTTTTTCCGATTTTCTTGGCATAGCCTTCGGATCTATGTCGGCTTCAATGCTTGGTTCGAATTTACCGTCTATTCAAACCCCATTCACAGTTCTGTCATAATCTCAGGTTATGATGGCATTGTCGAAAGGTAAGCATACCTAAACGACAAGATCCGCTTTTCCCACTTTTCTCTTCCTTTCTTTTTTCTTTTTACGGAGCGCCGCAGGATATATCCTGCGGCGCTTGGCTTGTTGGAAGGATATGGGGAAAAGCGTTTTGTTTTCCCTCCGCAAAGGAGGGAAAACGATCTTATGCCCTAAGGAGCTACTATGGGGCAAGGGCCGCCCTCTTAGGTTGGCCGCCCGTTGCAACCAGCCTTTTCCCTTGGCGGAGCGGCAGCAGGTGTACGTTTGCCTTTTTGCTTGCGTCTTACCCGGGTCACCACATAGACCATCATAACAATGGTGATGATGTAGGGGATCATATCCGTCAAATCCGAACTGATATATTCCTGCAAGCGCAGGCCGATGGCGTCAAAAAAGCCAAACATCAGCGCGGCCAGGTACGCCTTGCCCGGATTGGCCGCCGCAAAGATCACGCAGGCAAAGGCAATGTAGCCCCGGGAATTGCTCATGTTTTCCGCAAAGGTTCCGTTGAGCTGGCCAAGGGAAAGATGGGCGCCGGCCAGACCGCAAAGCAGGCCACAAAGCAGGCTTGCCAGCCACTTCATTTTTTCCGGGCTAACACCTGCCGTACGCAGAGTTTCCGGTTTTTCTCCGGAGGCTCTAAGCCAAAAGCCATAGGGGGTTTTATAGACAAACAGCCACAAAAGCAGCACCAGCAGCCAAGTGAGGTAAACAAACAGGGAATTGTTGTTGAGCACCTGCCCCAAAAATGGGATCTTATCTAAAAAGGCGAGGTGTAAGGTAGGCAGGGCCGGGTTGCCCTTTGTGCCGGCAGTGCCAAAGATGGCCCGGGACATATAGGTAGTCAAGCCCAAGGCGAAGGTATTGAGCGCGCAGCCGATGATAAATTCATCCGATTGCAGGCGCACCACAAACAGGGCAAAAAACAGACCCACTAAAATCCCCATCAGCAGCACCATGCCCAAGCCCGCCAAGGCAGACTGGAAAAGGAAGCTGCCAAGAACCCCGAAAAACGCCCCCATCAAGATCATGCCGTCCATACCGATATTCATAATGCCGGCATGCTCGGTCATTGCGCCGCCTATGGCCGCCAGGGCCACCGGCGTGGCGCTGCGCAGCATTTGCTGAAAGGTACCGGCGGAAAAGATTTTACCAAGCACCGTGGCGAAATCATCCATGGCAGGCGCCTCCCTTCTGCTTCTTTCTTTGTTTACTGCCTCCTTTTCGGGTCAGCGATACGCGGATGCCTTTCTCTGCGGCCATAAAGAATATAATTACCGTTTGTAGAATCAAATACATCTGGTTGGGCACTCCAGCCACAGCCTCCATGCCCTGGGCACCGATCTTCAGCGCCGCAAAGAACAAGGACAACAGGATCACCGTTATCGGGTTATACTGGGCGATCATCGCCACCATCAGGCCCTCAAAATAGTAGTCGTTGCTGACGCTGCTTTTGAATAAATGCTCCGCGCCGTACACCCGGAACATCCCCACCAGTCCGCACATAGCCCCGGAAATGACCATACAGATCAGCACGATGCGATCGGTGCGCAATCCGGAAAACCGGGCGAACCGGGAGTTTTGTCCCACCAGCCGCAGCTCAAAGCCCCTGGAGGTTTTTTGCATGATATACCACACCAAAAACGCCATAACCGCCGCGGCAAATATGGCCGTGGTCAGATGGGAGCCGGGGATCAGACCGTTAAACCAGTAGGTTACATTGAGCTGCTGAGTACCTGCCACAATATTTTTATTGACATTTTTCCAGGGGCCTTTGGCCAAAAACTGACAAAAGCTGGCAGCCACGGTGTTGAGCATAATGGTGGTAATGACCTCGTTGACCTTTAGCTTTACTTTCAGCACCCCGGGGATCAGCGCGTACAGGCCGCCAACGGCAATGGCGCCCAACACCGCGCAGGGCAGCACCAGCCAAGGGCTGTAGCCATCCATCCAAATGCCCACCTGGCAGGAGAAAATGGCTCCCAGCAGCAGCTGACCTTCTCCGCCTACGTTAAAAATTCCCACTCTTGCGCCAAGCACACAGGCCAGGCCGCAAAGGCAAAGCACCATGGCATATTCCAGCAGGTCGCCAATGTGCCGCAGGCTGGAAAACGCGCCGCTGATCATGGCGCCGTAAGCCGTCAGGGGAGAAAACCCGGAAGCCGCCAAGATTCCCGCCCCAATGAGAAAGGCAAGAAGTATGCTCAGCAGCAGCGAAAGCAAATAGAACCAGTCAAAGGGTTTGCGCTGCATAGTTTTCCTCCTCCTCTTGGCCTCGGTGGCCGGTCATGTAGTAGCCGATGTCTTCTTTGCTGGCCTGCCCGGGCACAAAGCTGCCGGTGATTTGCCCTTCATACAGGGTAATGATCCGGTCGGAAAGCCGCATAAGCTCATCCAAATCCGCCGAGCTAAGCAAAATCGCACAGCCCTCGTTCCGCTTTTGGGCAATGCGGCTGTGGATAAATTCAATGGCACCCACATCCACGCCACGGGTGGGCTGGGCAATCACCAGCGCCGGGGTGTTAAAGGAAAACTCCCTGGCCACCACCACCTTCTGCATATTGCCGCCGGACATGGCCCCCGTTTCGGCGCGAATACCGGCGCCCCGGATATCAAACTGTTCATACAGCTTTTGGGCGTAGGCCTCAATGGTAGAGCGGCGCTGGTGGAAGCCAAAGCGGTTAAACCGTGGCTCCCGGTGCCTGCCCACCAGCAGATTTTCCGCCACCGATGCCTGGGCGGATACGCCGGTTGCCAGCCGGTCTTCGGGAATGTGCGCCAGGCCCGCCTGCCGGATATCCCCGGGAGGCTTACCGGTCACCTCTTTCCCGCATACGGTGACCGTTCCTTTTTGCACAGCGCGCATCCCCGTAATCGCCTCCAGCAGCTGGCTTTGGCCGTTGCCCTCCACCGCCGCGATGCCCAGCACCTCTCCGGCCCGGACAGAAAGCGACAGATCCTTTACCGCTGGCAGCCCCCGGTCATCCAGCACCGTCAAATGCTCCGCCTGAATCTGTATCTTACCCGGCTGCCCGGTCTTTTCCAGGGGCGCGTGGATCACCGGCCGGCCAACCATCAGGGAGGCCAGCTGCCGCTCATCCACCGCGCAGGTGGGCTTTACCTCCACCAGCTTTCCCTTTCGCATGACCCCTACGCGGTCAGAGATGGTCATAACCTCGTAAAGCTTGTGGGTAATCAGGATCACCGTCATTTCCCGCTCCTTGGCTACCCGGCGGAGCACCGCGAACAGTTCCTCGGTTTCCCCCGGCGTAAGCACCGCGGTTGGCTCATCCAAAATCAGCACATCTGCGCCTCGATAAAGGGCCTTGAGAATCTCCACCCGCTGCTGTAAACCCACACTTAGATCCTGTACCACCGCCGCAGGGTCAATTGCTAGGCCGTATTCCTCCGACAGGCGGCGGGTGTTCTTCACCGCCTGTTTGTTGTCGCAAAACAGGCCAAAATGGCGCGGTTCCCGGCTGAGCACAATATTTTGCGCTACAGTAAACGAAGGCACCAGCATGAAGTGCTGGTGGACCATACCCACTCCCTGAGCAATGGCTGCTTTAGGTGCAAAGCGGGTTACCTGCTTTCCCCGGATATACACCTTGCCCTCGGTAGGGGTATGGATGCCATACAGCACATTCATCAACGTGGTTTTTCCCGCGCCGTTCTCCCCAACCAAGGCAAAAATTTCTCCCCTGTGAATATCCAGAGATATATCATCATTGGCTCGCACCCCGGGAAACTCCATGGATATGTGTTCAAAACGAATCATAGGCTTGTCCAACATTCTGACTCCTCTCCCGACAAAACGGCGTGACAACCGATAGGTGTCACGCCGTTATTGGTTCAGGTTACTTTCTGGTGGTAGCAACCACGATCTCACCGGAGACAATCTTGTCTGCCAATGCCTGTACATCGGCCTTCAAGTCATCGCTGATCTGCTGCTTGGCGCCTTCCTCGCCGTACCCAACCGACACATAGCCGTTGGACATATCGGCCACCCAGGTAGTACCCCATTTTTCGGTGTTGCCCGCCAAATACTCCTTTACGGCGTCATAAATGCTGTCGCCCACCTCTTTTTTCATAGAGCAGATGATCACATCTTCGTTGATGTACTTTTGGTCGCAGTCCACGCCGATGGCGTAGTAGCCGCCTTCCGACGCCGCCTCAAACACGCCGTCACCGGCTGCGGAAGCGATTTGGAATACCACATCCGCGCCCTGATCGTGCAGCGCGCTGGCACATTCCTTGCCCATGGCGGGATCGTCATAGGTATTGGTGTAATTGACCACCACTTGGACATTTTCATCGTATGCCGCCGCGCCTTGCTGATAGCCTACGATAAAGTCGTTGATGGTGTCGCTGTCTTCCCCGCCAACAGCGCCCACTACGCCTGTTTGGGACATCGCCGCGGCGATGTAGCCCACAAGATAGGAGCCTTCATTTTGGGCGTAGGTGATGTTGAGCACATTATCCACCGGCGCGGTAGTGGCGTTGTCGATCCAAATCCAGTGTACGTTCGGATACTCCGGGGCGATGGTTTCGATGTTATAAAACTCCCAGCCCACGCAGATGACCACATCCGCCTGTTCTGCAGCGTTGCGCATCTGCGCGTCATGGTTTTCATTGTTGCACTCAATGGTAGACAGGGTAACGCCGCAGTCCTGCGCCAGTCTTTCGCCGCCCTCTTTAGAGGAGTCATAAAAGGCCCGATCGCCAAAGGTGCCCGCAACCACCAGGGCCACCTTAGCCGCCGATGTATCCTTGTTGCCGGTGTCCTCCACATTTTTCTCCTGACCACCACAGCCGGTCAACAGGCAAAGCGTGGCCACAACCATAACCGCAGCCAAGAAAAGACTTACCAATTTTTTCCTCATCGTGTTTCTCCTTCTCCTTCGGCGTCGATTGCCGAAGAGTAAAATCCTTATGGTAAGCATTATAACGGATTTTTTTTCTTCCTGCAAGAGAAAATCACAGATTTTACCAAAAACACATCCAGCAGATAAAAACACTTTTCCTTGCAGTTTGCCGGCTTTTGCCGTATAATGTAGAAAACATTCTGTGCCCCAGGCAGAAAGCAGGTCACCATGAATACGATTTTGCCCATCAAAAAACTCCGGCCCAACGCCATTATCCCCACATATGCCACAAGCTGCGCCGCCGGTGCGGATCTCTACGCCTGCCTTGACGAACCGGTCACCCTTGCGCCGGGAGAAACCGCCATGATCCCCCTGGGCTTTGCCGCCGCCTTGCCCCAAGGCTGCGCCGGGCTGATCTACGCCCGCAGCGGCCTTGCCGCCAAGCGTGGACTGGCCCCGGCCAACAAAGTAGGCGTGGTGGACGCGGATTATCGGGGGGAATGGATGATTCCCCTCCACAACCACAGCAGCCAGAGCCAAACCGTTGAGCACGGTGAGCGCATTGCCCAACTGATCGTTACACCTTACCTCACCGCCAGCTTTACCGAAGCCCAGTCTCTTTCCCCTACCCAGCGGGGCGGCAAGGGCTTTGGCTCCACTGGCAGCAAGTAGAAAATGGCAATGGCAGACTTTCTCCCCATCTCCCCGGCGGATATGAAAAAACGCGGCTGGACGCGCTGCGACTTTGTATATATCATCGGCGATGCCTATGTCGATCACCCTTCCTTTGGCCACGCCATCATCAGCCGGGTGCTGGAGCGGGCCGGCTATAAGGTAGGCATTATCTCCCAGCCGGATTGGAGGGATCCCCGCTCCATCACCATTCTGGGCAAGCCCCAATATGGGTTTATTGTTATGGCCGGCAACATGGATTCCATGGTCAACCACTACTCCGTGTTCAAGCGCCGGCGAAAGACCGACGCCTACACTCCCGGCGGCATTACGGGGAAACGGCCGGATTATGCCACCGTGGTATACTGTAACCTGATCCGTCAAGCATACAAAGACGCCGCGATCATCATTGGCGGCATTGAAGCCAGCCTGCGGCGTCTGGCCCACTATGACTATTGGTCAGACAAGCTCAAGCGTTCCATTTTGCTGGACGCTCAGGCCGATCTGCTTCTTTACGGCATGGGCGAGCGAAGCATTGTGGAGGTGGCAGACGGCCTAAAAAGCGGGCTTTCCATTCAGGATTTGACCTTCATCGACGGCACCGTATACCGGGCCAAAGACACAAACAGCGTGTATGACGCCCTTACCCTGCCCAGCTTTTCTCAGCTGCGGGAAAGCAAACGCGCCTATGCCCAAAGCTTTTACACTCAATACACCAATACCGATCCTTACCAGGCCAAGCGGCTGATCGAGCCTTATGGCCCCCACGAATTTGTGGTGCAAAATCCCCCGCAAAAGCCCCTTACCACCCAGGAAATGGACGATGTTTATGACCTGCCCTACAACTACACCTATCATCCGTCCTACCAGAAGCTAGGCGGCGTGCCGGCCATCCGGGAGGTACAGTTTAGCCTTACCTCCTGCCGGGGCTGCTTCGGCGGCTGCAGCTTTTGCGCCCTGACCTTCCACCAGGGACGGATCATCCAGTGCCGCAGCCACGAATCCATTTTGGCCGAAGCCAAGCAAATGACCCAGCACCCGGAGTTCAAGGGCTATATTCACGATGTAGGCGGCCCTACTGCCAATTTCCGCCGCACAGCCTGCGAAAAGCAAAAAACCAAGGGTGTGTGTCCTACAAAACAGTGTCTCTTTCCCAGCCCCTGCAAGAACATGATCGCCGACCATCAGGATTATCTGGCCCTGCTGCGAAAGCTCCGTCAGCTGCCGGGGGTAAAAAAGGTATTTATCCGCAGCGGCATCCGGTTTGACTACCTTCTGGCTGACCCCGACGATACCTTTTTCCGGGAGCTGGTGCAGTATCACATTTCCGGTCAGCTAAAGGTGGCCCCGGAGCATGTATCCGACCGGGTGTTGGCCCTGATGGGGAAGCCAAGAAACAGCGTATACCGCCGGTTTATCGAAAAGTATACAAAGCTGAACCTTCAGGCCCATAAAAACCAGTTTGTAGTGCCCTATCTTATGTCCTCTCACCCCGGCTCTACGCTGGAAGACGCCATCGCCTTGGCGGAGGCCATCCGCGACATGGGCTACATGCCGGAGCAGGTGCAGGATTTCTACCCCACTCCCTCCACCATTTCCACAGTGATGTATTACACCGGCTTAGATCCCCGCACCATGGCCCCGGTGTATGTGGCCAGGGATCCTAAGGAAAAAGCCATGCAGCGGGCGCTGATCCAGTACCGCGACCCCAAGAATTACCGCCTTGTGGAAGACGCCTTAAGGCTGGCAGGACGCACCGATTTGATCGGTTACGATAAACGTTGCCTGATCGCCCCCAGGAAAAGCACCGCCGGCAAATCCAAGGGCAAAGTCTCCGTATCCCCGGCCAAAGCAAAGCGCCCCCGGCGGAAATAGGCTGTCATACTCGTCCCTAACGGGGAATATATTCTCCCATAAGAACTTTACGAGGTGGGAGAATGGAACATATTCTAAATCACGTTGCCCTTTGCGGCGTCATGGCCAGCCGGCCTACGTATTCTCATGAAAATCATGGCCGCCGGTTTTACCGCTTTACCCTGGCAGTAGAGCGCCTGTCCGGCGCCACCGATGAACTGCCCATTGTGGTGTCGGAGGAATTGCTTTCCCAAACTGTGGCTACAGACGGGGAACGAATCTCTGTTTGCGGACAAATACGCTCCTTTAACAATCGTGCCCCCGGTGGCCGGCGGCTGGTCATTTCCGTTTTGGCCGAGGAACTGTCGATTACCAATGAGGCCACCGCCAACGAAGCCCTGCTAACCGGCGCCATCTGCAAGGCTCCTGTGTTCCGCCGCACCCCCCTGGGCCGGGATATCTGCGATGTGATGCTGGCGGTAAACCGTCCTTACCACCGCACAGACTATCTGCCCTGCATCTTTTGGGGAAAAACCGCCGCTGAGGTATCCCGCCTGTCTATAGGCACGGTGCTGTCTCTTTCCGGTCGGCTGCAAAGCCGGGAATATGTAAAGGTGCTGGAAAGCGGCAGCGAAAAGCGCACCGCCTACGAAATCTCCGCCGTAAGCACAGAGGTGCTTCAACCTGAGCAGGTTGGATAATTGCCGTGGTGGGAAACAAAAACCATGCTTTCCCACAAACCACACCCCGGTTTTTGCTTGGCAAAAACCGGGGTGTGGTTTGTGGGAGGAAGGCATGCGGTAGGCAAGGTCTGTAAGGTGGGGCATGCGCAAAAGCCTATGAGATGGCTTTTGAGGACAAAGGCGGTCTAGCGCTTATATCCATCATGGCAGAATTTATGGTTATTCCACAGCGACTCGAAATACTCGGAATACACCTTAAAGCCTCTTCCTCCTTTCAGGAATTTGTAGGTAATGGTCTGTTGGCTTTCCACATCCAGCAAATACGGCCCAATGTAAATTTCATCATCGACCCGCCAATAAAAATCAAGGGTCATGCTATCGTAGAACTTAATCTTGATTTTTCCCTTGTTGGAGCTTTTGTTCAATTCCTCCGCCCACTCCACCAGCCCCAAAATCGACTGGGCTATGCTGCCTTCGGCGGCGTTTTCCTCCCGTTCTCTTTGCGTGACAAATTCACTGGTAGGATCCATCACCAAAAGACGAACATTCATCCCTCGCTGGATACAGGTTAGTACGTCGTTTTTCCTGTTGCTGCGGAAGGATTTCAGACCGAAGGCGATGCCGTCTAGCTGTTTTACATTGTGCCTTTCCAACTTCGGGTCTGAGTCTTGATTTTTGTCCGCCCGCGTTTTGAAGATTTTTTCCAGCTTCCATTCATCCCACACAAGATAATCCTTGCGGTAATCGATCAAGATGGCGGTGAAAAACAAAACCAGCCCGGAGGCAATCAGGGAACACCCAATGTTGATAAACACGCCGGAAGAGGTCTTGATCCAAAATATATCGAAAAGGATCATAAAAATGCCGATAATCGCCAAGGCAAGGGAAACAATAATCGCATAGGGATTGACAGACTTTTTCATAGCGTTCACCCCTGTATATGATAGCGTGGTGGTTTTTTGCGCGCAGTACATCCAAATGCCCGCGGGAGGAAGGAGACCACAAGGATCGCACTGTGCTTTGTGGCTATTATATCGTACATTTTCCTGGCTGACAAGACGTTTTTTCAGAAACGCGCAATCTCTTTGGCAAACCTATGCAGAAAAATCCACGAATCATAGATCCGTGGATTTTTCTGTAAGCCATACACAATTTGCCTTGTGCCTAGCCGCCTTTGAACGCTTATGATCGGGTGAGAATCAATAGCCCCGTCTCTTATTTTTGCGGGCCGCCTCGCTCTTCTGCTTACGCTTCAAGCTGGGGCTGACATAGTGCTCTCTCTTCTTCACTTCTTGAATCACACCTGCCTTCTGGCAGCTGCGCTTGAAGCGCTTGAGTGCACTTTCAAGAGACTCATTCTCTTTTACGCGAATCTCAGACATCGATTTCCCTCCCTCCGATACATCCGGCTATATCCAGGATGCTTTCAGGGCCTTTTTTCAAAGACGATGGTATTATATTCTTTCCGGCAAGAAATGTCAAGATACATTTCTCATTTTAGACGAATTTTTTACTTTCTTCCCCTTGCGGTCACTTCACAATAAAGTTGACCAGCTTATTGGGCACCACAATGGTCTTCACAATTTTTCCGCCGGCCTTTTCCAAGAATTTGGCAATTTTTTCATCCGCCTGAACATTGGCTGCCGCCTCTTCATTGCTCAGATCCGCGGCCATGCGCACTGTGCCTCGGAACTTACCATTGATCTGCACGGCCAGTTCTACCTCGGCGTCCTTGCACTTTTCTTCATCATAGGCCGGCCAGGCGGACACCGAGCAAATGCCCTCATAGCCATGGCGCTGCCAAAGCTCATCGGCAATATGGGGAGCGAAGGGGCTGAGCATTTGCAGGAAAGTCTTCAGCTCCGCCCGGTTACAGCCCTTGTCCGCCAGGTGATTGAGCAGCGTCATCAGCGCGGCAATGGCTGTGTTGGCCTTAAGCTGGTCAATGTCGGAGCTGACCTTTTTCAAAGTCTTATGCATGATGGACTCATTTTCCTTGGAGTAGCTTTGCTGATGGTCATTCACCGTTTCCGCCAGATTCCACACCTTATCCAAAAACCGCTTACAGCCCTTTACCGCATTGGCCGACCAAGAAGCCGGCTTTTCAAAATCGCCGATAAACATGATGTAGGTACGCATGGTATCCGCCCCGTAGGCGTTGATCACATCGGTGGGGTTCACCACGTTGCCCCGGGATTTGGACATCTTGATGCCGCCCTCTCCCAAGATCATGCCATGGCTGGTACGCTTGGCGTATGGCTCCTTATAGGGCACTACCCCCAAATCATAGAGGAATTTATGCCAGAACCGGCTATACAGCAAATGAAGCGTGGTATGCTCCATGCCGCCGTTGTACCAATCCACCTGGCCCCAATAGTTTAGCGCCTCGGCAGAAGCCAATTGCTTATCGTTGTGAGGATCCATATACCGCAGATAATACCAGCTGGAGCCAGCCCACTGGG
>CAYVWG010000010.1:0-16640 GCA_964455425.1 uncultured Oscillospiraceae bacterium | reverse complement strand
CCGCAGCAGGGACAAGTGGTATTGACCCAATCGGAAATGGCCGCCAAAGGGCTTTCCCCATCGTCTGTCGGCTCGTAGCTTTCCACATCCGGCAAAAGCAGGGGCAGCTGCTCCTCCGGCAAAGCCACTGTGCCGCAGGCTTCACAGTGCACCACAGGGATCGGCTCTCCCCAATACCGCTGGCGGGAGAACACCCAGTCCCGCAGCTTAAAGTTTACCTTGGCCTGGCCCTTTCCCTGCTCCGTCAGCCAGGCAATGATTTTTTCCTTGGCCTGGGCCACGGATAGTCCATCCAGAAAGCCAGAATTGCACAGGGTTCCGGTGGCAACATCGGTAAAGGCCTCTTCCTGCACATTGCCGCCGGCGATAACCTCGATAATGGGCAGGTCAAATTTCTTGGCAAACTCCCAGTCTCGAGTGTCGTGGGCCGGCACCGCCATGATGGCGCCGGTGCCATAGGTAGCAAGCACATAGTCGGAAATAAAAATGGGGATTTTGGTGCCGTTCACCGGGTTGATCCCCTCTACGCCCTGAAGCTTTACACCGGTTTTATCTTTATTCAGCTCTGTACGCTCCATGTCAGACTTGGCTGCCGCCGCCGCCTGATATGCCTTGATCTGCTCCAAATTTTGCAGGCGACCCGCCCATTTTTCCAGCAGGGCATGTTCCGGAGACAGCACCATATAGGTTGCCCCAAAGAGGGTATCCGGACGGGTGGTGTAAACCACAATGTCATCTCCCAAGGTGGTGCCGAACTTCACCTCCGCGCCGTGGGAACGGCCGATCCAGTTGATCTGCTGGGTCTTGACGCGGTCAATGTAATCCAATCCCTCCAGATCGTCGATTAGGCGGTCGGCGTATTTGGTGATCCGCAGCATCCACTGGCTTTTTTCCTTGCGAATTACCGGCGCGCCGCAGCGCTCACATACGCCTTCTACCACCTCTTCATTGGCCAGCACACATTTGCAGGAGGTACACCAGTTCACCGGCATTTTGGCCTTATAGGCCAGGCCCTGCTTAAACATCTGCAGGAAAATCCACTGGGTCCACTTAAAATACGCCGGATCAGTGGTGTTGATTTCTCTGTCCCAGTCGAAGCTATAACCCAGCGCCTGGAGCTGCTTACGAAACACAGCTACGTTATTTTCTGTAACCGTCTTGGGATGGACGTGATTTTTAATGGCGTAGTTTTCCGTAGGCAAGCCAAAGGCATCATAGCCCATGGGGAAAAGCACGTTGTAACCCTGCATCCGCTTTTTCCGGGCAATTACGTCCATGGCGGTATAAGGCCGGGCATGGCCTACATGCAGGCCCACGCCGGAGGGGTAAGGGAACTCAATAAGACCATAAAACTTTTCCTTTTCCCCGCCGTTTTCCGCCCGGTACAGGTTTTTCTCCGCCCAAATTTTTTGCCATTTCGCCTCAATGGCCGCAAAATCATACTTCATTGTTTTTTGCCTCTTCCCTCAAAATCTCTTCCAAAACAACTGGCGCAGCATCGTTCCACAGTCGCTCCAGATCATAAAACGCCCGGGTCTCCTCTGTAAATACATGCACCACCAGGCTGCCAAAATCCAGCAGAACCCATGTGCCGCCCCGGTGGCCCTCCCGGTGGAGCAAAGGCTCGCCCAGTTCCTCCGCCGCCTTTTCCGCCGCGTCACACAGGGTCTTTACATGGGTGTTGGAGGTTGCGGTACAAATGAGGAAATAATCCGCCAGCGTGGTCACCTCTGTGGTTTCCAGCAGTTTGATGTCAATGCCTTTTTTGCCGTCCAGCGCCTTGGCGACAGCCAAGGCAATTTCTTTTGTTTGCGCCATTTTGTTACCTCATCCTTGCCGTAATTTATATGGTAATCGCCACCACGCACAGCGTAATGGCCAACAGTGCTATAGCCAGGCCCAAAAGCCCAGGGCCGGCCAGGCTGTCTTGATATACAACTTTTCTCTGCCGCCGGGGGCGATATTGCTGCTCCTGGCGCCGTTTTTCCGCTCCCATTAAACACAACTCCCTTCTTTGGCCAAAAACTCCCACGCCGCCTGGGAATCCGGATCGATCTCACGGCCCTTCCGGCGCAGGTGATCCAAGGACATTTTTAGGCCCAGGCAAACCGCCTGGTCAAGATTCTGCTTTGCCAGAGCACGAAGCCGTTCAACGCCTTCCATGCTGCGGTTTGGCTCGATATAGTCCGCTAGATACACAATCTTTTCCAGCAAGGTCATATTGGCCCTGCCGGTGGTGTGCCAAAGAATGGCCTGACACACCGCTTCACACTCCCCAAAGCACCGGCGGGCCACCGCCGCGCCGGTTTTGGCGTGCAGCAGCTTGTCGTTTTTCCGGGTAAAGTCTGTGAGAATAATACCATATTCTTCACACAATATCAACTGTTCTCTTTTGTTGAGCGCCTTGGTCACATCGTGCAAAATGCCCGCCCGCCGAGCCTGCTCCGGATCCGCGCCCCAACGCTGGGCCAGGGCCAGGGCCGTATCGCTGCAGCCCACCACATGGGCCTCCCGCTCCGGCTTGTGCAGCGGCAGCACCGTTTGTTTCAGCCGCGCAAAGGACAAGCGCTCTTGGGGCAAGGCGTAAAGGCCTTGCCGGGCGATCATTTCCGCCGCCGCCGGAACAAGACTGTCGGCGGCGCAGCCCAGGGCCAGCCACCGGCGCACCTCAGTGGAGGATAGCTCTATGGGCTGGTTATCCAAAAACTGAATGTTGGCAGAAAATTCCTCCGCCAAGCGCCGCCCCTCTTCTTTGGCCTTTGCCCACAGGGCCAGATCATCCGTCTGTCGGCGAAGTACCGCCATAGCAGCCAAGGACAGGATGCGTTCCGGCGCGTGCCAGGTGCGAAAGCTCAACAGCATATCTGTCCCCACAAGAACAATCCGCTCGTCTTCGGGATACTGCTCCGCCAGCCAAGCCAGGGTGTCGGACGTATAGCAGGGGCCTTGGGCATGAATCTCCCTGTCTAAGACCTCCACCTTATCCACGCCGGCAAAGGTCAGACGGGTCAATGCCAGCCGCTGGGCCGGTGTGGGCGACCCCGGCGCCAGGGCCTTGTGGGGCGGTATGCCTGCGGGAATGACCAACAGCTTATCCAGCCCAAGTAAGGCAATGGCGTCCTCTGCCGCCTTGCGGTGGCCTACATGGGGCGGGTTAAAGCTCCCGCCATAAATCCCCAGCCGCGCCATCAGTCCTCCCGCTCCTCTTTGCGGCGGGCAATGGCCTGCTGCACCGCCGCCTCACGGAAATATTCTCTGCGCTGCTGGCGGGCTTCCTTGGCCTGACGGCGGCGTTTTTGCACCCCCTGCCGGACAGGATTGACCTTCTTTTTTGCCTTTGCCGCCTGGGCTGCCGGCTTTTCCGATTGGCGATAAATCACAAACTTGGCGCCTACCGCCTGAATCCCCTCTGCCCCGGTGGCCTGACAAATGGCGTCAGACGCCTCTCTGGCGGTCATCAGCGCCGTTTCCAGCACCTTGCCCTTGATCAGCTCTCGGGCCTCCAGTTGATTTTCGGCCTGGGCGATCACAGACGGGGTAACCCCCTCCTTGCCCACCATCAGGGTGGTGTCCAATTCGTTGGCTTTTCCGCGAAGCTCCGCCCGCTGCTTACTGGTGATCATGTTGTCCCTCCTTTGTCAGCATCGCGCAAAGGGCCGCTAGAGCCCTGGCCCGATGGGATATGGCATTTTTCCGTCCGCCGTTCATTTGCGCAAAGGTACAGCCCTCCTCGGGCACATAAAACACAGGGTCATAGCCAAAGCCGCTGTTTCCTTGGGGCGTCCGGCAGATCCTCCCCGGGCACTCTCCCCGGGCTACCAGCTTTTTCCCATCCGGATAAAGCATGGTAATCACACAAACAAATTTGGCCGTTCGCTCTGCTTCCGGCACATGTTCCAGATGGCTTAGCAGCAGCTCCAGCCTGTCTTTATCGGACAAGCACGCATCCCCGCCGTACCGGGCGGAATATACCCCCGGCGCACCCTTCAGCGCGTCTACCATCAAGCCGGAATCATCAGCCATGGCGGCAATACCTGTGGCCTCCAGCAGAGCTTGAGCCTTCAACAGGGAGTTTTCCTCAAAAGTGGCGCCGGTTTCCTCCACCTCCAGATAAACGCCCAAGTCCTCCGGCAGCACCAGTTGGATGTCCTGTTGGGCCAAAATGGCCTGGATCTCTATCAGTTTGTGCGGATTTTTTGTTGCTAAAACTACGTTCATGCCAGCTCTCCCAGGATTTTTCTTTCCATTTCACACAGCGTCTGGTTGCCCTCCCGGCAAAGGCTGATCAGCTGGCGCTGCTCTTCTAGGGTGTAAGGCCGTCCCTCTCCGGTGGCCTGCACCTCGATCAACTGACCCTCGGCGGTCATGGTGCAGTTCATATCCACCATGGCCCGGCTATCCTCATAGTAGCACAGGTCAAGACAGGGTTGGTCGTCCACAATGCCGGCGGAGATGCCGGACACATATGTGGTAAGGGGCATGCGCTCAATCAGCCCCTCCCGCTGCATCTTGCGCAGCGCCAAGGCCAGCGCCACAAAGCCGCCGGTGACAGAGGCCGTGCGGGTACCTCCATCGGCCTGCAGCACATCGCAGTCTACGGTAATGGTGTACTCTGCCAGCAGCTCCAAATTGACAGCGCCGCGAAGGCTGCGGCCAACCAGCCGCTGAATCTCCGCGCTTCTGGGCGCCAGCTTTAGCTTGGCAATGTCCCGACGGCTGCGCTCCCGGTTTGCCCGGGGCAGCATGGCATACTCCGCCGTGATCCAGCCGCCGGACAGCACATGGGGCGGCACCTTATTTTCTACCGACGCATTGCAAAGCACCATGGTATGGCCAAGCTCAATTAGGCAACTCCCTTCGGCAAATTGGGAAAAATTAGGGGTAAGCTTTACCGGTCGCAGCTCATTGGTATCTCTTCCATCCAAACGCATAAACAACCTCCTAAATCAGCGCATCCACAAATGCCTTGGCTTCAAAGGGCATAAGATCCTCGATTCCCTCGCCTACGCCGATATATTTTACCGGGATCTGCAGGGCGTCTGCTACAGCAATAACAATGCCGCCCTTGGCTGTTCCGTCAAGCTTTGTCAGCACGATGCCGGTTACGCCGGCGATCTCCTTAAACTGCTTGGCCTGCAAAAGGCCGTTTTGCCCGGTGGTGCCATCTAACACCAGCAGCACTTCCTTGTCCGCCTCCGGCAGCTCCCGATCAATGATTCGGGAGATTTTGCCAAGCTCATTCATCAGGTTGGCCTTGTTGTGGAGCCGTCCGGCGGTGTCGCACAAAATCACATCCGTCTTGCGGGCCTTGGCGGCGGAGATCCCATCAAAAACCACCGAGGCCGGGTCCGCCCCCTCGTGCTGGCGGACAATGTCCACCTCCGCCCGTTTGGCCCAAATCTCCAGCTGCTCGGCGGCCGCAGCGCGGAAGGTGTCCGCCGCGCACAGCAGCACGGATTTTCCTTGGCTCTTGATCTGGTAGGCCAGTTTGCCAATGGTGGTGGTCTTACCTACGCCGTTTACGCCGATAAACAAGGCCACAGAGGGCTTTGTTTCCAGGCGCAGATCCGTCTGCCCCACATTTAGCTTGTCTACCAAGATATGTTTTAGTTCATCGCGGATCTCCTCAGCGGTATGGAGCTTTTTGGCTTTGACTGCCTTTCGCAGCTCCTCCACAGTGGACATGGCCGTCTCCGCTCCTAAATCGGCCAGGATCATCCCCTCTTCCAGTTCCTCGTAGAATTCCTCGTTGGCTCCGGAAAAGGCGGAAAACAAACCTCCCAGCGAAGATTCCATCGCCTGTTTTGTTTTGGCTAAGCCTTGTTTGATTTTTTCAAAAAAGCCCATAATTCCTCCTATTGGGTCGTAATACCCAGCTGCTGCTCCATAGCGTTTAGATCCAGATGTATGATTTTGGATATCCCCTGCTCCTGCATGGTTACACCAAAAAGCTCATCTGCCTCTTCCATCGTGCCTCTGCGGTGGGTAACCACCAAAAACTGCACTTTTTTGCTCAAAAACCGAAGATAGCCGGCGAAGCGCTCTACATTGCGGTCATCCAGCGCCGCGTCGATCTCGTCGAGCATGCAAAACGGCGTTGGCCGCACCTTCAAAATGGCAAAGTACAGGGCGATGGCCACAAAGGCCTTTTCTCCCCCGGAAAGCAGGGTGATGGTTTTCAGTTGCTTGCCCGGCGGCTGCACCTTGATGTCAATCCCGCAGGCCAGCGGATCATCCGGGTCTTCCAACTCCAGCGACCCTTTGCCGCCGCCAAACATTTCAGCAAAGGTTTGGCCAAAATACCGATTGATTTTGGCAAATTCCTCGGTAAATATTTCCGTCATTCTGCCGGTGATCTCCCGGACGACCCCTTCCAGCTCCCGCTTGGCATGCAGCACATCGTCTCGCTGACCGGTAAGGTACGCATACCGTTCGCTTACCCGGGCGTATTCATCGATTGCCCCCAGATTGGGCGTGCCCAGGGCGGAAATTTTTCGCCGCAGCTCCGCCATCCGGCGGCCAGCCTCTTGGGTAGAGGTAATTTCCGCCGCCGCGTCTTTGGCTGTATTAGGGGTAAGCTCGTAGGTATCCCATAACCTGTCAAGGATTTGCTTTTCTTCCATCTGGGCGGAATCTTTCTTGCTCTCCAGCCGGGCGCTCTCCCGCTCCATGTCAATGATGTCCTTATTCTTCTGCTGGGCGTCCCGCTGGGCCTTGGTTTTTTCCTCGTCCAGCGCCTTGCGGTCTTCCAAGGCCGCCTGCAGGGTTTCTTGGGTTTGCTTCAGCGCCGCCGCACTGGCAGTAAGCTCCCCTTCAGCGCGTTTGGCTGTTTGCTCCAGCTCCGCTACCCGTTGGGATTCCGCCTGGATCAGGGCCAGCTTTTGGCCTTTATCGCCCTCCATGGCCTGGCTAAGGCTCTCCAACTGGGCCATAGCCTCCGCGGCGGTGGAACGCTCCGCCAGCAAGGCGGATATCTCCATGCGCAAATCGGTAATGGCGTCTGCCATCTGGTTGCTTTTCTCCGCCGCCTCAGACTGTCCAGCAGACACAGCTTCCATTTGCTGCAAAAGCGCCTGGCACTGCTTTTGCAGTAGCTCGCAATTGGCCTCCAGGGCGATTCGGCGGGTCTTGTCCTGCTCGGCGCGCTGGTCTAAGGAAGCAATCTCCCGCTGCCCTATATCCACCGCTTGTTGTATGGCCGAGAGCAGCACCGTGTACTGCTTTTCCTCGCCCTCCCGCTTGAGCACGCAGTCTTCCGCCTGACGAAGCTTATCTTCCGCGTCCGCAATGGCAAATTCCGTTTGCTGAAGCTGCCGTTGGGCCTGTGCAAGGGCCTTTTCCGTATCCGCCTTTCGCTGGGACAACAGCTGCTGCCGTTGGCTCAGCCGCTCAATCTCATTGGCCCGGGAAAGCACGCCCGCACTGCGGCTAACGCTGCCGCCGGTCATAGAGCCGCCGGCGTTCATCACCTGGCCGTCCAGGGTAACGATCTTAAACCGGCTGTTAAACCGGCGGGCTATGCCGATGGCGTGATCCAAATCATCGCAAATCACCGTCCGCCCCAAAAGATTCTCGATCACCGCCAAATAGCGGGGATCGCAGCGCACAAGTCCAGAGGCGATACCAATAAAGCCAGGGCATCCGGACAGGCCAGGCTCCTGGAGCGCTTTGCCCCTCATGGCAGAGATGGGCAAAAAGGTGGCCCGGCCGCAATCCCGCTGCTTTAGCAGGCCGATTGCCGCTTTGCCGTCTTGCTCATGATCCACCACAATATGCTGCATGGCTCCGCCTAAGGCGATCTCGATGGCCACGGTATACTGGTCATCGGTCTGAATCAGCCGGGAAACCGGGCCGTGGACATTGGGCAGCCGTCCTCGCCGAGCCTCCTGCATCACCACCCGCACAGCCTTGGAAAAGCCCTCGTACTCCCGCTCCATTTCCTGGAGCATACGCAGCCGTGAGGCCACCGTATCCGCCTCCACCACCAGGGCATTGAGGTCGTTTTGCAGCTGCTGCTGTTTTTCCTTGCGGGTCTTGTGGCGCAGACTTTGTCCTGTGAGGATGTTTTTGCTCTGCTCCGCCACCTCCCGCGCCCGCTTTAGTTCGCCTTGGCAGGCAAGCAGCTTGTTCTCCGTCTCTTTTTGCCGCTGTGCGGCGGCTTGGCCATCGGCAAGCACCTCGGCCTTTCTTTCCTCTGCCCGAGCAATCGCATCCGCCAAGGCGGCAGCGTCCGCCTGGTTTACCGCCCCATCGGCCTGAAGCTCGGCGTGACGATTTCGCAGCTGCAGATATTCCTTGGTCATTCCCTCGGCAGAGTCAGCCAGACGGCGCAGCTCCTGCTGCTGGCAGGACAACTTCTGCTGCTGGGCCTGGGTTTGCTGGTCAATGGCCGCGATCCTCTCCTGCTTTTCCCGAATCTGCCGGGCAATGCCGCCGTTGCGGTCATCCTGGGCGGCGATCTCTTCCTGGACGCGGGCAATATTTTCCTGGGCGTGTTTACGCTCGGCAGACAAAAGGTCAAGCTGTCCCTCCAGCTGCTGCCGCTGGGCCTCCTTTTGGGCGATCTCTTCTCGGATATGGTCGATTCTTTCATCGCTTTGGCGCAACTGCTGGGCAAGCTCCTCCGCTTGGCCATACAGGCTCTCCAGCGCGTCATGCTCCTGCCGCAGGATAAAGGCGGCAGAAGTATAGTCGCTTTCCGCCTTTTTGGCGGTATCCTCCAAGCGCGCCAAATTGGCCAGCCAAACGGCCACCTCCACGCCCTTAAGCTCATCCCGCCAGGCCAAAAATTTTTTTGCCTTTTCCGCCTGATCCTTTAAGGGGCCAACCTGCAGCTCCAGCTCGGCAATTTTATCGCCGATACGCAGTAAGTTTTCTTCCGTGTTATTCAGCCGCCGCTCGGTTTCCTCCTTGCGGTGGCGGTATTTGGAGATACCGGCGGCTTCCTCAAATATCTCCCGCCGGTCAGTGCTTTTTACGGCCAAAATCTCATCGATCCTGCCTTGGCTGATGTTGGCATAGCCCTCCTTGCCAAGGCCGGTGTCCATAAACAGCTCGTTGACGTCCCGCAGGCGGGCGCTTTGCCGGTTGATGTAATACTCGCTGTCGCCAGAGCGGTAATACCGCCGGGTGACCATCACCTCCGGCGTATCCACCGCCAAGGCATGATCGGCATTGTCCAGCACCAAAGACACCTCGGCAAAGCCCATCTGGGGCCGTTTTTGGGTGCCGCCAAAAATAACATCCTCCATCTTGGCTCCCCGGAGGGCTTTGGTGCTCTGCTCTCCCATGACCCATCGGATGGCATCGGAAATGTTGGATTTTCCTGAGCCATTGGGGCCGACAATGGCGGTAATATCGCTGCCAAACTGCAGCACGGTTTTATCCGGAAAGGACTTAAAGCCTTGAATTTCCAGTGATTTGAGGTACATGATACCCCTCTTTCTTCGTATATCTATGGTCGCACGCGCATCGTTGCGCGTCATAACGTCTGGCTTTATGGCGCTTTGACGTTTCTTTTCTTATGGTATAAGATACATTTCCCCGGGTTTCCTGGTCAACCCCTTTGCCGCAGCATCTCTTGGGCGCTTTTCCTGGTAGTATCTGTGATCACCGCACCGCCGATCATGCGGGCCAGCTCCTGGGTCCTGCCGGCAAAATCCAAGCTTTCCACCTGAGTATAGGTTCTCCCCTGCCGCTCAGATTTGGATATGAGCAAATGGGTTTGGGCCAAGGCAGCGATTTGGGGCAGATGGGTTACGCAAAGCACCTGTCTGCCTTTGGCAACAGAAACCAGCTTTTCCGCCACCTTTTGCGCTGCCCGACCGGACACGCCGGCGTCCACCTCGTCAAAGATCATGGTCGTCACCGCGTCTTGCTCCGCCAGGACATTTTTCATGGCCAGCATGATTCTGGCTAGCTCGCCGCCGGAGGCTACCTTGCTCAGGGGCTTCATGGCCTCGCCGGCATTGGCGCTCATCAAAAACCGTACGCTGTCGATGCCATCTGCCGACATAGGCGCCGCTGAAAACTCGCAGCGGAACTGTACCCGGGGCATGTTCAGTTCGGCAAGCTCCGTCATAATGCGCTGGGAAAGCTCCTTTGCTGCGTCCTTTCTGGCCTTTTGCAGCGCCTGGGCAGAGGCTTGGGCCACAACCATTGCCTGGGAAAGCTCCTTTTCCAGGCGGGCTTTCCGATCGTCGGCAAAAATGATCTCGTCCAACTCTTCCTGAGCCTTGGCCAGATAGGCCAGCATGTCCTCGCAGGTGGTGCCGTACTTCCGCTTGAGCTTGCGCAGCAGATCCAACCGTTCGTCGATCTGCTCCAGCTCATCCTCGCTGTCGCTCAGGCTTTCCCGGCAATCCCTTAGCTCCTCCGCCACATCCTGAACGGCGTAAATGAGCTGTTGAAGCTTATCGCTTAGCCCCTCTAAGGATTCATCATATCGGCTCACGCCGGCAAGCTCCCGCTGTGCCAGCACCAGCAGATCCACCGCGCCGTTGTTGTCCTCATCCCCCCACAGAGCGGCCGCCGCGCCGTTGATGCCGGATCTCAGCCGCTCGGCGTTCATTAGCCGCTTTTGCTGGGCTTCTAAGGCCACATCCTCTCCAGGCTGTAAATTGGCCTGGGAAAGCTCGCTAATTTGAAAGGTCAGGGCTTCCTGCCGGCGGAGCTTTTCGCTTTCGTCCATAGCCAGCCTGTCCACCTGTGTCTGTAAGCGGCGCACCTGGCTATAGTCCTGCCCAAAGGCAGCGAGCAAAGCTTCATCGGCGGCGAAGGCGTCAAGCAGGCGTAGGTGCTGCTGCTCGTCGAACAGCTGCTGGGAATCGTGCTGGCCATGGATGGCAATCAGCTGCTGGCCAAGGGATCGAAGCACCGTCACGCTGACGCCCTGTCCGTTGACCCGGCAGATGTTGCGGCCATCCAAAAAAATCTCCCGCTGGATGAGAAGCTCCTCCTCATAGGGCACATGGTTGTCGGCAAACCACTCCAGCGGAGGCACCCGATGAAACACCGCGCTGACAAATGCCTTGTCCTTTCCGGTGCGGATCACTTCCCGATAGGTTCGCTCCCCCAAGATGGCACCAATGGCGTCAATGATAATCGATTTACCTGCGCCGGTTTCACCGGAAAGCACATTAAACCCCGGGCCAAATACAATATCCGCCTGTTCAACAACGGCGATATTCTCAATGTGAAGAAGCGATAGCACCGTTTTTTCCTCCCAGCCTTAGCTCAACAGCTTTTTGATCTCCGTGCAAAAGTTTTCCGCCGCCTGCTGATCCCGCATAACGATCAGCAGGGTGTCGTCTCCGGCGATGGTGCCCAGCACCACCGCCATGTTCATGGCATCGATGGCCCGGCCAGCCGCCGGGGCCAAGCCTGCCATTGTCCGGATGACCACAATATTTTGGGCAAAATCATAGCTAATCACGCTCTCCCGGAAGATCTTATTGATCTTCACGGAAAAGGCGCCTGGCTCCGCTGCCGCGGCAGCGGTATAGCGGTAGGTTCCCCGGGCATTTAGCTCTTTGATAATACAAAGCTGCTTAATGTCCCGGGAAATGGTTGCCTGGGTACAGTAAAACCCCTCCGCTTGCAGCGCGGACAGCAGTTGCTCCTGGGTTTCTATGTCGTTTGCGTTGATAATTTCTAAAATTTTGTTCTGTCTTTGCGTCTTCATGGCACAGCTCCTCATCGGTTGAGTTTGGAATTAAAAATGTCAAAAAACGTGATATTTTTCAGACGGATTAGCTTTGCGGTCTCTTTTGCCTGCCGCACCAGAATCCGATCTGCGGTAAACACTCTCTGGGATTTGCCCCCATCCACCGACAAAATGGCGTTGCGGTGGGTAATACGGCTGACGGTAATTTCCAGTTGCCGCTGGGCATTGAGGACAAAACAGTTGGCCCTCATATCGTGGGCGCAAACCGGCGTAAGCAAAATTCCTTGGGCGGAGGGTTCCGCCACCGCGCCGCCGGCGGAAAGAGAGTACGCCGTTGAACCGGTAGGCGTGGCAACTACAAGGCCATCGCCGCTGAAATTGAGCACTTGCACCCCATCGCAGCATACGCTTGTCTGAATTACCCGGGCAACCGTTCCCTTGGTGATAAACACATCATTTAGCGCCAAGGACTCATAGACTACGCGGTCCTCTCGCACTAGCTGGCAGGAAAGCATCATCCGCTCATCCAAAACGTAGTCGTCCTTGGCCAGGTTGGCCAGCAGGGGGATTTCATTGTTTTCCAGCTCCGCCATAAAGCCGACCGTGCCAATATTAACGCCCAAAATGGGCAATCCAAAGGCCCCCGCCGCCTTGGACGCGTGAAGGATGGTGCCATCCCCGCCAAAGCAGATCAAGGCGTCCGCGGTTTTTAGCTCAGTTTCCAAATTCCCCAGGGGGATATCCCGGGGCATCTGGCAGTTTTTGTCCACGTTAAAGGCCAGGCATACACTTGTCTCTATTCCCGCCCCCTGCAGCACCGATATGGCCTCCCGCACATAGCGAAAACCCCGGTCTCGGTAAGGGTTGGGTGTAATCACTACCCGCTTCATTGCCTACCTCCTAAAATTGTCATGAGCCAGATGCACCAGTTCCGGAATATCTGGCGCCAAAGCTTCTCCAGGCGCTTTGCACAAATGGGCCAAAAATTCAATATTCCCCTCCGGCCCCTGAACAGGGGAAAAGGTCAGAGCCTTTAGCGTAAAGCCCAGTTGCCCTACCAGCGCCACAAAATTTTCCAATACCTCTATGTGGATCTCCGGCTCCCGGACAACGCCTTTTTTCCCCACCTTGCCTTTTCCCGCCTCGAACTGAGGCTTGATCAGGCAAAGTACCTGCCCCTCCGGCTTTTGCAGCCGATAGATCACCGGCAGCACCAAGGCCAAAGAGATAAAGGACACATCCACCACAGACAAATCCAGCGCCTGCCCCAGATCCTCCGGGGTCAAATACCGGATGTTGGTACGCTCCATGCACACAACCCTTGGGTCATTGCGCAGCTTCCATGCCAGCTGGCCATAGCCGACGTCGATGGCAAACACCTTCGCCGCGCCATTTTGCAGCAGGCAATCCGTAAAGCCGCCGGTAGAGGCCCCCGAGTCGCTGCATACCATCCCTGTAGGATCAATGCCAAAATCCCGCAGGGCCTTTTCCAGCTTCAGCCCGCCCCGGCTCACATAAGGGCACACCGCCCCCCGTACAGCAATCTCATCTTGGGGTGCTACGCTCATTCCCGGCTTGTCCGCTTTCTGGCCGCCTACATACACAAGCCCCGCCATGATCACCGCCTGGGCTTTGGCCCTGGACGCCAAAAGCCCTCGGTCAACCAGGGCAATATCCAAACGCTGTTTTTCTTTCATCCCCGCGTCTCCCTGCATTTTTGGGCGATCGCCTCCGGCGTCAGCCCTACTTGCTCGTACAGCTCATCCACACTGCCGTGGGGAATAAATTGATTGCCCAGGTTGATGGCCGTCATATTTCCTCTTAAGCCCTTGGCCGTCAAGCGCTCCATCATTTCCCGCGCCACACAGCCGCAGGCCGCAGTTTCCTCCACCACAACCAGATTGTGGGAAACGGCAAAGGCCGCCTCCACCGGGGACAACTCCAGCGGCGCAATGCAGCTAAGCTTGATGACCTGGGCCTGCACGCCCTCTTTTGCCAACAGCTCCGCCGCCGCCATCACTTGGTTGATCATGGTGCCATAGCTGACCAGCGTCAAATCCTTCCCTTGGCGCAGTACCGCCTGACGGCAGATCTCTTTCAGTTGTCCATCGCCGCCTCGGGGATAACGGATGGCCACCGGGCCGTCCATTTCCCCCACAGCCTGCCGCAGCATTTCCGCCAACTCCGCTTGGTTGGCCGGACATAGCACCGTCATCCCCGGCACCAGACGCAAATAGCCTACGTCAAACATGCCGTGATGGGTTTCTCCATCGTTGCCTACCAAGCCTGCCCGATCCACCGCGAACACCACGTGGGAATGAAGCAGCGCCACATCGTGGATCAGCATATCAAACGCTCTTTGCAGGAAGGTGGAATAAATGGCCACCACAGGAACCATCCCCTGCTTGGCCAAACCGCCGGCCATAGCTACCGCGTGGCCTTCGGCAATGCCCACATCAAAAAAACGCTCTGGCATCTGAGCGGCAAAATCGTCCAAGCCGGTGCCATTTTGCATCGCCGCCGTAATGGCACACACCCTTTTGTCCTTTTTAGCCAAGGCCACCAGGGTTTGGCCAAAGGTATCGGAAAAGCAGGGCGTATGCTGGGTCAAAACCTGTCCGGTCTCCGGGGCAAAGGCCCCAACGCCGTGGAATAAATCCGGCGTTTCCTCCGCAGGGCAATACCCCTTCCCCTTTTGGGTAAGCACATGGAGCACTACAGGACGCTGCATTTCCTTTGCCCGGTTGAGCAAATAGGTCAGTTTTTGTATGTCGTGGCCATCTACCGGGCCGATATAATCGAAGCCCATCTCCTCAAACAAGTTCGAACCGATCAGGCTTCGCTTCAGATATTCCTTGACGTGGTGCACCACCCGATAGGCAAACTTGCCCAGGCGAGACCCCTTGGTCACACTCCGCCACAGCTTTTTTATGCGATAATAGCCCGGCCTTATCCGGATCCGGGATAGATGCCGGGCAATGGCCCCCACATTAGGCATAATCGACATGCCATTGTCATTTAAGATGACAATTAGCGGCTCGCCGCTCTCTCCGGCGTCGTTCAGGCCCTCATAGGCCAGGCCACCGGTCATAGCGCCGTCGCCCACCAGAGCCAAAACGCTGTACTTTTTCTTCTGCAGGCTTCTCGCCCGGGCCATGCCTAGGGCGACAGACACCGCGTTGGAGGCGTGTCCGGCAATAAAGGCATCGTGCACGCTCTCCCTGGGGTTGGGGAAGCCGGACATCCCTCCATATTGCCGCAAAGTGGAAAACTGCTCCTTTCTACCGGTAAGCAGTTTGTGCACATAGGCCTGATGGCCCACATCGAATACCAGGCGATCCACAGAGGTGTCAAACACCTTGTGAATGGCCACCGTCAGCTCTACCACACCCAAGTTGGAGGCGAGATGTCCTCCCGTTTTGGATACACTTTTCACCAAAAAACCACGAATTCCTTCACACAGTTCCGCCGTCTGCCGGTCATCCAGCGCCAGCAGTTCCTCCCGTGTGGTAATTGTGTCTAATATGCTCATCTTCTCACAACCAGTTACTTTCTGGCAAACAGCCCAAAAAATTTTTTTATCCAGTAAATTAGTTTTCCCACAAGAAATACAATACTTGTGCTTTTTTCAATGGCAATGATTTTCCCAAATGCCTTGCCGCCAATGGTCAAGCCCGCCACCAGCGCTGACAGCAGCAGCTGAAGCACGGTCTTAGGCAAATCATCCGCGTTGGCAACCGCCTCAGCGGCGATGGCAGCCGCAGCAGCGCCGGAGATAATGCCGCAGATATCTCCCACCACGTCGTTGCAAATGGAAGAAACCTTACCGGCGCTGCGCAAAAGCCGGATGGCCTCTCTTGCGCCATGGAGCTTGCGGGACGCCATGGAATGAAACGGTCGTTCATCGGCAGAGGTTGCCGCCACGCCGATGATGTCAAACAGCACGCCTATGGCGATAATGACCAGCAAAATCAAAAACGCCCCTGGCAAGGAGGACGCGCCCAATAGCTGCTGGGACAAAAAAGAAAAGGTAGCGGAAATCACTACCGCCAAGCCAAAAATCGTAACAACCCATACCATAGGGCTTTTCTGACGTTTCACGGCGTTTTTTCCGTCTTTCTTTTTTCCCTGCTTGCTTTTTTTGCGATCCATCTCTATACCTTCTTAAACATGGTGGCAGCCGGCAGGATAAATCTTGCGGCTTAGGTCGGGTTGGCTTTCCCTGGACGCAACCCTCCGTCGCCGAAAGGGCAGTTCCCTTTTCATGCGTCCGCTGTGCTGTTGCCCATCCACAGTACCCGATTGCCACTGAGTCCGCACTGTAATCCCCTGCCGGCCACAAAGACCGCCTAGGCGATTTCCGCCCCGAAAGCCCTTGACTCTTAGCCTCTTTTGCAGATACGGTTTCCAGAGAATATCGTCTTTTTCCATGGCCATGGATAAGTGCGCCTAACTTCTCTTTCCCCATCGTACCCACGCAAGGCAGGCTACGCTGCACACAGCACACTCACTGCACCGCAATGCAGGTTCTATCCTGTCCCGTACGCAGTCCTGGGCCACAACAAGGTGCGGCTGTCGCACAGAAACAGGTCTCCACGGGAAACGGGTCGGGGTTCTCATGCCGTTGAGAGCCGCCCGCAACCCTTAACCCCCAGCACCCACCCAAAACTGGGCGTAATAAGCAGGCACCAGGGACTTCATCGATATGCCCTTTAAAGGATTTTTAGGCCCTTCTTGGTAGCCAAGGGTTCCGACTAGGATACGGCGCCACCGGGAGGATTATAACATAGAATTCATGAATATACAACTGAATATTCAATTTTTTCCACAAACTCTCCAAATTGCCGGATTCCTCCCTTGAGCGCTTTCCGGCAAAAAGCTGCGTCCTGTAAATGCTGGGGCAGAAAATACCCCTTTCGCCGCCGCGGCGAAATACTCGCCAAGGTATTTTACAAGCTAAAATCGCCGCCTGGAG
>CAYVWG010000009.1:0-38476 GCA_964455425.1 uncultured Oscillospiraceae bacterium | reverse complement strand
GGTCTGATCCAGCTCCAGGTCGCCGATGATGTTTCGCAGGGTGGTAGCGGTAAGGGTCTCCATGGCCATCATGGGCATCTCCACGCCATAGGCATAGAGCTTAGGATCGGTGATCTGGAAATAGACCACGGTATCGATCTGCATGGTGACATTATCCTTGGTGATGACCGGCTGCGGGGGATAGTCCAGCACCTGTTCCTTTAGGCTGACCTTTTTGCTTACCCGATCCAAAAACGGCAGCTTGGCATGGATGCCCACAGGCCAAACCGTGTGGAACGCGCCCAGGCGCTCGATCACATACGCATGGGATTGCTTGACCACATGGACGTTGCGCAAAAACAGAATCAGGATCAGAACGACAACTACGGCAATAACATACGGCATAACGCTTCCTCCTATTTTATACGGCTTCCGCCCCCACGGGAACCGGTGAGACAACCGCCTTTACGCCCTCTATCTTAGCCACGGCCACCACCGTACCTGCGGCAATGGGCCGGCCATCGGCGCTGCGGGCGGTCCAGGTGACGCCGCTGAGCTTAATGGCGCCGGTTTGGGCCAGGTTATCGATGGCTTCGGTGACCACCGTTGTTCTGCCCACAAGGGCGTCTACATTGGTTTTGGTTTCCCCAGCGCGAACGTATTTGCGGACAAATGGGCGCAAGCACAGCAGCATTGCTGCCGAAACAGCCAAAAACAGCGCCACCTGCAGCCAAAGGCCGCCACCCAGCATAGCCGCCGCAAAGGCAACCAGCGCGCCTACCACAAACCACAGGCTGACCAGGCACACCGTTGCCCCCTCCACAACCGCAAAGAGGACAAACGCGGCCAACCAAAATATTGCCATTGGCGGCATAGTTCCCACCTCCTTACTAAGGCCATAGTACCAGATTGGCAAAGGCGTGTCAAGCGTTCACAGGGAGGATTTTTGCCGGGCGATATTGGTGGAGGCGGTAAGCAGCCCCATAAGCAGGAAAAAGGAGAACATCACCCGGGGATAGTACCAGATATACTCCGCCGTGGCCTGAAAGGCCACGCCCACCAAGGCGCTGACGCCGGCAATGAGGACGATTCGGACAGATTTATCCGCCGCCTTAAAGGAGGCGATGGCATTGCGCAGGGTGGACAGGTAATAGGCCAAAAAGCTAAGGATGCCAAGCAGGCCCATTTCCAGCCAGATCTCCAGCGCCAGCATATGGCTATGGGGAGCCGGCAGGGCCTCCGCGTGGGCATAGGCCAAATACACCGCCCGGAAATTAGCCGGGCCAAGGCCCAATCCGGCAATGCCATGGTGACGGAGCATTTGTAGAGCGCTATCCCAGATATAGACCCGGTACATATTGGAGGAATCGGCGGTGGTGCCGATGGTCAATATGCGGTTATAGATGGTCTCCGGCAGCAAGGGGATGGCCATAATGCACAGGGCCAGCAGGGGCAGCAGCAGGCGCTTATCATAGAAGAACACAAAGACCATCACCGCAAGGGCAAAGCTGACCCAGCCAGAACGGGAATAGGTCATCAGCAGCGCGCCCACGGGCAAAATCAGCAGCAAGATGGCCCCCAGGCGCAGCTTCCGCCGGGAAAGCATGGTACAGTAGGCCAGGGCCATAGGCAGCAGAAGGACAATATACTCGGCATAGTTATTGGGGTTTTCAAAGGTGGAATAGACCCGGCCGGGCATGCCCTCGTTCAGCTCCAGATCGGTAAGGGAGGCATCCACCTCCACCCCCATGACCCGCTGGTAGAAGGCCACGGCGGCGGTGATGAGCATGGCAAGGTAGAAAAAGCTCAGCAGCTTTTTCAGCTTTTCCTGATCGCTGACAGACACCGCCACCACCAGCCCCAGGATAAAGGCGGAGACAAAGAAGGTAAACACCCGCACAGCCTCCCCCAGGTTGGCGGCGATGCCTACGCCCACCACCGAGGCCAGCGCAAAGCAAAGCACCGGCAGGCCCAAGGCCCGGAAGGACAGGGCCGGGCGGCGGTTTTCCGCCAGCAGCACCAGCAGCAGGGCAAGCAAGGCCACGCCCATAACCAGGGCATACACATTATGCCACCGCTCCCCGGGGCAAAGAAACAGGAACAGCATGGCCACGCCGCAGACAAACTCAAAATCCAGCCACGGGCACCGGCGGCGGAGCTGCCGGCAAAGGCCGCCGGTCAAGGAGGCGGACAGAGCCGGGGTGAGCCTGGCAATGAGCCGGTGAAGGGCCGAAAGTAAGCCGGCCAAGGCCCGATCCAGCCAGGCAAACACCTGGGAGCGTTCATAGGCCTGCCGCTTTGGCCGGGCAAGACATCTGCCCAGAAAGCTGCCATAGCAAATGCCCCTAAGCCAGCGCCAGCACCGGCGCAGCAGGCCAAAGCACCAGCTGTCAGAAAGCAGGGAAAGAAACCGCAGCCAAAGCCCCGGCAGGGTATCAAACAAAAAACCGGTAATCATAAGGCGGCTCCGTTAATCGGGGGTTTTTTCCTGAATATCGCTAACTACAGCGTAAATTTTCGCGTCCGCCACACGGATGACCATGGTGTGGCCAACACCAAAGGTCACGCCGTCCACGGTAACGCCATTGGCAAAGCCGGTGGCGGTCAGCTCTGCGGTGACCCACAGACTATAATAGCCTTCCTTGGAGGAGGACACATACTGGCCCGAAGCATCGGTGCCAAAGCTGATGGAGTCGTCCAACCGGATCTCCGTCACCTGACCCAGATCCAGCTTACATTCATCGTCCGTCACCGGCTGGCCTACAGCCAGGCGATCTGTGACATAGTCTCGCACCTCGTCGCTGGTGAAGGTGATAAGATAGGTTTTGGTCTGCTCGGCAGTATCCGCGTTGCCGGTGATGTGGTTACCAACAAATTTTACCGCCACCAAGACCACAGCGGCTACAACCACCACTAGGACAATGAAATCGATTACATTAAATTTGCGTTTCTTGTTTTCCATAACAGTTCTCCTTAGTATAGACAGTGCTTGGTCATTATATTTTTCCGGTTTGCCGGCAATAGACTTGATAAATTTCCTCCAGCAGATGATCCAGCGCGAAGGTGGTTTCCGTTTTGGCTCTGGCAGCCTGGCTGTACTTGGCCCGAAGGGTATCGTCCTCCAGCAGCTGCTGAAGGGCGGCGGCAAAGCCGTCTTCATCCCCAAAGGGGACGATCTGCCCGCAAACGCCGCCTAGGGTGACCAGATCCCGGTTGCCACCCACATCGGTGGCCACCACCGGCAAGCCGTTGGCCAGGGCCTCCAAGATGGCAAAGCTCATCGCCTCGTTGGCGCGGGAGGTATTGAGATACACATCGGATGCCGCCAAGAGCCGGTTGGTATCAGTACGAAAGCCGGTAAGGATCACGGTACCTGCCAGACCCAGCTTTTCCACAGTCTGCTGGATTTGGCCAAACAGATCGCCATCCCCCATAAGCAGCACCCGGAAGGGCACCTGGGTTTGGGCCTTTAAGCGAGCCAGGCTGCGGCAAAGGAAATCCAATCCCTTTTCCGGGGCAAACCGGGCCAGAATACTGACCACCCGCTCTTGGGGGCCAATGCCAAACTCCGCCAAAGGCGCCCGGTCATGGGGCGGCATGGCCTTGGCGTCGATGCCGTTGAAGATCACCTCAATGCGGTCAGCCTTTACCCGGTTTTGCTCTAAGATGGCCCTTCCCTCATTGCACACGGAGATCACGCAGGCATCTTTCGGCGTAAATATCCGGTTGAGCAGCCGCCAGGGGGCCGGCTGGTAGATGGTCAGGTGAGAGGTGAAGATCACCTTTGCGCCGCTGCCATACCTCTGGGCCAAAATGGCCAGGATATTCTCCCGAGGATACTGGGCGTGGATGATATCGATGGCATTTTCCCGGCAGATGGCCGCCAGGCGCTTGGCGGCGGAAAGATCCAAGGGATGCTTCATGGTCACCGGGAAGGTGGGGATCTGTTGCTCCCGCAGCTTCTGGGCCAAAGGCCCGTCCACGTTATAGGCCAGGCTGCACCGGCACTTATGGGGATGCAGATAGGCCACCAGGTTTTCCACATACTTTTCCGTGCCGGCCTTGCCGGCGTAATTGATCAGGTACAAAACGTTCATATTAACCTGCTTTCTTGGCAAAGAACTGACGGATGGGCGCGGTGTTCAGCAGCCAGGCCACGGCAAAGAACACCACCACGCCTACTGCCGTAGGCCCCAGAACCAAAATGGCCCGGGTCAGGACGGAATCTCCAGGGAAAACTCCGGTAAGCAGCCGGTGAAGGCCCAGCACAGCCGCCCCCATAATGGCGCTGGAAAGCAAGGTTTTGGCTGTGGTTGTCCCCAGGCCGCCGCCAAAGGGGCCGATTTTCCGCCGGAGCATTACAATAAGGAAAATCGTGCCTATACTTGTGGCCAAGGAGTAACCCAGAGGGATCCCCACCGCGCCCAGGGGAGTGAATTTGCTGAGCACATAGCCCAAAATCAGGTTGATCCCCATGATCAGCACCCCGGTGATGGCGGAGATTTTGGTGGTTTTTAGGGAATAAAAGGCCCGGTCTACGATCTCCTTCAATCCCAGAAGGACGATACACAAGCAATACATCATCAAAAAGGCCGTTTCGGTGTCAATATCCGCCTCCACCACCTTGCCGTGGAGGGAGATCAGCCGCAAAAGGGGTTTGCCCAAACAGATCAGGCCCACGGTTATGGGGGTAAGCAGAAAGATCATAGCGCCCATGGTGCCGGAGAGAGACGCCTTAAAGCCCTGGGTATCCTCCTTGGCCGCCAGGCCCGTCAACGTGGGATAGGCCACAGAGGTAATGGCCAGCACCAGGGTCATGACCGAGTTCAAAATCAGGGTTTGGACAAAGTTAAACAGGCTCACGCTGTCCGGGGCCACGTTGGACATCATGGTATTGTTGAAAAACATATTGAACTGATAGGCGCTGGCCCCCAAAATGATGGGCACCATCATCCTGCCGGCGCTACGGAGATTGGGATCCTTCAGATCAAACACCGGCCGGTAGCGGAAGCCTGCCCTTCGGGCAGGGGGCAGCAAAATGGCCGCCTGCAAAAACAGACCCACCACCACTGCCACCAGCAGTCCGGTCACCCCAAAGCGGCCGGCAAACAGAGCCACATAGAGCAGGATCACAATGCCGCTGGGCAAATTGACCAGAGCGGGAGCCACAAAGTGGTTCATCGACTGCAAAATGCCCTGGTAGATATAGGTCAGGCCGTAAAATACCATCACCGGCATAAGAATCCGCAGGGCCAAGGCGGCATAGTCTTTATCGGCAAAGTCGGTAAAGCGGGGCAGCACCTGAGCCAGGATCATCCCAATAGCCACCAGCAACAGGGTAAGCACGGTGGAAATGGTGACAATATTGGCGCCAAAGCGGTTGGCCTCATCCCGCTTTTCGCAGACATAGAGGGAGGCATAAATGGGAATGACCACGCTGGACAGGGCCGTACCCAGGCTTTGGAAAATATAGTTGGGGATCTGCAACGCCCAGGAAAAAATGTTCAGCTGCTCATTTCCCGCCCCAAAATAGGAAAGATACACCTGGTTGGCCACCAAAGACAGCAGCTTTCCCACCAGCATGATGAGCATAACATAGCTGACAGATTTTAAGGGATTGAATTTTTTCAAGGTTATCGCTCCATTATCTGGTTTACTCCGCCATCATACCACAGCCCGGCACAAATCGCAACGAAAATTTCAGCCAGGCACCCCTCTCCGGCCAAATGCCCGGTGGGGAAAGCAGGCGGAATCGGCCTATGGCTGGAGCAGCACCACAGCTGCTGATCGGGCAGCACCCGGCAAGCTCCCCGGCGGGCACTCCCACCCGAGGCAGATGGGCAGATTTTGGGGGGAGAGTCCCTTTTCCTCCCCCAAAAACCATAGGATTTGGTTTGCATCCCAGGCGGCAATATGATATACTGGAAAAAGCAACGCTGAAAAGGTAAGAAAACGCCTGCGGCGGCATAAGGGGGAAGGTAGCGTTTGGCCCGGCATGGGTAAACGGGACGCTAACGGGCAGCGGTTTCCCAAAACCGCTGCCGGTTTATTTTACTTTTTTCTTCCCTTTCCCAGCAAAATGTAGTATAATTATGGCTCATACAACAAATTAGGAGGATCACCCACCATGTTCGCGCAAACTGACTACCAAAAGGCGGATGAGATCATCAACCGGCACGGGAAAACTCCGGCGTCGCTGATTCCCATTATGCAAGACCTTCAGGCTGTCTACCGGTATTTGCCGGGAGAGCTGCTCTCGTATGTGGCCCAACAGATCGGGATCACCGAGGTCAAGGCCTACAGCGTCGCCACCTTCTACGAAAACTTCTCCTTTGAACCTAAGGGAAAATACATCATCAAGGTCTGCGATGGCACTGCCTGCCATGTGCGCGGCTCCGCGCCCATCCTGGATGCCTTGCAAAAGGAGCTGGGACTAAACGCCAAAAAGCACACCACCGACGACATGCTCTTCACCCTGGAAACGGTATCCTGTCTCGGCGCCTGCGGCTTGGCGCCCACCATGATGGTCAATGAGGACGTCCACCCCAAAATGACCCCGGAAAAGGCTCGGGCCTTGATTGCCGAGCTGCGAGGTGAAACACAATGATCGAAACAAAACAAGCGCTTCTCTCCGCCGTCCAGGCGGCCAAAGACAGCCTGGCCCGCTACGACTGCCGCATTTTGGTATGTTCCGGCACCGGCTGCATTGCCACAGGCTCGGCCAAGGTCTACCAGGAATTTTTGACCATCGCCAAAAACACCCCCGGCGTGGTGGTAGATTTTGCCCCTGACGAGGGCAGCCACATTGGCGTGAAAAAGACCGGCTGCCAGGGCGTATGCGAGCTGGGGCCGCTGGTACGGATCCAAAAGGGCGATCGGGTGATCCAATACACCAAGGTTCAGCCGGAAAACTGCTGGGAAATTTTTGAAAAGTCCGTGCTGGAGGACAATGTCGTCACCGGCCTTTTATACACCCAAAAGGGGGTTGCCTATCAAAGCCCGGAGGACATCCCCTTCCTGGCCAAGCAGACCCGGGTGGTTTTGTCCAACTGCGGCAAATACGACGCCGAATCCTTTGACGAATATCTGGCCAGCGGCGGCTTTGCCGGCTTTATGAAGGCCCTGTTCACCATGACCCCAGAGGAAGTGGTGCAGGCGGTGGACGCCTCCGGCCTGCGGGGCCGGGGCGGCGGTGGCTTCCCCACCGGACGCAAGTGGAAGCAGGTAGCCGGCCAGCGGGAAAAACAGCGGTATGTGGTCTGCAACGGCGACGAGGGCGATCCCGGCGCGTTTATGGACGGCTCGGTTATGGAGGGCGATCCCTACAAGCTCATTGAGGGCATGATGATCGCCGGCTACGCCGTGGGCGCGGAAAACGGCTACATCTACGTCCGGGCGGAATATCCCAACAGCGTGGCCCGGCTGCAGCACGCCATTGCCCAGCTTGAGCAGCGGCACATGCTGGGAGACAACATCCTTTCCAGCGGCTTTTCCTTCCACCTGCACATCAACCGGGGCGCGGGCGCCTTTGTGTGCGGCGAAGGAAGCGCCCTTACCGCCTCCATCGAGGGCAACCGGGGGATGCCCCGGGTAAAGCCCCCCCGGACGGTAGAGCAGGGCCTATGGGCCAAGCCCACGGTGCTCAACAACGTTGAGACCTACGCCAACGTGCCCATGATCGTACTCAACGGGCCCCAGTGGTACCGCAGCATCGGCACGGAAGGCACCCCCGGCACCAAGACCTTTTCTCTCACCGGCGCCATTGAAAACACCGGCTTGATCGAAGTCCCTATGGGCACCACGCTGCGGCAGATCATTTTTGACATCGGCGGCGGCATCAAGGATGGCTGTCAGTTCAAGGCCGTGCAGATCGGCGGCCCCTCCGGCGGCTGTCTTACCCAGGCCCATTTGGATGTACCGCTGGATTTTGAATCCATCAAGGCCTACGGGGCCATTATCGGCTCCGGCGGCCTGGTGGTTATGGATGAGCACACCTGCATGGTTGAGGTAGCCCGGTTCTTTATGAGCTTTACCCAAAGGGAATCCTGCGGCAAGTGCGTCCCCTGCCGGGAGGGCACCAAGCGAATGCTGGAAATCCTGGAAAAGATCGTTGACGGTCAAGGTCAGATGGAGGATCTGGAGCATCTGGAAGAGCTGGCCATCATGGTAAAGAGCATGGCCCTTTGCGGCCTGGGCAAGAGCGCCCCTTTGCCGGTACTTAGCACCCTGGCCACCTTCCGGGAGGAATACATATCCCACATCGTGGACAAAAAATGTCCGGCCAAGGTATGTACCGCCCTGCGACAGTTCGTGATCCATCCAAAATACTGCAAGGGCTGCGGCAAGTGTGCCAAGAACTGTCCTGTGGGCGCCATCACCGGCGTGCCCCGGCAAAGCTATCACATCGACCCCGCCGCCTGCATCAAGTGCGCCGCCTGCAAGGACAACTGCGCCTTTGACGCCATCTATGTGGAAGCCTAAGGAGGGAAACGCTATGGGACACATTACAATTGACGGAAAACGGGTGACCTTCACCGATGAACGGAATCTGCTGACGGTGATCCGCAAGGCAGGCGTGGACATCCCCACCCTTTGCTACCATTCCGAGCTATCCACCTTTGGCTCCTGCCGGCTTTGCACCGTGGAGGATGACCGGGGCCGGCTGTTTGCCTCCTGCTCGGAACATCCGAGAGACGGCATGGTGATCTTTACCAACACCCCCCGGCTGCAGCGCCATCGGACGCTGATCATTGAGCTACTGCTGGCTGCCCACTGCCGAGACTGCACCATCTGCGAAAAAAGCGCCGACTGCAATCTTCTGGCCCTGGCCCACCGGTACGGCGTACGCAGCGTGCGCTTTACCAACTACAACGCCCCCCGGCCCCTGGATTTTAGCTCTCCCTCCATCGTGCGGGATCCCAACAAGTGCATTCTTTGCGGCAACTGCGTGCGGGTATGCGAGGAGCTGCAGGGCATAGGCGTGCTGGGCTTTGCCGACCGGGGCAGCGACACCATGGTCATGCCCGCCTTTGACAAAAAAATCGCCGCCACAGACTGCGTCAACTGCGGTCAGTGCCGGGTATTCTGCCCTACGGCGGCCATTACCATCAACCACAACCGGGGCAAGGTGTGGGATCTGCTGGCCAACCCGGAGATCCGGGTCGTGACCCAGGTGGCGCCTGCGGTTCGGGTAGCCTTGGGCGATGCCTTTGGTTTGCCCAAGGGCGAAAACGTCATGGGCAAAATCGTAAACGTGCTGCACCGGATGGGCTTTAACGAGGTATACGACACCGCCTTCAGCGCCGACTTGACCATCATCGAGGAAAGCGCCGAATTTCTTGACCGCTGGAAAAACGGCGGCAAGCTGCCGCTGCTGACCTCCTGCTGTCCGGCCTGGGTAAAATTTGTGGGAGATCAGTTCCCGGAATTCACCGAAAACGTGTCTACCTGCCGCTCTCCCCAGGCGATGATGTCCGCCATGGTAAAGGAATACTACCGCGATCCGGTCAACAACCCCGATGGCCGCGAAACCGCCATGGTATCCATCATGCCCTGCACCGCCAAAAAGATGGAGGCCAACCGGCCCAACAGCTACACCAAGGGGGAAAAGGACACCGACTATGTGCTGACCACCACCGAACTGATCGACATGATCAAAACCACCGGCATCCGCTTTGAAGACCTGGAGCCGGAGGCCGCCGACATCCCCTTTGGCTTTGGCTCCGGCGGCGGCGTCATTTTCGGCGTCACCGGCGGCGTTACCGAAGCGGTGATCCGCCGCCTGGTACCAGGGCACGACAAGCTGACCCTGCAAAAGATTGCGGAAAGCGGCGTGCGGGAGGCCGGTTTTATCCGGGAATTTTCCATTCCCTTTGAAGGCTCCGCCATCAACATCTGTGTGGCCAGCGGCCTGGCCAACGCCCGCAAGGTGATGGAGCAGGTACGCCGGGGAGAAAAGCAATACCATCTCATTGAGATCATGGCCTGCCGCAGAGGCTGCATCATGGGCGGCGGTCAGCCCCGTCTGGCCGGTGACCGCACCAAGGCCGCACGCACCAGAGGCATCTATCATGCCGACGGCGCTTCCGTCATCAAAAAGTGCAACGAAAACCCCATGGTGCAAACCGCCTACGACACCCTGCTTAAGGGCAAAACCCACGAGCTGCTGCACAACCGGGAATTTTGCAGCAGGTAGCCGCGTCTTGGCAGGCAGATGTAAAAATTAGGAGCAACGTCTTTTCCCAATTACACAGCCCCCAACAGACGGCGTGCCGTCTGTTGGGGGCTTAGATTCGTTCTATACAGCGGCCCTTGGCCGGTATTTTACGGCGCTTCGTCCTCAAGGTTGTCCCAAAGAACCGGCTCCGGCATTTGCCGGGTCATGGCATAGTCCAGCTGGTAGCAGCCTCCGGCGGTGCGGTTGGCCGTATACAGCCACAGCTTTCCAGGATAACGCTGGAACGCCGGCGCGAAGCGGTGCAGCTTATCCAGCAGCTTTTCCCGGTTGAGCACCAGGCTCCAAACCTCCACGGTGTCCTCGGCGATGGTTTGGGCTATGGGCAAAATCACGTTTGCCAGCTCTTCCATCAAGGTTCGCCTGACCATTTCCGTGCAAGGCTCCTTGCCTGTGGCAACGCTGTTGACCAGGTCAAAGTCGCCCTTACCGTGCACCACCAGCCGGGCCACAGGCAAGGGCAGGTCCTGGAGAAGGCTGCTGGTGTGCCAAATGTCTTGGGGAAGCTTTCCCGCGGCCAGGGGGCAGATAAACTCGTTGAACACCCCCGGCAGCCGGATGGTGGCCAGGCCGTAAAGCCCGTTTTTCCGGCTGGGTATGGCAACCATCCGCACCGGAGGAACCAAAAGCGCCGGTTCCCTGGCTGCGATCTGCTTCACCGCAGGAGCAAGGCTCTCCGGCGGCTGGATTTGGCTGCGGCTATCCGGCGAGACAAAGGTATAATCGCCGCAGACATTGCGCAGGGCGTCTTCTCCCACCAGGCCGCAAAGCCACAGATAAGCAGGCAGCTGCTCTTCTTCCGGGGCATAAATGGTAAGGTGGATACAGGGCTGCACGCCAAACTCCCAATCAAACACCACGCCCTGGGGCCGTTTGGCCTGGGGGGCATAAAAGCCCTGGGGAATATAGTTGAGAATACGCCAGGTTTTATGGTACTTTTCCGCCAGCCTACAGGCCAAGTGGAAGTAAAACAGGGCGGTTTCCTCTGAGGCGCAGGCAAGGAAATACAGGCAATACTTTTCCTGCTCCTTCCCCATATAAAAGGAAGGAAACACGGTGGTGACCATATCCTTTAGGCTGTTGGCAAACAGCTGCTCCGCCTGATCCGCGTCTCCCCGGTCGATGGCCTCTTCCAGGCCAAGGCTGCCAAAGGTTTTCACAAAGGTTTTGATCCAGCGGTTTACCGGCAGATCCTCCCCAGGAGACTTTTGCACGCTACGGGCGCTGCGGTGCTTGTGGTGGATGTACTGGTTATGATACTGCCGCAGCGCACTGTCTTGTAGCAGCCGACGGCGATATTCCTGCTCCGGCATCACCTCCACCTGGGCGGGATACACCTGGTCAGGGTTGATCCGCAAGGACTTTTCCTTTATGTTTTCCGCCAAAAAGTAGGGGGCGACACTTTCTTTTTCCCGCAGCAGCGGAACGTCGAACTTTTTACCATCCCCATGCCGGGCCAGCAGCTCCTCCACTGTGCCGCAATCTGGGGGAAGGAGATAATACTCTCCCTCATAGAAAAATGCGTTGGTCATAGGAGCACCTCCTGTATTGCCGAGGTGCTCCTATCATACCACATGGCAAAACGTTTGTCAAATATTAAAAGTCCGAAAATTCGTATACCAGCAAATAATATTACCCATCGCTATCCTGGGTGCAGATGATGTACCGGTTGTCGTCATACCAGCCGGCCATGATTTCCTTTCTCACAGGCTCTCGGTTGAGCACGGTGCAATTGCCGGTGGTCAGATCCGCCACCACAAGCTGCTGGGTATTCAGGCCGTTTTCCCGATTTACATTGCGCCGGGTAAGCGTCAGCCGGGTGCCGGAGGGATTGGTAAGGCCCTCATTGCCGGCAAGCTCCGCGCAGTCGGGCAGAACCAGAGTATCCCCGGTATGGATGTTCACCAAGGTCAAGTCTTTCTCCTGGCCCAGCGCGGGCATAAGGGCCACATAGTCCTCATTGATCTGGCTGACCCTCTGTTCCCCGGTAATGGCGGGCACAAACTGCCCATCCTGCCACACGGTCAGCTGGCCGGATCGGCGTTCAAGCTGAAACACCTTCCCTTGGGAAATCCACAGATTGACGTATTTGAACACTCCCAGATCGGTGACCTGGCCGGTATCCCCATGCAAAAGATAGACATGGTACTGGCTAAGGCTTGCCGCATCGTCCACATACGCCCAGGCCAGGGCCAGCGGGCCAAAGTCGGGACAGCTGATGTGTCCCACCGACACATAGGTTTCTGTGTCTCCCAACCGGCTCATGATTACATCCTCAGGCAGAGCGAATTGGCAGTTTTCCGGGGGCGCCTCCAGCGCCCAAGTATCCAAACGGATCAGCACGGGATAGTCCAGGCCGTTTTCCCCGGGGATCCACACGCTGACCAGGTTTTCTTCCTCGGTGGCACGGACATACAGATCGCCTTTCCCCTGATCACGCACAGCGGGATCTGGGCCGCCATAATAGACAAAGTCCAAATCGTAGCTTTGCCCTTGGTAGGTGATGGTGTGCCGATAGGGGATGCCCTGCGCCGGCACAAGCTGGTATTCTCCGTAAACTGGGAATACACGATCTCGCCCTCCACTTCCATTTGCACAAAACCGTCCATGCCCTCGTTCATGGCAAATTGGCCCTCCAAGGGCACATAGTGGGCCGACACATTGTCATAGGTTTGGATTTCTCCGTCTCCGGCAGACCCGCCAGCCCGGTTTCCTCTACCTGGCGGACACGAAACAGCATATTCCGCAAAGTGGGAGACACCGCCAAGGCGGTGCCGATCATCACCAAGCACAGGGCGCACACACAGGCGGCGGTGAGCCAGCCCCGCCGGGCCGGTCGTTGGGGCCGAAGGGCCTGGGTCAAGGTATCCATGGTGGTTTCGCCAAAATCCTCGGAAAACCGCAGGTGCTCCATGGCGCTGTTATAGGTCTGTCTCATCAAAACTTCCTCCTTTCCGGATCTTGTGTCTGCGGCGTGGCGCCGGAGGCAGCGTTTATGGCTTCCTTTAATTTTTTCTCCCCCGGTGGAGCCAGCTTCCCACCGTTGCCGGGCGGACACGCAGCACCTGGGCGATCTCTGCCAAGGTATAGCCCTCGTAATAGTGCAGGTGCAAAGGCGCCCGGTACTTATCCTCCAAACCCAGCACCAGGGAGAGAAGCTCCCCTTCCTCCGGCGGCAGGTAGGAAAGCTCCTCCGGCAGGCTGGCCCGGCGCTTTCGCCAGGCAGAGCGGAGGACATCCTTGCTGCGGTTGGCGGTGACCTTTAACAGCCAAGCCTTCCGCGCCGCCTCATTGGGGAAGGTTTTTTTCGCCTGCACATAGGTAAGCAGCACCTCCTGGACAATATCCTCTGCGTCGGCATGGTTTTTGGTATACACAAAGGCCAGGCGCAGAAGATCCGGCGTGTAGGTGGCCACCACCCATTCCAGGCTTGACAGGGTAAGTTTGTCAGAAGGCAAGCAGGTATTTCCCCTTTCTTTTGACTTTCTACCCATAAAACGAATCCGCAGGGGATATTTTTGCAGTTCAGCGAAAAAAATTCTACAGCAAAACCAGAACCGGCCCTTAAGCAGGCTCTGGTTTTGCTATAGAACCAAAACGGCGGCGCAGCGCCAAAAAACGGCAAGAAGCGGCAAGAAGCGCAAAACCGCCGCCACGGCCAACGGCCCGGCGGCGGTAAAAGATGGGGTTATTCTTCCTCCAGCAAAATGCCGGTTTGCCGAAGGCCCTTGAGGAACGCTTCCACATCGGCCTGGGCTTGGGCAGGGGTGGTATCGTAATTTGCCAGCAGCGCCTGTTCCAAGGACTGCCGGGTTTGCTGGGTTTGCAGCAGGCGAAAGAGAAACACGCCGGTCTCATTGAGCGAAATCAGCCCAGACAGCCGGCTTGCCGCCGGGCCGCCAGGCACGGCGATGGTTTCGTCCAAAAGCTCCCGCAGTTGAAAGCCCTCTACAATGCGCACCGGAGCACCCCTTCCTTCTATGGATCATCTACAGTAATGCCATTTTATCATGGATTTGGCCTCTTGGCAAGCAAAAGCTGGGGCTTGGCCCCATGAATTTTTAGGAAACAGGGGTGGAGGGACGCCCCACAGGGCCAAACGCCCCTGCCCAGAGCGATTCTGGACAGGGGCGCCATTGGTTGTTTATCGGGTTAGGGAATGTTTAGTTGGCGGAGAAGTACGCCTTAGCAGACTGTACATACCGCAGCATGGCGTTGCACAGGGCCACGGTGGTTTCGTCGGCGGACGCGCTTTGCTGATACCGGGCCACAAAGCCGGTGACGCTGCAATGATAGACGCCGCTTACCGGCTGGCCGCTGGAAGCGTCCACAAGGGTGACGGTAAGGTCACCGGCGTGATCCGCCGCGCCAAGGCAATTGACGGGCAGCAGCAGATAGCTGTCGCTGGAAAGGAAACTGCTGCCATCTAGGGTAACGGTTTGGGTTTGGCCGTTTCGATCCTCATAGGCAACCTGAGCCTTAAGCTGCTCCTTCGTATAGTCGCCGGGATCGACCACCAGGACGACCTCAATGCGGCTGGAAAGGCTCAAGCTGCTGGTAACAAAGCAGCTGTCCTCGCCTTCCACCCAAACATCGGCGTTGGCGATGATATCGGCGGTGGCCCAGGAGGCTTGCTCCTCCGTTAGGGCGCTGTTGGCCAAATCGTCTGTGCGGTAAGCAAACTGGATTTGGGCAGCGGCGGCGTAGTTGAGCAGGTCAACCAGCAGGGTGCGCAGCTTCTCGGAGGCGGCGCCGCTGCTCAGCAGCCCCATGACCCCATCCCGGACGCACCAGTTGACGGTGCTTCCTTGGACCCACTGGCCATCCTTTTGGCCGTAAAGGGTAACCTCTACCGTGTCGGTCAGCTCCTTGGCGGCGGTGGCGTAGGTGAACACCAACAGGTCGCCTAGGGCCTGGGGGTCACGGTTTTCGGTGGTAACGGTGGAGCCGTCGGCCTTATGCTGGGTAAAGGTGACGTAGAAGTCGCTATACGCGGCAAGGGCGGTGGGATCTACGGCAAACTGGCTTTCGATCTGGCTGGTGCAGGAGATGGACTTCTGCACAAAGGTCAACGCGCTGTCGCTTTGCGGTGTCTCCGGCTGGGCCGGCAGGGTATTGCTGTCATCGAAAATGGCCAGCATACGCAGGATCGAACGGGTGGTGGGGGCGGCAAACACCTCTGCGGAGGTTGCAGCGGCGCTGCCGGTGCATTTGACATTGCAAAGGGCCAGAACCGTGCCTTCAGACGTGTCTACGGACAGCCGCAAGCCAATTTCACCACCACTGCTGATATATTTGCTGGCAATCGCATAGTACATCTCTGTGCGGGAGGTGATGGTTTGGAACTTCACCCATTGTCCGGCATTGAAGTCATAGATCCGCAGATCCGCTGAGGCGCCAAAGGGCAGCTTGGCGCTGATCTGCACCTGGGCGCTGGGATCGGCCAGAGTAAAGAACACACCCTGATTTTTCTGCAGATACACCTCGTTTTCCGGCCCAATGGCCTGATACTTGCTGCTGTAGCAAACAATGCCAAGAGAATTCACCTGGGCAGTGGTGAGCTGCTGCTCTTCTCCTGCGGCATTGACGATGAAGAAGCCTCTGACAGTGCTTGTCTCTGTGGACCCCTCTGGCGTCACTTCTGTGTCCTTCACATACACTTCGCAAGAGGCGTCACCATCGGTGAAGGTGACGCGCTGGCCATCCTTCAACACATAGCCTTCATCATCCACCTGCAGCTCCTCTTCGGAATCGGTGAAGTAGATGCCGCCGGCAGAGTAGGTATTGGCTCCGTCCTTTGCGGTGCTATCATCACCTGCCACATAGAGGGTGCCGGTGCTGGTGTTGCCATACTTCCAGGTAGAGGCGTCTCCCAGGGAATCTTTGATGTTGGCAAAGGTGGGGTTCAGCTCGCCGGCGGCGGTATAGGCCGTGTAGGCGATCTTATTTGCCTCCGTCACCGTGCCCAAGGGGTTATAGATGCGGATGGCATCCACATAGCCATTATACTGGCCGTTGGCGGCAGCGGGAGCGCTGCGCCTTGCCGTGGTAGCTGCGGCGGTCTGGGTGGTGGAAATGGTTTGGATCTCCAGCGGCTCATCCTCGCTTAGGCCCAGAGCCTGGCGGATGGTCTTGTCGCTAACCATCCTTCTGGTGGCCGTCAGGTTATGGTCAAAGATGCTGACATACACCGCGCGGATCTTGACCACATAGGTGCCATAGGTCAGATCGGCACAATGGATCACCGGGACCTGGTAGAAGGTGGTGTTTTCCTGGCCATTATCCAGATAGGTATCCACCAGGAAGCGTTTGACCGGCGTTGTTCCAGAGGGTACCTGACCGTTTACCACCTGCTCGGGCGTATAAACCTCCGCCACCAGAACGCCGCTGTTGGGGCTGGTTTCGCCAATAATGTCGAACCCTGTGCCGGTGAAGGTGAAGTAGCCGTCATGCTCTTTATCGGTGGAAGTAACAGTGGTATACATCTGGACGCCCTGGGAATAGGTGCTGGTAGCGGCATAGGCCTGGTCATACCCATGCACATCCGCGTTATGGTCGCTGCCGGCGTTTTGGGCAGCGGTAGTGGCAGTTCCATCCTCGATCCAGTCCTTATCCCAGGTGGCAAAGTTCTCCTCGTAATACACGTTATTGGCAGGCACCACATACACCTTGGCGCTTAGGGTCTTTGCCTCCGTTACATAGGCACTGGCGCTCAGGGTATGGTCATAAGTATAGGTGAGTACCTGGGAGAAGTCGGCGGAATTTTCTACCTTCGGAGTGAAGGTAAACGTTCCATCGGCAGTATTATTGTCGATTCTGCCATAGGTATCGTTCTTGGCATCGTCAGAGCCAAGCAAGCCAATCGTGGTCAGCGTGGAGGACATCACGTTCGTAGCGATCTCCACATCGGCGGTGCGCTTAAGCGCTACCTCCTGGGTGGTCAGGCCAAAGTCAAGGACGATATACTGATCCGTCACCGACAGGAGCGTCACTTTCGTGGGATCGGAGGTGCTGGTGATGGTCTTGGTGGAATCGTCCTCCTTGGTGAAGGTGACGGTAACCGTGTAATAGATCTGGTAGCTATCCTCCGGATCCTCCGGCAGGGTATAGGTGATCTTGCCGGTGGAGGGATCGTCAGGATCGGTGGGATCGGTGACATTGAGATCTATCTTCTGGAGCACATCGTCCGGAATTGGTGCGCCAGTCTCGTCCACCAGATTGATCTTGACATCTGTTTTGCTGTAGCCATCCGGCGGGGTGGGCAGGGTGTCGTTTTCCAGCACCGGTACATCATAGGTTTCTCCCGGCCGGGCGATATCCACATCATTGGTGGTGTCCACCTGGGGGATAAGCGTTACGGTGATGGTCACCAGGGTGGGGCGGGAAGTAGGCGTATTGCTGTTCCCCATGGCATAGGTGCTGCCATCGGGACGGGTAACGGTTTCTTTCACCACATAATAGACATTATATTCTGTTTTTGTGGGGGTATCGGGAATCTTATAGGTCAAGGAGCCATCGGCGGCAATGGTGACAGAATCCAGGCCGCTGGCTAGGGCCGCTTCCTCAGAGGTAATGGCCGTGCCGCTTTCATCGGTAAGGATAACCGTTCTATCAGAGACGGGATAATTATCCAGCGACGCGGGGGTGCTGGGCATCAGGCCGTAGTCGTTTGTCAGGACGTTCTTTGTCTCGGTATCCCCCGGATTGCTCTCATAGGTATCATTGATGGTGAAGGGATTCAGGCCCGCCACCGGCTGGGGGAAGTTCTTGATGTTGGTGGTAGAATCTCCGCAGAAGCGGTAAGAGAAGGTGGCCTGGGAGTTGGTAAACACCGCGCCGTCTGGCACCTGGCTGGGGTAGGTAAAGGTGGTGTCGCCGTTGGCGTCTTTATCTACCTGCGCCTCGGTTGTCCGCCGCAGCAGGAACTGGATGGTCATCACATCCACGCTATCGCCCGCGTTAGAGGTAATGCCGGTGACATAAACGGTGCTGCCGCTTTGGGTTACCTTATCCGCGTTCTCCCCCACGGCTTTTACATAGGTGAAGCCATAGGGAATTTCGTCGATAATGATGCCGTTTTCTATGCTGTGGCTGGCATCTTTCTTGGCTACCTTCAGTTCCAACAGATACAGCTGGTAAACATTGCCGTATTCATCCTTTTCCTCGGTAAGACCGTAGTCATCGGGAGACACCACGGCGGCGGTTTTGCTCAAATCCACGTTGGGTACCAGAACCTCCACCGTGGTAACCCGGGAGGTCAGAGTCTCGCTATTGTCCTTAGCATAGGTGCTGCCATCGGGGAGGGCGACGGTTTCTTCCACCACATAGTAGAAGGTATAGCTATCGGCGGGATCATTCGGTATCGTGTACTGGATGCTTCCGTCATCGTTCACTTTTAGGGTGATGCCATAGGTTTCGCTGGCCTGCTCTGAGGTAAGCTTAGCGCCGTTTTCATCCACCAGAGAGACGGTTCTGTCGCTGACCGGGTAGTCCCGCAGCTGGACAGGATCGGCGCTCATCAGGTCGTTGGTCAGCACAGTGCCGGTGGAGGTGACGCCGGGGAAGCCAATATAGGTATCGTCCACCGTAAAGGGATTCAGGCCGGCTACCGGCTGGGGGAAATATTGGGTAGTGGACGTGGCATTGTCATCGAAAACATAGTCCAGCTTGGCGTAGGTGTTGGTATAGCCAGAGCCATCGTTTTTGTAGCCCTCCGTCCGTCGAATGAGGTACCGCACCACAATCTCCTTGCTGTCACCGGAGGGAGAATCGATATTGCGGATATACAGGGTGTTTGCCGTATTTGCCACGGAAGCATCCACATCACCCACGGTGTTGGATATCAGGCGAACATAGGTAAAGCCTGCCGGAATAACATCGGTGATCACTCCGTCTGTGATGGCGTTGGCCGGGTCATCCTTTTGCACCCGCAGCTCCACCAGGTAGACTTGGTTGACGTTGCCGTGGTCATCCTGGGTCACATAGCTGGCATAGTCGTTGTTTTGGGTGACCTCAGCGGCGGTTTTCTCCAGATCCACATTAGGCACAACCACATCCACTTGGGTAGCCCGGGAGAAAACAGTGGTTTCTGCCCCCAAAGGACTGACCACGGTGGCCTCCACTTGGTAATAGAAGGTATAGGAACCGGCCACATTGGTAGAGAAGGTTACGGTGCCGCTGGTACTGTCGATGGTCGCGTCAAACTTGCAATTTTGCTGCTCGATTTTATCCAAATAGGTGGTTCTTACACCGTTTGCATCGGTCAGGTACACCTGGTAGTCCTGAACCGTATAGCCGGCGTTGGTCAGAGCGGAAAAAAGATCGTTTTGGGCAACATCGATGCTGGCTTCCTCTTTGAGCTCCGCTTCCTCATAGTCATTCACAGTCCAGGGGATGACCTTAGCCACAGGCCGGGCAAATGCCGCGTTGATGGTTTGGCCAGTGGTCAAATCGCGGTAGGTCAGCGTGGCGCTAGTGTTGGTATACACCGTGCCATAACCGCTGCCCTGGTACTCCACCTGATAGGTGATGGTTTCAAGGTCTTTTTTCAACTCAATGCCGCTGCGGCTGATGAGGGTGGTCCCGTTGGCATTGGCGGTTACGGTGTAGCCAGCGGCTTCAAGAGCTGCTTTACTGTCTGCTGTCAGGGCAAAGCTGGCAGGAATGGTGTCCTTCAGGTTGCCCTGTACATAGACATCCGGGGAAACGGTGTAGGCAATGTCCTTAAAGATTTGCACCAAATCCGCAGAGGCGTCCAGAGTATCGGTGATGGGCAGGTAGAGATCCGTCACCGTTACATTGCTCTCGCTTTTCCAATAGGCGTCGTTTTCCAGGTACGCGGTAACCGTATAGGTTACGCCGTTATTGGTCAGGTTGATATAGGCGTAATTGGATCTTCCCGCCACATCCTGGAATTTCTTCGCGTCGCTGTGGCTAAGCAGATAGTTGGCCACCTTCTGCTCTTCCTCGCTGCTTTCACTGAGCAAGGCCACGGCATAAGTTTTGGAATTTTCGTTGATTCCCTTTATGTAATCATTCAGGGAGTCGGCTGCGGCTCTGGCGGCGTTAAACTCCAGGGCAGAAGTATCCAGTCCTCCACTGTAGGTGGTTGTGATGGTAGACGTAGCGCTGATATATTGGGTCAAATCCCTTACCGGCGTTGCGCTGCCGCTGTATCGGACGGTAGGACAGCCATCGGTGAAGAACAGCACCAGGATTGGCCGGCTGTCATCGGTTCTGGCTCTGGCTACGGCCTCGGCCATAAGGAAGCCGCCTTCGGTGTTGGTGGCGCCGTTTCCAGTATCTTCTTCCTGCACCAGAATTTGGTTGTTTACCAAGTCTTTTATCGCGCTGCTGTCATCAAGGAAGCAGCTGTCAGACAGGCTGGTATAGCCGGTGGCCGTGCCATTGCACGAGACAAAATCGGAACCGTTGTAGGCCGAGGCATAAGAGTCAAACTTCACCAAAGCCACTCGGTTATTGGCCGCGTTATTTTCGGCAAAAGCAATATCCAAGAATGCGCTTACAGCGCTTCTGGTGTTTTCGGCATAGCTGGAATAAGGCGGATACATGGAGTTGGAGTTATCCAGCACCAAAATAATGTCGGTGTTTTTGGCCTGTATTTCTCCTTCCTGCACATCCGCGCAGCTCATGGACAGGGTCACATCATAGGTTTGCTTAATGTTACCGTTGCTATCCATGTTGTTGTCGTTAGTGAAGGTGCCATAGGCACTTTCGCCGCCGTATTGGTTGGTTTCACTGTTATAGGCGGTTTTTGCGGTAGTCTCCTTCACCGTTTTGCTTAGGTTCAGCGCGGTGGTAAGGAGATAGACGCTTACCTCGCTGCCGCTCTCCACGGCCAAGGGCGCTGCAATGTCGGCATTTTCCACAGTGCTGCCGTTGATGGTCACCTTGGCCTTGTCAAAGGTCAGGTTACTGTAGGCATATTCATTGCTCCCCACCTTAAACTTCGTTCCGTCATCCAGGTCTACATAATATTTATTGGTTGCCGTCTCGGAAACCGGGCTGTTTTGCCAGGTGGTTCCGCCATCGGTGCTGATGGCAGCCAATTTGGCGTTGACATAGTAATTAACCGTGATGGGGTTTTCTATCCGGCCGAAGCTCACCACCACCTCCAGATTGCCGGTAACGGTTTGGGTCAGGATATAGCTGCTGTTTTTCTGGGTGATGATTGCAGCAAGCTCGTCTCCGGTATAGGTGACATCGTTGATGGTAATGGCCTCCAGCAAAGAGCCGTCGGAAGGGGTAATGGTAAAGTTGATGCTGCTGCCTATGCTCTGCACAGAGCCGGAAGCCACATTTTCTTTATTGGTGGCGTTATAGGCTCTTACGGTGCCGGAGCCGGAGCCTTCTTTGGTGAAGCGCACCAAAAAGGCGCCCACAGTAGCCTTATACAAAATGGTTTCATAGAAATTGGTTTTGTTTAAGAACGTTCCGTCTGTGTCATAATAGACAGAATTTCTATAGGCGCGGAACTGGTTGTTGTCGACGTCATTGTTAAACAAAAGCACACGGCTGTTGTACTTATTTTCGATTTTTGCCTTGCCGGTATCGGGATCCAAGGTGACCTTCCACAGGCAGTTATCCGGCATGGCTGTGGGGTCGGTAACCTTGGTCACAAACATATTGCCGCCAGAGGCTTCAGCGCTCTCGCCGGTATATAGATAGTAATCTCCTTCCTCCGCGCCCACCATACGGATAGAATAGTAGGTGTCACCAGTGGTTTCATCCGTCACAGGGGTGAAATAATACAAGCAGTTTTCGTTCAGACCGTCCATATGGACATCCCGGTTCAGGTCTAAGGTAACGCCCAAATCCGTCAGTAGAACTGCAGCGCCTTTGCGGCTCACCAGGTTCCCCTTGGTCAAATCGTCGCTGCCATAGAGCAGATAAGTATTTTCCGCGGTGTAGTCATAGCTCGTTCCCACAGGGCCGGTAATAACATAATAGCCCTCTTCCATGGTTTCGGCCCGCATGGCCGTGATACCCAGGCCGGATCGGCGGGGAAGGAAGGCCACGTTAATCCATGCCGTGGTGCTTATCTCCGGCAAGGTAATCTGGGCGGTGTAAGCGCCGTTACCCGCATAAGTCCACTGATCCTTTCCAATCCGGGAGCCGTTGACCGACAGGGCGGAAACATAGTAGCCCGCTTTGGGGGTCATGGTCACCAGAACCACTGGACTGCCCTCAGACGTGGTGAAGGTTATCCCGTTGTTGGCATCGCTGGTGGTTTCATCGGCCGTCCAGCTGTTTCCTTCCTGCTGGGCTGTAATCGTACCCTGGCCAATGATCACCTTAATGCCGGCGCTTATGGTAGTGGCCGCCCTCCGCTCGGTGGTATAGTTGATCACACTAACATTGTGGTAGAGATAGACCGGGTTCTGACCGTTAGTATAGCAGCTGATCCGCTCCTGACCGCTGGTAGAGTTATACCGGATCACATTGCGGTCGGGTCTGCCGGTAAAGGTAATGGCCGCTTCAGCAGCTTCGTCAAAGGAAATGGTGGCCTTGGTATAGTCATTGTCCTCGGCGCTGATCGTCAGACGGTTACTATCACCTGATGCAGGCACACTATAGTAGCCGCCATTGGCGGGGCTATATAAGGTCCAAGCATCTTCCTCTCCCCCCAGCATCAGGGCCGCGGGAAGGGCTTCGCTGTCGCTGCCGGCAACAGGGGTATGGATGGTCTGATTTTGGACATTGATCTCCACCAGCTGCCGATAATCGTTCTGCTGCATCGCACTGGCAGCGTAACCGACAGTTTCATCGTCCTCAGTGGTAGCCAGAAGGTAATAATCTCCGGAAACCAGGCCGCTGGCGGACTGCACCAGGGTCCAGGTGTCGTTATTCAGGCAGGTGTACACGGCGTAGAAGACGGTATCCGTGGTGAGGGTATAGGTGGTTCCGGCAGAATACAAGGTCGATGGTGCTTTGCTTCCAGTGTAAGTTCCCACCGTCCATCCCTGGAAAAGATAGGTATTGGTATCCTGAACTTTGCTGCCGGTAGAGGGCAGGGTGATGGTTGTCCCGGTTTGGGTAAGGGTATCCTCCACCGTACCTAGCAAAGAGAAGGTAGCGGTGTATTCTTGGGACGGCGTTTGTCCCAGGGCATAAAAGGAAATGTTAGAGGCGTCGGTAGCGGTGGCATAGTACCGGTAGCCGTACGTTGTTACGCCGGTAGAGGAAGAGTAAGAATATCCCCGGCGAAGGATCCACGTACCGTAATCGTTATTGGTGGCAACCAGGTAGGTGGCCTCATCAGTGTTTCGGGTCATGGTGTGTACGCCGGCGGTATCGCCGCAGCAACCATAATTGTTGCTATTGTTACTGAGGCAGTACAGATACCTACCAGTGTCCTCGTTACAGAAAGTTCCCGCATCGGCGTCGAAGTGCCAGACCACCGAGGGATCCGGATCAGTGATGGTACTGTTGGTCACCGTCACATCGGTTTCGCGGATCCAGGAGGTATCCTCCGTATTGTTGATGGCATGAAGGGTGCCGCTGTCCTCCAGGCCCAGGACGTAATCGCCGGTGGCCAGGGTTTCTTCCGTGTACTTGCTGAAGGTGCCAGTGCCCGCGTACGCCGCGCTTGCCGGCAGGGTCAAGCCGGCAAACAGAGAAATCAGCAAGCACAGGCTTAGCAGCAAGGATAACACTCTATGATTGGTTTTCATTGTGCTCTCTCCTTTGCATCTCATTAGGAAGTAAACAGGTTGTTGGCAGACACATGGTAGCAGTAATAGTTGCTGCCGCCAGACGAACCTCCGTCATCACAGGCCGTCCATCCACTATTGAATAAGGTAAAGCCAAGGGTATCATCATAGTATCCGCATTGCTCCAGCTGGGAGGGCAATGGATTGTCTACCGCACAGGCGCATAACCAAGTCTCTGTGGTAAAGGATTCTACGATCATCGCGGGCTTTTCATAGGGTTGTTTCACAAGGCTTCCTTCCTTTCTATCTTCGGCTTTACGCGGAGTTCTCCGCAAAGATTACGAATTCACAGGTCATCATAGCCCATATGGGCTATGGGTTTTCCTTATTGGCCGATGGTCTGGGCCAGGCAGGCAACGGCTGTTTCATCGGGCAAGCAAGAAAACGCGTACACCGGCACAGCCTGGACAATTTCCATGGCCAAAGCGGTAGCCTTAGGGCCGTCGGCGGCAAATTCCGGCAGCAAATACACGCTGCGCAGCAGATGTCCCAACGCCGCCCTTCCCCTAAGCCGGGTGAGCACATTTTCTCGCCCCTGGGAAAGGCTGACAAGGGCCGCCACAGGCAGGGTTTGGTTATGGCAGCAGGGGCTAGAGCCGGAAATGGGCAGGCCCCACGCCATCACCCCTTGGGGGGTTAAGGACAGGGCGGCTCGGTCGCCGTTGACGATTGTACTGCCCCGGCAGCGCTGCCAAAGCTCCGCCTGGGTGGTTTTCCCCGTGCCGCTGGGAGCAAGGAAGAGCAGCGCCCTTCCGCCCACATCCAGATAGGCACAGTGGCACATCAGCCGCTTTACGGAAAGCAGGGCATGAGGCAAGGCAAACGGTTCTACCAGATGCTCCACCGCCACGGCCCAGGGCCGCAGCTCCTGCAAGACGGTGATTTGCCAGCGGTTTGGTGAAGCGGCCCGGACAGCTGCCACCGGCCGGCCAGTTTCCACATTATAATAGGTACGCAAGCCGCCAGCCACCTGCACCCGGGGGGTTCGATAGGTAACTGGCCCATCCGGGCTTGGCAGGCAGGGGGCAAGGGCAAGGTCATAGAAAAGCCCTGGCGGCGGCGGATCGGCGGCAAACTGCCGCCAGCGGGAGGAGCAGGTCAGGACTTCTTCCCCGCGAACCGTCATCCCCACCCCGGCTATGGCAAAGTGCAGGGCGTTCACGGCTCGTCTAACAGAATCCGCTGCTGCCGAAGCTGCCGGAGAAATTCCGCCGTGTCTTCGGCGATCTGCTGCCGGGGCGCGTCGTATCGGGCGCAGAGGATCTCCACCAGGTGGTCGAAATCCTTGGCTTGGTCAAGGGATTCATAAATGGTTCTGGCAACGCCGTTTAAGCCGATCACGCCGTTAAAGTTCAGCTCGCCGGAAATCGGTACCAAAATGGCCTCGTCATCGAGCTCCCGCAAGACAAATTGAGGGTTTCGTTTCATGGTTCCTCCCTACAAAGGGCTTTCATTGCCGCCACCGTAGCCTGAGTCTTTTGGCACAGGTATTCCGGCACGGCATCGAAGCGTTGGTTTTCCGCCCAGCAGGCGGCGGCACAGACCTCGCAAAACCGGCGCAGGCCGCAGCTACCGCAAGCAGCGGGCAGGCAAACCTGCTGGGTTTGCTGCTTCAGCCTTTCCCAGCCTTGGGCAAAGGTCAGGCCATCGGTCAAGGATACTGCGGGCGTCTGCCACATGCCGCAGGGAAGCAGACGGCCATCGTAGGTAAGCCAAAAGGAGCTGGTACCCGCCCGGCAGCGGATGCGCTCCCCTGGCGCCCGGAGCGTCTCCGGATCCGGCGGGGCGCTGGGAAGCTGCCCGGCGGCAAAGGCCCTGGCCCGGCCAGCAAATTCCGCGGGGGAAAGCTTGGCCTGGTCGCAGGCCACGGCACAGGCCGCCGCCTGCTCAGGCGGCATCCGGCAAGATGCCTTCTCCCCCAAAGCCCGGGTGGGCGGAAACATATAGGTGGCGCTTTGAATGGGCACGTCCAGCTCTCGGGCAAACTCATGGACGGCCTGGATATCCTGGCGGTTTTGCTCCGTCACGGTAAAATTGATTCGCAGGGGGATACCGGCCAAACGCAGCCGGCGGAGATTTTCCGTTACCCGGGTATACATCTCCCCTTGGCCGCAAAGGGCCTGATAGGTGGCAGGGCTAGCCCCGTAAAGAGACACATTCAGCCGCACCGGCGGGCACTGGGCAAACAAAGCCACATGCGCATCGGTCAACAGGGCGCCGTTGGTATTCACCGAAACAAACATCCCCGCCTGGCGGCAAGCCTGGTAGATCACCGCGAAATCGGGGTACAGCAGCGGCTCTCCCCCGGTGAGCAGCAGCGTCAGCGTTCCGGCCTGGCGAAGCTGATCGATCATATCCAGCCAAAACGCCGTTGGCCGCTCCCCTGCCAGGGCCTCAGGATCCCACCGTTTTCGGTGGATATAACACATTTTACAGGAGAGATTGCACCGGGCGGTAAGCTCGATGGTGCCAGAAACCGGACGTTTCTGGGCATAGGCCCGATCCAGCAAATACTGCATATAGGTAGGTTTGGGCAAAAAACTCTCTCCTCGCTTCCTGTAGGCACACATTACACATTTTAATGCACTTTTGAGTATAGCAAATTCTGTTACAAAAAACAAGGGTGTTTTTCCCTTTTTTTACCACCAGGCAGCTCCGCCAGTTTATTGCTGGGCAGCAAGATGGGCAGACTTTGACTTTTTCCTACTATAGTGGTATGATGGCCAAGGAAAACAGAACAGGAGGGCTTGTCCATGAAGCTTACGGAAAAGATCACGCCCCGGGGAAGGGGGATTCTTTGCGTCATTGCCGCCGCCTTTGGCTTTTCGCTGATGTCTGTGTTTGTGCGTTTGGCTGGGGAGAATCTGCCCTCTACCCAAAAGGCCTTTTTCCGCAATTTTGTGGCCTTGCTGTTTGTAGGCGTTACCATGGCAAGGAACAAGGTATCGCTTATGCCGGCTAGGAAAAACATCCCCCTGCTGCTGTGCCGCTCCGTGTTCGGCACGGTAGGCATCCTTTGCAATTTTTATGCCATCGACCACCTGGTGCTGGCCGACGCCAACATGCTCAACAAGCTATCTCCCTTTTTTGCCATCGTCTTTTCTTTTTTCCTGCTGGGAGAAAAACCCAGCCTGGTGCAGCTTCTGGGGCTGCTTATGGCGTTGGCCGGCAGCGCGTGCATCATCAAGCCTGGCTTTGCCGGAGCCGCGCCCTTACCGGCTGCGCTGGGGCTTTTGGGCGGCATGAGCGCCGGCCTGGCCTACACCTTTGTACGCAAGCTGGGCACAAGGGGAGAAGCCGGCCCCCGGATCATTTTCTTTTTCTCCGCCTTCTCCTGCCTGGGTTGTCTGCCCTTTATGGCGGTGGGATATGTGCCCATGACCGGCAAGCAGCTGGTATTTTTGATTTTGGCCGGCATCAGCGCCGCCATTGGCCAGTTTGGCATCACCAAAGCCTATGTATTTGCCCCGGCCAAGGAAATTTCGGTGTACGATTACACCCAGGTGATCTTTGCCGCCCTGCTGGGATTTTTCCTTTTCCAACAGCTCCCGGATGCGTGGAGTGTTTTGGGCTACGTCCTCATCTGCGGCGCCGGGGTGGGCATGTTCCTTTACAACCGCAAAACGGATCGACGCCGGCAATAGGGCCAACATACACAAACAGCGGGCGCTTTCAAAAACGAAGCGCCCGCTGTTTGGCGGATACAATTATAGAAACTCCACGCTGGCCGCCCACTGGGGGATGAACAGGGAATATGCCTCGATCACCGACGGCGCCCCCACAAACTGGAACAGCCAAAACCGGTTATCCGCCGGGTTTTTCCGCACTACGCTATACACACTGTAGCTATTGCCGTCGGTGGCATCGGTGGTATAGACAAGGCAAAGGTTGCCCTGGCTGTCGTAAAACATGCTGTCCTCCTCCAGCTGGTTGGTATCGATGAGAATAGAGCCGTATTCCTCTTCAGACAAGCTTTCCATCTCGTAGCCATATTGGGCCAGCATTTGGGCATCGTTGTCGTTGGTGGCGGAAATGATCAGCTGGAGCACGCCGTTTTCATAACAGATGCTGTCGTCACTGGTGCTGGCCAGGGAAAAGCCATCCTCCATGGTTATGGCCACCCCGCCGCCCTGATAGCGCACGCCGTCTTGGGTCTGCTGGGTGGTGAACTCTTGGGTATTTTCCTGGGCAGCTTGGGGCGGGTGGGTTTGGATTGGCTCGGTTGTCTCCGCCTGCTTTGCGCAGGCTGTGCAAAGCAGCAACGCCAGGGCCAGAGATATCATCCACAATCGTTTCATAGCTTCCTCACAAAGGCTTTTGTTTGATTTTCCCGTAAGAACGGGGATAGGCCGCCGGGGTGGGCCGGATCTTTTCGATGACCAACACCTGGTGGCAGGCTCCGCCTATGGTAAATGTATGGGTATGGACATGCTTTCCCCCCAAAAGGGAGACGGCCCTTTGGGCCTGGGCTAGCTCCTGGGCGGCGTCGGCCCCCTTCATGGCCAAAAAATGTCCCCCCACCTGGACAAAGGGCAGGCACAGCTCGCACAGCAGCGGGAGCCGGGCCACCGCCCGGGCGGTGACCACCTGGAAGCTCTCCCGGTGGGCAAGGGCAAATTCCTCCGCCCGGCCCATCCAGATCTCCGCCTCTACCCCCAGGGCCGGCAGGGCCTCCGTCTTTAGCCAGCGCATCCGTTTTTGCAGGCTGTCCAAAAGCGTCAGGTGCAAGGTAGGCTCGGCAAGCTTTAGGGCCACCCCGGGAAAGCCAGCGCCGGTGCCTACATCCAGCACCGTCTTTCCCGCCAGGGGCAGCACCTTGAGCAGCGTAAGGCTGTCTAGCAGGTGCAGCTCCGCCACGGCCTGGGGCTGGGTGATGGCGGTAAGGTTCATCACCTGGTTTTTTTCCACCACCGCCTGGCCAAAAGCGGCCAGGCGGACAGTTTTTTCTTGGTCTAAAGGCAGCTGCAGCCGGGTCAACCCGGCTTGCAGCGCTTGTTGTAGGGAATTCACTTTTTTAGGGCAATGGCCTTCCGGGCCTTTTCCGCCAATACCTCAGGGGTCAGGCCGAAATGCTCCAGCACGGCGCTGGCGGTGCCGCTGCGGCCAAAGGTATCGTTCACACCATGGCGCACCACGGGCACAGGATAATTCTCCGCCACAACCTCTGCCACAGCGCCGCCCAGGCCGCCAAGAATGGAGTGCTCCTCGGAGGTGACGATGCAGCCGGTTTCCTTAGCGGCCTTCAGCACAAGCTCTGTGTCCAAGGGCTTGATGGTGTGCATATTGATGACCCGGGCGCTGACGCCCTCCTGGGCCAAAATGGCGGCGGCCTTCATGGCCACGGGCACCATGATGCCGTTGGCAATAATGGACACATCCTTGCCATCTTGCATGGTTACGCCCTTACCCAGCGTAAATTGATATCCGGGCAGCTCGTCGGTGATGATTTCGGTGGCCGGGCGCTCCAGCCGGAGATAGGCCGGGCCTTCATACTGGATCAGGGCCTCTACGGCCTGCCGCATTTCGTTGCCATCGCAGGGGCAGCAAACCACCATGCCCGGGATGACCCGCATTAGGGCAAAGTCTTCGATACACTGGTGGGTTGCGCCGTCTTCGCCCACAGACACGCCGCCGTGGGAGCCAACCACCGTCACATTCAGGTGGGGATAGCCGATGGAGTTGCGCACCTGCTCATAGGCCCGTCCGGCAGCAAAGATGGCAAAGGTGTTGGTGAAGGGCTTCAGGCCGCAGGTGGACATACCGGCGGCGATTCCCGTCATGTTGCATTCGGCAATGCCACAGTCAAAAAACCGATCGGGATACGCGGCGGCAAAGCCCTTGGTCATGGTTGCGCCGGCAAGATCCGCGTCCAGCACCACCAATTGGGGATATTTCGCGCCCAGCTCTACCAAAGCTTCGCCATAGGCGCCACGGGTTGCAATCTTTCCTGCCATATTACTTTCCCTCCAATTGTGCAATAGCGTCTTCCAGTTCTTTCTTGGCCAGGGCATACTGCTCGGCGTTGGGCGCCTTGCCATGCCAACCGGCCTGGTTTTCCATAAAGGAAATGCCCTTGCCCTTGACGGTTTTCATCAGGATGACGCTGGGCTTGCCCGTATACAGCTGGGCCTTGGACAGGCCGGTAATGAGCTGATCCACGTTATGGCCGTCGAGCATGATGACGTTCCAGCAGAAGGAGGCGAACTTAGCGTCCAAAGGCTCTGAGGGCATGACGTCCTTGGTGGCGCCGTCGATCTGCAGGCCGTTGACGTCTACAAGGACACACAGGTTGTCCAGCTTCCATTTGGCCGCGGCCATAGCGGCCTCCCAGATCTGGCCTTCGGCCATCTCGCCATCGCCGCAGATGACATAGGTACGGTAGGACTTGCCGTTGTGCTTGGCGGCAAGGGCCATCCCCACAGCCGTGGACAGGCCTTGGCCCAAAGAACCGGTGGACATATCCACGCCGGGCACATGGCGCATATCCGGATGGCCGGACAGATGGGCGTTGATGCTCCGCAGCTGTTTCAGGTCCTCTGTGGGGAAGAAGCCCCGAAGCGCCAGCACCGCATACAGCGCCGGCGCGCAGTGGCCCTTACTGAGCACAAAGCGATCCCGATCTTCCCACTGGGGATTTTGGGGATCCACGTTCATTTCATGAAAATACAGTGTGGTGAGCGCGTCCATACAGGACATGGAGCCGCCGGGATGGCCGGATGAGGCAGTATACACCGCATCTACTGCCAGAAGCCGGGCCTTATTGGCGGTAATCGCCAGGGCTTTTCTGTTCAGTTTTTCCATAATATCCTTCCTTTTGTATAAATTGGGGGTTCACGGGAGTTGCCTATTGCACATTTTCATAGAGAAAATGATGCTTACCATAGTAGTTTACATAACGCAGATCCTGATAGGCCGATTGATACGCCTGGGGGATGTTTTGCACCAGCTGGCCCTCTACCGACACCCGGCCATTGGTGGAAACAACAGGAAACTGCTGCATAAACTGGGCCATAGCCTGCATATAGGCGGGGCCGCCGCCCCAGCCCAGTTGGTCAAAGAGCAGGTTCATCAAGTAACAAGGGCTGATGGTAGGGCCGGTTTGGCCGGCAAACTCCACCCCCAGCACCTCCTTGGCCGCGTCGTTGGCCCAGATCAGATACTCGGTGGTATAATAATTGAGGAAGCCCTCTTGTGTGGACACATCCATATCCATGCCGAAAGCCGTATAGGCGGCGGTGGTATAGTTGTTGTAGTCCTTGCCCAGGGTGGGCTTATGATCGCCAAAAACCAGCAGCACCACAGGGCGGTCGCTTTGCCGCAGCTGCTCCACCAGGGCCATGAGCTCTTCATCCCGCCGGCGGATCAGCTGGAGATAGGCCTCCATGGCGACGCCATTGTCATTGTCGGTATTTTCCTGGATATAATATGGCCCGTCCATATATCCCCGGTAGGGGCCGTGGCCCTCATAGGTAACGGCAAAATGGAAATAGGGGGTAGCGGCGTCCTGCTGCTGAAAAAGCGTCAGGATCTGGTCATAGAGAGCCGCGTCATCGGCAATGGTATCCCCTAAATCGGCAAACAGATCCTCCCGGAAATAATACTGGGAAAAGCCCAGGTACTGGTTGATATTCGCCCGGTTATAGAACCACCCGTTAAAGGGGTGTGTCCCCTCGGTGGTATAGCCCTGGCTGCGAAGATACCAGACGTAGGAATTGGCGGGGCTTCGCCAGTCGGTAAGGCTGTAGCAGCCGGTGAGGAAGCACCGCTCCGCGTCCTTGGTATTGCCGCCAAAGCCGTTGGTCACTAAGCTTCCGGTATAGCTCTCCTGCTGGAGCTGGTGATACAGGTCGTAGGCGCTCCAATCTATGCCATGGCTGCCGGGGATGGTGGACAGGTCGCTGTAGCTCTCCCGCATAATGGCAATGACATTGACCTTTCTCTCCTGGGGGATATCCTGGCTCTCATAGGCGGAAAGCGCCGCCTCCGCCTTTTCCTCGGAATAGCCATAGGGCTTACCCTCGCTGGGATAAAGGGCCTGCTGGGTAAAGGAATAGAGCACGCCCCGGGAGATATACACCTGGCTGCTGGACCAGGAATTGATGTGATCATAGTTTTTTGTCCAGGCCAAAACGGTGTCGCTTCCCAGCAAAAACGCGGTGCCTCCCCCGCAAGCCAGGGCAAGCAGCCCCACCCCCAGCCGGCGGCGGAAGGGCGGTTTCCACTTGGCCCCCAGGGCCAGGCCGATGGTACAGGCCAAAAACGCCGCCACCGGTACGATCACCTGCCAGGTTAGGTTCAAGGTATAGTTTTGGGTGGAGGTGATCTTCAATGCCTCCCGCAGGCAAAGCACGTCCGCCGGCTTTAAGGGATCGTTGCGGATGAGCAGCAGGTAGTAGTTGCCAATGGCGATAGCCAGGCAAAGCAGGCCCGTAATGCCGTAAGCGATCCACGCCCGGCCAATGAAGAAAAACAGAATTAGGCACACGCTCAAGGGAACCAGGGCGTTGCAGACAAAGATGAATGGCTTTTCAAAAAAACCGGAGAAAATGCTTAGCCCATAGCCACCGCAAGACAGCAGCAAGGTGCCCGCGGCAAGTACGCAGCAGGCCACCAGCAGGGAAAGCAGGGTAATGACGGCAAGGCCCTTTTTTCGGATGCCATTCATAGGCAGAAGCCTCTTTTCTCAGAGTTTTTTGGCCAGAGGGTCAGACCGCTCCTGGGCCATTTGCAGCATAGCGATGATTTGGTTGGACACCAAAAATCCCTTAGGGGTAAGCACCCAACGGGTGCCCTTCCGGCAAAACAGATCCTTTTCCGCCAGCTGCTGGATCAGCTCCTCAAGCGGCCCGAAGGGCAGCAAAAACCGCCGCTCATATTCCTCCGGCTCGATGCCCTGAATGGTACGCAGACGGAGCATAACATACTCCCCCGCCCGCTCCCGAGGCGGGATGGCCTCACACTCGGCCAGCACAGACACGTCCTTATGCAGCATCCCCCGGATATACAGGGGCAGATCCGCCTTGGCGGTAAACCGCTTCCCGGCAAAATCCGACGCCGCCGCCGGGCCAAAGCCAATATATTCCTGGCCCAGCCAATATTTTTGGTTATGCCGGCAGGCAAATCCCGGCTTGGCAAAGTTGGAGATCTCATACTGCCGGTAGCCGGCGTCCTCCAGGATATACACCGTGCGCAGGTACATTTCCGCCTGCGTCTCATCCCCAGGCAGATTGGCGCAGTCTTTATACTCCCACAGGGGGGTGTTTGGCTCCGGCCGAAGGCCATAGCAGGAAAAATGCTCCGGCTTGAGCTGCATCACATGCTGCAGGGTATTTTCCCACTGGGCGGTGGTCTGGCTGGGCAGGCCGTACATCAAATCCACCGAAATATTGGTAAACCCCGCCTCCCGGGCCGCCTGCACCGCCTGCCGGGCCTGGGCATAGGTATGGGGACGGCCCAGCTTTTGCAACATGCCTTCCTCATCGCTTTGCACGCCCAGGGAGATCCGGTTAAACCCCTCGTAATGAAGCTTTTGCAGCTGGCTGAGGGTAACGCTGTCAGGATTGGCCTCCAAGGTCACCTCTGCATCCCGATCCACAGGGAACCGGCGCTGAACCTCGGCAAAGATCCGCCGCAGGTTGTCGGCTCCAAAAAAGGAGGGCGTGCCGCCGCCAAAATACACCGTGTCTACTGTGCGGCCATGGGCCAGCTCGCCGGTCTCCTTTAGATGATTGGCCAGAGCCTGAAGATAGTCGTCTACCACATGCTTATCCCGGCTGCCGCCCAGACTGTAAAAGTCACAATACTGGCATTTGCTGCGGCAAAAGGGGATGTGGATATATATGCCCAGGGTTTTGGATGGATTGTCAGTTACCATAGCTACTCCTAACGCCAACATGCGCGGCGCCGCTTTTTCCCCCGGAGGAATCGCTCCGGGGCTTAATCGTCCATTTTCAGCACGGCCATAAATGCCTCAGAGGGAACGGAAACCGTGCCGAAGGTACGCATCCGCTTTTTGCCCTCCTTCTGCTTTTCCAGCAGCTTCTTCTTCCGGGTGATATCGCCGCCATAGCACTTGGCCAGCACGTCCTTACGCAGGGCCTTGATGGTTTCTCGGGCGATGATTTTTCCGCCTACCGCTGCCTGGACGGGAATTTCAAACATCTGCCGGGGGATATTCTCCTTCAGCTTTTCGCAGATCCGCCGGGCGCGGGCATAGGCCTCGTCGGCAAAAAGGATGAAGCTCAAGGCGTCCACGATCTCCCCGTTGAGCAGAATATCCAGCTTGACCAGCTTGGAGGGCCGGTAGCCCTCTAGCTCATAATCCAAGGAGCCGTATCCCCGGGTGCGGGATTTTAGGGCGTCAAAGAAATCGTAGATGATCTCATTGAGGGGGATATGATAATGCAGCTCTACCCGGCTTTGATCCAGATAGGTCATGTCCTTAAATTCCCCTCGGCGGTTTTGACACAGCTCCATAATGTTGCCCACATAGTCCGGCGGGGCTATGATGCTGGCCTTTACATACGGCTCATAGGCCTGGGCGATCTCCGCCGGGTCAGGGTAATTCAGCGGCGTGTACACCTCCACGCGGCTGCCGTCGGTTTTATCGATTTGATACACCACGTTGGGCGCTGTGGTGATCAAATCCAGGTTAAACTCCCGCTCCAGCCGCTCCATAATGATCTCCATGTGAAGCAGCCCCAAAAAACCGCACCGAAAGCCAAAGCCCAGGGCAATGGAATTTTCCTGGGTGTAGCTCATAGAGGCGTCGTTGAGCTTTAGCTTTTCCAAGGCATCCCGCAAATCCCCGTATTTGCTGCCGTCGGCAGGATACACCCCGGAAAACACCATAGGCTGGCAGGTTTTATAGCCAGGCAGCGGCTCTGCCGCCGGGCGATCCGCCCCGGTAACGGTATCGCCCACCCGGGTATCGGATATGGTTTTGATGGAGGCGGTAAGGTAGCCCACCTCTCCGGCGGCCAAAGCGTCTGCCGGGCACATTCCCTTTGGCTCCAAATACCCGCATTCCACCACTTTATACACCGCCCCGGTGGCCATCATGCGCACATCCATGCCGGGGGTAATGACCCCATTCATGACCCGCAAATACACCACCACGCCCCGATAGGAATCGTACTGGCTATCGAAAATCAACGCCTGAAGCGGCGCCTGGCGGTCGCCGGTGGGGGCAGGAACCTCATGGACGATCTTTTCCAGCACCGCGTGGATATTGACACCGTTTTTGGCGGAGATTTCCGGGGCGTCCATGGCCGGTAGGCCGATGACCTCTTCGATCTCCTTTTTGACGGCCTGGGGCCGGGCGGCAGGCAGGTCGATTTTATTCACCACCGGCAGCACCTCTAGCCCCTGGTCAATGGCAAGATAGGTATTGGCCAGGGTTTGGGCCTCGATGCCCTGTGAGGCGTCCACCACCAGCACCGCGCCTTCACAGGCGGTCAGGCTCCGGGAGACCTCATAGTTAAAGTCCACATGGCCCGGGGTATCGATTAGGTTGAGCACATAGTCCTGGCCATCGTCGGCCCGGTAATTGAGCCGGACAGCCCGGGCCTTGATGGTAATGCCCCGCTCCCGCTCCAGCTCCATGTTGTCAAGGATCTGCTCTTCCATCTCCCGCTTGTCCACGGCATTGGTTTCCTCCAACAGCCGATCGGCCAGGGTGGATTTGCCATGGTCGATATGGGCCACGATGGAAAAGTTGCGAATCTTGGATAAATCTGTCACTGTGCTCACCTCTAGCTATTGTGCCCTAATTATACCAAAAAACATGCGGTTTGTAAAGCAAAAGCCCATCTTGCGTTTCCGGCAAAAATGGGATATGATAGCGGGGATCCCCCTACAGCAAAGGAAGATTTCCCATGAACTATCTTTTTGCCCCCATGGAGGGCGTGACCGGCCATACCTTTCGGCAGCTGCACCGGACGTTTTTCCCCGGGGTGACCCAATATTATCTGCCCTTTATCTCCCCTACCGGCGACCACCGGTTTACCGGCAGGAACCTGCGGGAGCTTAGCCCGGAGCATCCGGACAAGGCCCTGTCTGTGCCCCAGCTGCTGACCAACCGTCCGGAGGATTTTCTTTGGGCAGCGGAAAATTTGGCGGATTTGGGGTTTTCCTCCGTCAATTTGAATGTAGGCTGCCCTTCTGGCACGGTGGTACACAAAAGAAAGGGCGCCGGCATGCTGGCCGATCTGGGGCAGCTGGCCCGATTTTTGGACGAAATTTTTTCCCGGTGCCCCCTGCCCATTTCCATCAAGACCCGGCTTGGCCTGACCCATCCGGAGGAGTTCATCCCCCTTTTGGCGCTCTACAATCAATATCCCCTGCAGCTGCTGATTGTCCATCCCCGCACCCGGGAAGAAATGTACGGCGGCAGCGTCCACCTGGATGAGTTTGCCTACGCCGCCGCCAACTGCCGCTGCCCCTTGTGTTACAACGGAGATTTGGTGACCCGGCAGGACTTTGCCGCCTTTTCCCAGCGTTTCCCCCAGCAAGATACCGTTATGGTGGGCCGGGGGCTGGTGGCCAACCCCGCCCTATGCCAGCGTCTTGCCGGCGCGCCCTTGGACAAGCTGCGGCTCCACCGGTTCCACAACGCCCTGTGCCAGGCCTATCTGGAGGCCGGCGGGGGCCAGCCGGTGGCCTTGGCCCGGATGAAAGAGCTGTGGTTTTATTTTTCCCACAATTTTGTCCAGCCCCAAAGCTGGCAAAAGCAGCTGCGCAAGGCCCGGCGCTGGCCGGAGTTTTACGATCTGACCCAGAAAATTTGGGAAGCTATCCCTCTGGCCCAGGATGCCTCCCCTTTTGGAAGCCCTCCACAAGCGCCAGCTTTTCCTGCCGGGTAAGACGCTTGATCCCCCACTCTCGGCACAGGGCCTCGTGCTTTCCCGGGCAAAGCTCCCAGTAAACCAAGCGCACCGGCCGGCGGGAACGGGTATATTTGGCCCCGGCCCCCCGATTATGAGCCGCCAACCGCCGGGTCAGATCGGTGGTCCAGCCGCAATACAAGGAGCCGTCCCGGCACTGAACCATATAGACATAGTGCATATTTCCCTCATCCTGTCTCTCGGCCATCATAGGCCGCCCTTTGTGCCGCCTATAGGCCAGCTTGGGCAAACCCTCCCGCTCCGGCGGCAAAGCAGCCGCCCTTTTAGCGTTTTTATTTATCAGTTTACCCCCAAGCGGAAAAAATTGCAAGGGTTTCCCGCACAAATATACCGCGCGCCGCCGGCTCCACGGAGAGGCCGACGGCGCTTTTTGCTATTTTCTTCCTTGCCAAGAAGGCGCCGTCTACCGGTTTTCGCCCAGATAGAACACCGCCAGCGCCCCTGGCCCACCATGGGCGGCTACGACAGGGCCGAGAAGGCCCACATCCACCTGCCGGACGCCTAAGCGCTTTTTCAGCTGGGTCTTCACATACTCCGCATCCTCCGGGCAATCCCCATGGCAGATCATCACGCGCTGCTTTTCCGGGCAGGGCGCGCCCTTTTGTACCTTATCCACCAAAGCGTCCAAGGCCCGGCGACGGCCCTTGACCTTTTCTGCCGGCACAAGGCAACCGGCCGGATTGGTGTGCAAAAGGGGCTTAATCTGCAAAAGTGTGCCTACAAGGGCCGCCTCATGAGACAGCCGTCCTCCCCGGCGGAGAAACTGCAGATCGTCCACCGTAAACCACTGGCAGATCCGCGGCCCTGTGCTTTGCGCAAACCGAAGGCTTTGCTCCAGATCCTTCCCCGCCAGACGCTGCTGGGCCGTTAAGGTCACAAGCAGGCCAAGGCCCAGGGAGGCGCAGCCGGTATCCACCACATGGATCTTTCGCTGGGGATACCGCTTTTCTAAGTCCGCCGCCGCTGCCGCCCCGTTTTGACAGGTACAGCTCAGGGCGGAAGCCAGGCCAAGGTAAAGGATATCCTCTCCGTTTTCCAGCGCCGGGACAAAGGCGTCAACAAAATCCGTCACATTGGCGGCAGAGGTGGTGATCCGCTCCTTTTTCCGCAGGCGGGCATACAGCGGCTTAAGCTCCTTTTCCCGGTTTTCCATAGGGATAGCCGCCTGGCTTGGCAGGTGCACCCGCAGCTGCACACAGCGCACCTCCAGCTTTTTGCGCTGGGAGGGGGTAAGATCACAGGCGGAGTCGGTGAAGATTCTAAAGGCAGACATACTAGGCTCCTTTCGCCGCATAGGCGCAATTCATGTAGAATACAGGTGGGAAGGGGCGGATGCCCACAGCACAAGCTGGGCATGGCCGGTTTTTATACTAGTTCTTATGAAAAAGGTGGAACACCTTTTTATAGCACCGTAGGTGCGTTAAGAACGGTATGAGACGACTTTTGTGGCGATTCGCCACAAAAGGGAAGCGCTGCTTAGGCGCTTCCTTCTTCATAAAACCGTTAGGTTTTATGAAGAATCCGTATTAGGAAAATATCCGTATCAAAGTATTCCCATCTGGCGGCGCATACAAACCAGGCCTCATGGCCAAGCCATCCATGCCGGCGTTTTGCCGCCGCATAAA
>CAYVWG010000008.1:13620-41586 GCA_964455425.1 uncultured Oscillospiraceae bacterium | reverse complement strand
CCAGATACAGCATTTGGGCGATAATCAGGCTGGCAGTGGTATCGTTTACCTCTTCAGAGAGGAAAATGATACGGTCGTTGAGCAGGCGGGAAAAGATATCATAGGATCGCTCTCCCCTGCTGGTTTGTTCTACTACATAAGGTACTAAACTCATGGCTAGCTTCTCCTTTCTCGGATGAAACATTCTAACCGGTTTTGCCGGGAATTATTCCCCTTCCTCCGGCTTTGCTTCTTCAGAGGCCGCTTCTTCTGCCTTAGGCGCTACTACAGCCACAGCGCTGTCGAAGATCACCCGGCCGGCCTTACGCACGGCGATATCCCCTTTAAGATCCTCCGCAGAGATCATACTCTTGATCTTGTCCTCTTCCATGCTGTAGTCTTTGGCCAGTTTCTGGTATTCCTCCGTCACTTCCTCATCAGACACCTCGATTTTCTCTGCGTCAACCACTGCGTCCAGTAGGATGCTTGTCTTAAGCTTATCTTCCGCCGTGGGACGGATGCTTGCTCTAAAACCGCTAAGATCGCCGCCCAACATCTTGGCATACTGGGCCAGAGAGGTGCCTTGGCTACGCAGCTGATAGTCGAACTGCTCCATTTCTTTCTCTACCTGGTCATCGATCATGCAGGTAGGCACATCAACAGTCATGTTCTTTACGGCCTGGGCCAGAGCGTCATTTTCAAAGTTTTTCTGGGCAGCCTCTTCCTTCTTCTTCAACAAGCTCGCCTGGATGTCCGCCCGAAGCTCAGCAATGGTGTCAAACTCGGAAACGTCCTTGGCCAACTCGTCATCCTTTTCCGGCACCTGAGTCTCTTTCACCTCATGGAGCTTGACCTTGAACACCACGGCCTTGCCTGCCAGATCCGCATGATAATCCTCTGGGAAGGTAACAGGGATCTCCTTCTCCTCCCCCGCGCTCATACCAGCAACCTGCTCTTCAAAGCCGGGGATAAAGGTGTGGCTGCCCAGCTTAAGCTCATAGTTTTCACCCTTGCCGCCGTCAAAGGCAACGCCTTGATCAAAGCCTTCATAGTCGATGACGGCAGTATCACCCTCCTGAGCCGGGCGGTCTACGGTGCAGATTCTAGCCACATCGTTGGCTTTCCGATCAAGCTCGGCCTCCACTTCCTCATCGTTGACCGTGACCTCAGCCTTAGGCACTTCCAGGCCCTTGTAGTCGCCTAGGGTAACCTCAGGATACAGGGCAGACTCAATGGTAAGCTCTACGCTCTTATCCTCGTTGAACTTCAGATCGGCAACAGAGGGCTGGCCAACGGCTTTCCAGCCCTGATCCAGCACAGCTTCTTTATATACATCGGGGAAAATCTCATTGACGCCGTCCTCATAGAACATGTCGGCGCCGTAAAAATTCTCCATGATCTTCCGGGGAGCCTTGCCCTTACGGAAGCCGGGAACGCTTACATATTTACGGTTTTTGAGATACGCCTTTTGCAGCCCCTCTTCAAACTTGGCACTGTCGACCTCTACAACCAGCTTGACGCTGTTGTTTTCTTTTGTTGCACTTTTCACATTCATGATTTGATTCCTCCTATATGGGCGCGGCAAAATAGCCACAGCTTACCCTTCCGAAATATTTCAGTTTATTCTAGCAGAAAACCCTGGAAATTCCAAGCATTATTTTTCCTTTTTTCAAACTATTTCACCCGCACGGGGCAAAAGTCCGTGTAATCCGCCGCCACAAGGTGATAATCGATGCCCTCATGGCAGCCGGTAATGGCCAGCCGGTGGCTTTCGCTGTGCAGGTGGCCGTAATAGCAGGCCTTAACCTCATAGCGCCGCAGCAGATCCATCACCGGCTGACAGCGATAGCCCTGGTACAGCGGCGGATAGTGCAAAAAGCAAAGCTTTGGCAGCTGTCCCGCCGCCTGAAGCGACGTCTCCAAGCGCATAAGCTCCCGGCGCAGGATCTTGTCGGTTTGGGCCTGATGACACTGTTCCTCAAAAAACCATCCCCGGGTGCCGCAGATGGCCACATCCTCATAGACATAACAATTGTTGTTGAGAATGTACAGATCGGCAAAGCCCTTTTCCCGGCAAAAGGTATAAAATTTGTTGGCCGTGGACCACCAATAGTCATGGTTTCCTTTAAGGATGATCTTTTTGCCGGCAATGGCGGCAATAAAAGCAAAGTCCTGCTCCGCCTGTTCCAGGCTCATGGCCCAGGACAGATCCCCCAGCAGCACTGTCGTATCCTCCGGCCCAATGACGGACAGGCCTTGCCGCAGCTTATCCACATAGCCTACCCAACGGTTGCCGAAGATATCCATAGGTTTATTTGTCCCAAAGGACAGGTGTAAATCTCCAATTGCGTATAACGCCATACTCTTCTTCCTTACAGCCGGCGAAAAAATGCCGCTGCGTTATCATAAAATATTTTTTCAATCAATCGGTCGCCAAAGCCCGCATCCTGCAGCGTCTGGCCCAGCCGGTTATAGCTGTCTAGCCCGGTGAAGCCTTGAGGCAGACTGTCGCAGCCGTCCAAATCGCCGCCCAGGGCTAGGCAGTTTTCTCCCCCTAGATCCAGAAAATGCTCCATATGCCGGCAAACGTCGGTGAGCGTCGCCGGCCGGTCTTGGCATAGAAAGAGGCTGTATAGGTTCACGCCTACCAGCCCGCCCCTGTCCCGGATGGCGCGAAACTGGTCGTCGGTCAAATTCCGGCTGTTGCCGCACACCGCCCGGCTGTTGGAATGGCTGGCAAGGATTGGCCCTTCGCCAAGCTCCGCCAGCTGCCAAAAGGCTTTATCCGACAGGTGACTGACGTCCACCCCCATGCCCAGCGCCCACGCCTGCCGGGCAAAGGCGATCCCCTGGCCGGTCAATCCCTCCCCGGTAAGATGAGAGCCGGCCAGAGGATTTTTCCGGTTCCAGGTCAGCGTGGTCAGAAAAAAGCCCTTTTGCCGCAGCCCGGGCAACCTCTCCGGGTCGCAGCCAATGGCTTCCGGGCCTTCCAGGGCAAGCAGCGCCTTTTCCGGGCAGATATCCAGGCGGTGCTTTTCCAGCTCCCGGCGGAAGTTTTCCCACATCCGGCCAAACAACGCCTGGGATGGCTCCGTAGACGCGTGCACGCCGCCAAACACGCAAAAGGCATAGACTTGGCTGTATTTTTCCAGCAGCTTCCCTCTGGCCAGGCTGACATGACCTTGGTTTTGCTCCAGTCCTTGACCGGTGACGTACAGTTCAAAGGGCGTATCACAGTGCAAATCAAACACAGGAAATACACGGTTCATTGAAACGCATCCTCCCAATGACGGATCTCCGGCCGCCGGGTGGCCATGCCCCCTGGGGCATAAACCTCCACCACGTCAAACCGGGGCTGTAGCTCCGTTTCATTTTTTGCCAGCCAAAAGGCGGCGGTGGTGCGAAGCCGGGCCTGCTTGCGCTGATCCACGAAATCCGCCGCCAGTGCAAACTGGGCCGACTTGCGCAGCTTTACTTCCACAAAGACAATATACTGCCGGTTCTTTACGATAAGATCAATTTCCCCATACCGGCAGCGAAAATTTTGCTCCACCAAACGGTAGCGCTTGCGGGCCAAATATTTTGCCGCCACCGTCTCGCCCCACTGGCCCAGCTGGCTACTTTGCGGCATAATATTTTCGCAAAAAGCTCTGCCGGTGCAGCGGGCAGGGGCCGTATTGATCCAGCGCGGCATAGTGAGCCTTTGTACCATAGCCCTTATGGGCGGCAAATCCATACTGAGGATAGGCCTGGGCCTGCTGCAGCATATACCGGTCCCTGGTCACCTTCGCCAAGATGGACGCCGCCGCAATGCTGGCGCACCGGGCGTCCCCCTGGATCACGGTCTTTGTCGGCAGCCCCAGCGCCGGATCTTGGTTGCCGTCCACCAACACCAGCTCCGGCAGGGTGGTCAGCTGCTTCACTGCCTGGCCCATGGCCTGCAGCGTGGCCTGCAAAATATTGATCTCATCAATGGTTTTGGCATCTACCATACACACCGACCAGGCCACCGCGCAGGCGGTGATCTGCTCATATAACGCTTCCCGCCGTTTGGCGGTCAGCTTTTTGGAATCGTTTAGTCCCGGCAAATCGATGCCTTGGGGCAAAATCACCGCTCCGGCGCACACCGGCCCTGCCAGAGGGCCGCGGCCTGCCTCATCCACGCCACACACCGGCCATAGGCCCTGGGTCAAGGCCAATTCCTGTGTCCACAAATCACGGCTCATGGGACGGTTCCTCCTTCGGCGGCAGCTCCAGGGTAAACCGGCCCAGCTTGCAGCTGCGGTATTCCTCCAGCAGCACCCTGGCCATCCGCTCTGTATCAATAATGCCGCCAGGGAGCAAAAAGCCTCGCTTTTTTCCCGCCGCAGCCAAAAGCGCATCGCCTGTGGCCTCCGGCGGCAGCTCCACCTTATATCGCTGCCGCAATGCCTCAGGATAGCGCTGGTGGAGCATGGTAATCAGATGAACCCCCAGTGTCTCCACATCCAGCACATCTTCCTTGATGGCCCCAGTGTAGGCCAAACGCATGCCCACCTGAGGATCATCAAATTTGGGCCAAAGGATTCCCGGCGTATCCAGCAGCAAACACTGTTCCAGGGTGATCCATTGCTTCCCCCGGGTCACGCCGGGTCGGTTCTCCGCCTTGGCGCCCTTGCGGCCTGCCACCTGGTTGATAAACGTGGATTTGCCCACATTGGGAATCCCCACCACCATGGCCTTTAAGGGCCTGCCGGTCTGCCCCTTTTCCGCATAGCGCCGGAGCTTATCGGCCAGCAGTTGCCGTAGCGCCGGGGTAAACCCGGAAATGCCCTTACGGTTTTTACAGTCGGTTAGTAAAACAGCCATGCCTTTTTCCTGGAAATAGGCTGCCCACTGTTTGGTGCCTGCCGGGTCTGCCATGTCGATGCGGTTGAGAATGACCATCCGCGGCTTACTGCCGCAAATGGCGTCAATATCCGGATTGCGGCTGGATACAGGGATCCGGGCGTCGACAATTTCACATACCGCGTCCACCAGCTTCATATCCGCCTCCATCATGCGGCGGGTCTTGGTCATGTGGCCAGGGTACCACTGGATGTTCATCCCCTCCACCATCAATCCACCGCGCCTATTCTGCTCCAATCGGTGGCGTTGCCGTTGTAGCAATCCTGCCCCGGTACCAGCACCATCAAGGCCTTGCCCACAATGTAGCGGCCATCGATCATCCCGATTTGCGTATACCGGCTGTCGGCAGAGTGATTTCGGTTGTCCCCCATGACAAAATAGCAGCCCTCCGGCACCTGGACCGGGAAAGAAATGGTGGGATACGTGGTAGCTGCCATAGGCTCGTTGATATACGGCTCTGTCAGCGCTTGCCCGTCTACATAGACGCGCCAGGTGCCGTCTGCCTCCTGCCGCAGATCTACCGTCTGCCCCTCCGTGGCGATCACCCGCTTGACGATGGCCTCGCCGTCTTCAAATTGGGGGATGCAGGCTACCACAATGTCACCCTTTTCATACTCTTTGCATACTACGTTGCTCAGCAAGGTCAAATAGTCCCCACGCGTGCTGCCGATGCCCACCGTCTGCTCCTCCCCCACCAGCGTGGGATACATGGAGCTGCCGGAAACGCGCACAAGCCGCACAACAAACACAAACACCAGAGTAATCACCGCCAAGATATACGCCAGATCATGGAGCAAATAATACAGCGTGCCAACGGCGCCTTTTGGCCCTTTGGCGTCCTTAGGATGTTCTCTAGGCAATGCTTCTCTGTTTTCTTCTGTCATATCCATCACACTCCTCGGCGCTTCATCCTGTGAAACGCAGTACGCATGTATTATACAACCAAACAGGCCAAAAGCCAATAGCCCCACGAAAAAAAATGAGCCTGGGCGCGCGCAGACAGGAAATTGTGATAAACCGATTATTTTTTGTTGCAATATAGCCTGCCAAGATGTTATAATGATTGATATACGGCGGTTAGCAACTGAATCGTCACCTTCTGTTTCCGCCATAGGCGGCAAACCAAAAAGCCAGGCTGCAGGATAGCGTTCGGCTTACACTTTATGCGCGAACCCCTCTGTTTTGCATGGAAAGGAAGTCAGGCAAAGATGTCCCAGTTTACCGACAAAACATTGCTGATTACCGGCGGCACCGGATCCTTTGGCAACGCTGTACTCCGGCGGTTTCTCCCCACAGACATCGGTGAGATCCGCGTTTTCTCCCGAGATGAGAAAAAGCAGGATGATATGCGTCATGCCTATCAACAAAGCCACCCATCGTATGCAGATAAGATCAAATTTTATCTGGGCGATGTGCGAAGCCCAAGCTCCTTACAGTACGCGTTTCAGGGCGTAGACTATATCTTTCACGCGGCGGCCTTAAAGCAAGTGCCCTCCTGTGAATTTTTCCCCATGGAAGCGGTGCAGACCAACGTAGTAGGCACAGACAATGTACTTACCGCCGCCATTGCCGCCGGAGTAGAGGCGGTAATTTGTCTTTCCACAGACAAGGCTGCCTATCCCATCAACGCCATGGGCGTCAGCAAAGCCATGATGGAAAAAATTGTGGTGGCCAAAAGCCGCGCCGCCACCAAGACCAAAATTTGCTGCACCCGATACGGCAATGTGCTTTGCAGCCGGGGCAGCGTGATCCCCCTGTGGATCGACCAAATCAAAGCCGGCAAGCCTATGACCATCACCGAGCCTACCATGACCCGATTTGTCATGTCTTTGGAAGAGGCGGTGGAACTGGTGCTCTTTGCTTTTACCCACGGGCAAAGCGGGGATATTTTGGTGCAAAAGGCGCCAGCCTGTACCATTTCCGTCCTGGCCCAGGCTTTACGAGAGCTATTTTCTGTTGACAGCGCCGCCAAAACCATCGGCATCCGCCATGGGGAAAAGCTGTATGAGACGCTGCTCACCCACGAGGAATGTACCCACGCCCAGGATCTTGGCGTTTTTTATCGGGTATCCTGTGACAACCGCAGCTTAAACTATGACCAATATTTTTGCCAGGGGAAACCCCTCGTCAATCCTCTTTCCGAGTTTAACAGCAATAGCACCAAACAGCTCACGGTAGAACAGGTAAAAGAAAAGCTGCTGGCACTTGCCTATATTCGCCGGGAACTGGCAGCTTGGAAGCAGCCGGCAGCATCAGCGTCCCCCTCATAATTGCGGATAATCCGGACGTTTTCTATAGCTATTCATGAAAAATTGTAGGCAAGAAGCCGCTGCTTTACGGCTTCTTGCCTATTTTCTGTTCTTTATTCCCTGCCTGATCGGGCTTTCTGTTGCGGAAATGCCACAGGGCATAGACCACAGCGCCCAAAAAAGCGCCAAGAGTATTAAACACAAGGTCACAGATCTGGAAGGTTCCCAGCTTAAACAGCAGCTGGCAAAGCTCAATTGTCCCAGAAAAAATGGCTCCGCTGGCGGTACCAAACAGGATCGCCTTCCCCCGGCTGGCAAAGGGTTTTATCCCCTGCACCGCCCACAAAAGGAGTAGCGCAAGCGGAGCGAACAAGAACAGATTCTGGATATTTTCGGTGTACAGCTCCCCATTCTGATCGTAGAATCCCCAGGTGCCCAGAACATTAGAAAGGGGGTTGCTCCAAATGGATCGGCACAAGAGCGTTCTGCTTAGGATCATGGCCACACAAAGGATCAGTAAAAAAAATCTTCTAAATTCCTTTGATGTACGAAAGGCCGTCACCCAGATCCGCAGGGTTTCCCGCCAGCCATGCTTGCGCACATAGAGAAAGACAAACATTGCCAAAACCGTAAGTACCAGAGAAACGGGCAGGTTCTGGTATAGTCCCTTAAGCATACTTTCCAAAATTTCTACCACAAGGGTCATTTTTTCGCATCCTCATTCCTGTTGGCTTTGGCACTTGGCCGGCAACCGCTTTATGGGCCGCTCTTCCGGCGGCTTTCCTCCGTTCTCTCCATCTTCTTTGCCGAAGGGGCCGCTGCAGCCTAGGGCGCCTTCGGCAAATAAATTGCTTCCTTGATTTTTAGCAGAACAGTTGACGCAACTTTTTGCGCTCCGCTTCAGGAGCGAACAGCAAAGATAGCTTCCTTTCAGATCGTTTTTCTCATATGTTCTTCTCTAACGAACTACTTGTTTTTTCTGAAAGTCTTACCAAGCAAGAGCTTCAAATCATTTCTATGAATATACCCAAAAATTACAAAAACAATTGTAAATACACTATACTTGATTACCGGCATAGGATTGAGGAAAGCAACACACACACCGCATGCGCAAACACCGGCAAAGATTTTTGCTATATCTGACAAATAATAGACCCGATCAATGCCCTGGGCTTTTAATATCCTCTTGGAAATAAACCAATGAGACACAAACTGAATCGCGTAGCTCGCCAAGGTTGTGTATGCCGCAGCCATATAGCCAAAATGCGGGATGAGCAAATAGTTCAATATTACATTTACTGCCGCCGCAATTCCGGTCATCAGGGCAATATATTGGGTTTTTTTGTAATAATACTCGATCCCTGCGGGGATCGTATACAAAAACAGCAAGAAAATCCCCACTAAGATCGGAATAAAAATTTGTGCGCCTTCCCAGTATTCTCTGTCCCCCATTACAAGGATTATTTCCCTGGAACCGACCAGCATCAGTATAGCAACGAAAGCGATAAGAAGCATATATTTACGCGATGCTTCTCGAATTTCCTTATACTTCTTTTGGGACATCTGTTCAAAGAGCCATACGCTCCATACATTTTCAGTAGAATAGAAAATCACTTGCAGAATACTTGCAATACTATAAGCAAACGAATATATGCCGGTATAGGAGCTGCCGACTATGTTTGTAATGGCAATGCGGTCAAATTGGCTTTGGACTTGCTGGGACAAATAGTGCCAAATTAAAGGGAATCCTACCGCCAACGCATATTTTGCCATTTTTTTATTAAAGGAAAATTTCCCGGCATGTCCATTCGTGGCAAAAACATAAATACCGATAAGAACCAATGGCACAGCCGATCCAATAATTCGGCCATATTCACGTTGGTCGTTAAACACACTAAGAATAAGGAAAACGGATAAGCCTATGTTCAGAAATGTATTAAAACAAGCAAACCGTAAATATTTACTATAATTATAATCCAACGAGAGTCTGGCGTTACTGATGTATAACATTGCCGAACCAAAGCTCTGGAAGATCAGGAGAATGACCAACGGCAGAGAAAGACCGATGATTTTTGTGATTGTTGTCGAAAGTAGACCGACGATGATCAAGCACACAACAACCGGCACGATGGTGATCCACAGCAGGGTAGAAACATATGTATTCACTTTCCCGGGAAAATCATATTTTGCGTTCTTTATGGACGCGTACATTCCCAAGCCAAGGAAAATGGAAAGAATACTTTCATACGCTATATATGTGTTATAAATTCCAAACTGTGATGTGGTTAATAATCGGGAAAAAATAGGCAGGGTAATAAACGTAATTCCTCGAATCAGAATGTTTCCAATTGTATATCCTAATCCCGCCTTTATTTCTCTCCTGCCGTTTTCAGCCATGTTCCTTCATCCTATTCATGATATAATCTGCCACCGCTTTAGAGGCGGTTCCCCGCTCGACCGCCCGTAAATATTGATCATTAAAGGTATCCATCTCATGATGATAGTGCCCATCGGAAAAGCTCAAAATATTGTTGGCTAATTCCTCATTGTTCGTCGCAAACGAAAAAGGCAAAGACTCCATTGCAAAATACAGTCCTCGGTCATGAGCGAACTCATCTATATCTTTCGTATACAGAAATACCGGCTTATAAATCAAGCCCATTTCTAATTGCACACTTGAGTAATCGGTAATCAACGCCTCCGATACTGCCATTAACTCATAGATATCCCGATAATCGCTGCAGTTTATGACGCTGTCTGAATATGTAAATAGATCTTGCCGGGCAGTCATAACCGGATGCAGTTTGATAAGAACGACCCAGTCCCCTCCAAATCGTGTTTCTAAAGCGGAAATAACAGACGCGAAATCCACATCATACACATCTGTCCGTCCGTTATCCCGGAATGTCGGGGCATATAAGACAATATGTTTATTGCTATTTACACCTAACTTGCACTTTATTTTCTTTGCCTCAGCATCCGAAATATTGATCAGCATATCCATACGCGGCGAACCACATTTCAAGATCTCTCCACCGTATAGGAAGTCATTTTTATATAACCGATCGCTAAAATCGCTGTTGGATATCATTAAGTCAGTCAAGCGCGTATCATGTTTTACACGCTGTGCACGGATAAAATCAGATCTATTGGACGCTCTGCCGACTCTCTTCAAGCCAATGCATCCATGCCACGTTTCAATATAATATTGTCCCTTCCGTTTTATTGCATAAAGGGGAATTCTGGCATTGTCCACCCATATGCGTGCTGTAGATAATTCATAAAATTCTGCCAAAGAATGCCGCTTTACAACGCGAATCTCCTTTGGCATAGGCTCATGGAGATCATTGACAATCCACACCAGATCTATGTCAACATTATATTTTATCAGCTCTTTGGCAATATATTTCGGATTATCGCAGAACCCCTTTCCAACAAAAGCGTTCACAACAATTTTATTATTTTTTATAGGGAATATGCGCAATACAACAAACACTGACCGTAAACAAAGATAAACAAAATACTGAATATATCCCCTAAGTTTTTTCATCATGTCCTCCTTATTCCCAAACTACGCCTGCAAGGCGGTCTTTTCTTCATCGCTATTGTTGAGGTAGAAAAACAGGGTATAATAATAGATCCAATACAGCACAGCTCCATATCCGAAAAGATGCGTAGTCAAGCTGAGTGTTAAAACAAGAGTAACCGCTAAAAATGTTTTCCATGTTTTTGCGTTTTTAATATAGGTATGCAAGAGGGAAAACAGGCCCAATATGGTACACTCCAGATAGAATCTGACGATGTCACAATGCAAGTCCATGCTTCTATTTTTTTCAGTATATGTAATCCAGCTATAACTATTCGTCAGAAACTTTCTGAGAGAACCCAAACCACCAGCAGGCGGATAATTTTCAAATGCAATCTGTAGGGCTGTAAAACGGCCCTTCATAAAGGCATTAATATCCATCCCAATGAAATTACTTATATGTTGTTCAAGGCCTTCAGAAAAAACCGCTTGCAGAAAAAGTGGTATGAGGCAGAAAATAGCAATTGTAATATTTTGTGCCAGTTTCAGGTTATGGCTTCCCTTTACTTTTCTGATGGGAAGGATAAGCACAAGAATCATGCAGACAAGCGCCAGTCTCTTAAACGAAAGGACGCCCATGATTACGCAAACCACTAGCTTCGGTTTATTGTTTTCCCACTTATAATACAACGCCATCAACAAAGAAACATAGGAAATGCCGCTTTCAAACGGCGAATAGGACTCCATAAAATTGATCGATAGGATCGAGGCAATACTGAAATTTCTTCGGTTTATAAGGATAAATCCAATCAATATGATCCAAAAAAACTGTTCTAAGCAGCTTTTTACTTGCCCGCCCTTCACGTTAATCAGCGCATACGAAAACACTATGGGTACAAGAAGATACAGCACCTCATTCAGGATATCTGCTGGGATCCCTCTGGTCACGCCAAAGGTAACAGATATCACGGCTAATAGGATCAAATTGCGAATGTACGCATAAAATTCAGTGCGAAAGAATCTGTTGTTTCCCCAGTGTCTAAGCAAGAACAAGGTGCATACAGCTAAGGCAAGAAAATATTTTATTTTGTATTTTTCCAGTAGAGCAAATAAAGAATCGACCAAACTTATTCCCGTGACATTTTCACTAAAGAAGAACACCAGCGCGCACAAAATAAACAGAAGATCATATTTATTTACCAAAAATGATCTTTTTTGCATGACTAAAACCCTTTCCCCTACCCTTGCAGAGATTCTTCCGCCATATCCGGCGCTTATCAAGAAATATTTAACAGTAATTTTGATAGCCTTTGCAGCTTACTGTTTTTACGAATGATATTTAAGTATAGCAGCGGAATGACCAGACTTACAATCGCGCATAAAATGCACACGATCAGTGCGCTCCGCCCCAACATAGTATACAGGATTACTCCGACCATTGCACACCACGGTTGGTGCAGTATATAGATGCTAAAGCTGTTCCGGCCAAGATAAGACAGAATTTTATTTTCCTGTAATTTTACAGCTGCTCTTATGATCAGCAAAACCACGAAGCATTTTGCTGCCAGCATAATGAAATAATATAGTTGAAGTACAATTATATTCTGAAATTCGAAGGAAAATGATACATCTCCTATGATCAGGGCCAAAGATATGATTTCAGCAACCAGCATCATATGGCTTTTACTATATAACAGAGAAGAATGTCTATAAAGGAATTGCCCCAAAACAAAAAATAGAAATCTCTTCAAAATTGCATTTATGGTCATAATCGCCGGGTTTACATTCGCTCCCGCCATATACATTAAAATTGCCGCCAAAAATACTATACCGTTTGCCTTTTCCCCCGCAGCCTTCCTTACAAATATGGATATCATCTCAAATATAAACAGCACAAATAAATACCACAAATGTACCGCATAAGGATTGTTTCCCATGATGCAATTTATGATGTATTCCACTATCCCAACAGCTTGGTAAGATGATTGATCCAAAATACGCTCTATTGCCGGAATACAATTCACGCATCGAAAAACAATATACACCAGCAGGGAATATACCACAAATGGCTTTAATACCGAGTCGATTTTTTTGCGTATAACTTTCTTGCTATCGGCGTGTTTTTCCAGTGTCCTTTCTAAAAGAAATCCCGATAAGAAAAAAAATAGCTGCATATGAAAGGAATAAATGAAATTGCGCAAAAAATAGCAAACAAAGCTTGCATCGAGCATTTCATCCCTGAATGTATGCCCCACGATAACAAGAATAATGCCCATTCCTTTTGCGATGTCTATCCATTTTATCCTTTGATCCATTGTAATACCCTTTTGTACGGTTCTAAAAATGTATGATCTTCCCCAGATAGAGAAAAATTTCCAGCCATTTACTCTTTTTCATAATCCAGGCCGCGATCATCAGCCCCGCAAAACTGATGGCAATGCCCAAAATCACATGAACTGCTGTGCTTTGGATGCCGGCCTTAGCCAATTTGTTCGATTGCCGCTAGATTATCTTGCCAAGATCTCTTTAACCCTTAGGAACACGTCCTCATCCAATCTTGGAGAAATCAATCCTGTCTCAAGCTTATCCATCGCCATGTAAATGTTATTCCGTCAAGTTTGCAACACAGGACAAGGACGCAGAGCGTCAGGCTGAAGTTTATAACCAGAAGGGTAAGCAGCGGGGACAAAATACTCCACGCCATTCCAAGCACCGTGCGCTTGTATTTTTTCTTGAAGTTGCGTTTGACCAGTTTCTCAAATAAAAACTGATACTGTTTATATTTTCAACCATTATTTCTCCACGACTGGATCATTAAAAAGCGGAAACCTTATATCCCATGAAATGATTAAAACAGTTTGAAAATAGTTTATTTCCACATACATGTGCAACTATAAATGCACCTTAAATTCTCAAAGAAATCGTCTCTTCCTGCTATTTCATTCACAATTCCCACCTCCCATATCACAATTCCTAGTATGAAGAGATAAATTATACGTCTCTTTAAGCCCTTCTTCTAAATTATATTTAGGCATCCACCCTAGCTTTTCTAATTTCGAGGCATCTAAAACCGCCCGCATGACCTTTGAATATCCCTTAGATTCAATTTCTGGCGGAAAACAATTTTTAATATGAATGTTGCTCAACCTCGATAGCGTTTCAGCATATTGTCGAATTGTTGCAATGGACTTTTTATTTGCAATATTATATGCTTCACCAGTCGTCCCACGTAGTAAAATATATAATAGTCCAACAACTGCATCACTCACATAACAGTATGAACGAGTCTGTGTACCCGGACTTTTCATCACAATATCTTCATGCTTCACGGAATTTCTTAAAAACTGTGCATCTGCTCGGGAATTACTGTCCGTAATTGATGGTCCATAGATATGACATAATCTTGCGATTAATGCATCCGCTTGATATTGAGCACAATAGCTCACGCACAATGTTTCAGCGGCTCGTTTACTTTCCGGATAACATGAGCGGGAATTTAAAATATCAACAAATCCATAATCATTTTCTTTAAAGCATTGTTCAGGATCCTCACTTATACCATAGATTTCTCCACTGGAAAGAAACAACAACCTTGCTTTTTGCCTTATCGCTAATTCAAGCATATTCAATGTACCCAAAAAATTAGCTTTCATGACATCTGCTGGTAACTTTGAAAAGGCAAGTGGATGCGCGGGGCTAGCCGCATGCACAATGTAATCTATTTTAATATTCAGCGCATCCGCTTCTACTACATCAGCCTTTATTATCTTAAGTCTACTATCATTCGCATAATCTAAAAACCGATTTTCTAATTTTCTTTTTTGCCTTCCAAGCGCATATACATTAATATCAAATTCATATTCGGCATTTAATACCATCAAGAAATCAATTAAAGTAGAGCCAATCAATCCCCCAGCACCTGTTACTAAAAAACTTTTATTTTTCAATGTGCTAAAATCTAAAATACTATCTTTTAAATGTTCTGATATTTTCTTTCTATACTCGTCTCTCATCAATTTTATCATTCCTCACTATTTTAACCAAGACATTTCTCCGTTACTTAAAAACGCTCTAAAAATATCAATATCTTCCAAAGTTGTCAACTTAAAGTTTTTCTCCGATCCTTTTGACAAATACACCGTTTCTCCCAATGCTTGCATAAGGGTACACGATGCAGCCGTATTCCTAATATTATACTTAGCCGCTTGTTCGTGCGCCCAAAGCAACTTTTCAAATGTGTAAGTATGGGGTGTCTGTGTTCTAAATAATTCCTCTCTGTTTATAGAAATTTTAGATGAAAAACCGTCTGTACTTTTAAAAATTGCTTCCACACATGGAATTGCAGCAACAGCTGAACCATACTTTTTAAATACAGATAAACTATCGGCAATAATATCATCAGAAATTAAAGGGCGATTCCCATCATGCACCATTATTACATCACTCGGCTCACAAATGCCTTTTAGTGCCACTAATCCATTACAAATTGATTCTTGGCCTGTTGTTCCTCCTGAAATAACCCATTTTAATTTAGTAATATTAAATTGTTTTGCATAACTCCATATAAAATCTTTCCATGTATCTAAGGTAACCACTAAGATTGCATCCATCTGAGGATTTCTTTGAAACACTTCCATTGTATAAAGAATAACTGGCTTATTATTTATATGCAAAAATTGTTTGGGAATATCTTGATGCATTCGGCTTCCGCTACCTGCCGCTGTTAGAAGCGCAATATTCATTCTTACTTCTCCTCTATAATTTCTTTCAATTTCTTAACAATAGTCAACCGCTTGCGGCGTCAGCAATTCATATAAATCTTCACGGTTGATATATGTACCGTTTCTGTAAATCACTGCATTAACTAACGGTCTGACAAACGATACAGATGAATGGTCGTCCTCTAATAGTTGCTGTATCTGCTCTTTGGTAACCATACGTTTTATGTCTAAGTCTTCATCTGTTTTTTGTTATCTGCCTCTTCAAACTCTTTTCGGGCTTTATTCTTCAGCTGCGCCCTGATGTCATCGCTCAATCTGTCCCTATTCACAACATACATATCTACCGAAATCAACATCCCTCAATAAATGTCTATTTTGCTTTTCTTCTGGTGGTAACTCCATATAATTTCCATAGAAATACTGTAAATACTCCACCCTGTCCCTATATGACATAAACTCTTCTGTTTCAAATTTTACTGGCTCCAGATTTTCAACCCACTTACGCTCCAACGACTCTTTGCTATAACTATAGGAACCATCTGTAACAACTTTTATTGTGTTCTGCCCATTATATTTTGTCTGAACCCTTTTAAAATAATTCATGATTGATTTATATCTGAACAAGTGTGCGAATACCCAAAAGGTATAGTATTTTACTGCTTGCTTTAGAGAACCTTCCTTCATATTAGTTCCCATACCTTTTTTTATCCAAAGTAGCCTTTTACAAACAAAATATTTTTTTCCTTGTTTTTTCTGCTCTTTGATATTGTCAGGTACATTATCAAAAGGAAAGATATCCACAAATATTCCGTTATGCATCCCACCCTTTTCTGAAAATCCCTCTATAAGATGCGTTCCGTTCAGACGTATTTTCCCAAAAGAAAACGGATAATCAGGATCAGTATCCCATGTTTGTAGAAAAAACTCACTCCCTAAATCAGTTTTGCAGGCTTCGATAAAACGTTCATAATCCTCACGCAACATGCCAATATCCATATCATCATCCCATGGAATAAAACCGCCATGACGAACTGCGCCAAGCAATGTTCCGGCCGTCATAAAATATCTAACATTGTTTTTTTCACAAATTCTTTTTATTTCCAAAGCGATTTTAAGTTCTAAAAAATGAATCTTATTCAACTGTTCATTGGCTTCCATATCACTCACCCACTGTTTTATTTATCGTTTAAATCATGCTTGATCTGTGTAGTGCTGATTTCCGGTGTACGAGGTAAATAAACCACCTCGCATCCCTCGTCTTTGAGAAAATCAAACTTTCCTTTCCAGTCATCACCAATAACAAATGTATCAATATGGAATTCATGCACATCCGTTTTTTTCTGTTCCCAGCTTTCTTCCGGAATAACGAGGTCTACATACCTCACTGCTTCAACAAGTGCTTTTCTCTGTTCATATGTGAAGTAGCACTTTTTCCGCTTTTCATTCCAATTAAACTCATCTGTGGAAATTGCAACTACAAGATAATCCCCCAGTGCCCTTGCTCTCTTCAAAAGATTGATATGCCCGTAATGCAATAAATCAAAAGTTCCATATGTAATAACTCGTTTCATTCCAATACCCCTCTTATTTCTTAAAGCTGAATTTCCAAGGCTAAAACACAATACGACGCAGCCGATTGATGGCGTTGCGTAAATGTGCGGTTTAGAATCGTATAACATTACCAGCGCGCTCTTGTCCACATTGTATCTACAAACTTGGTGTGATAATGTAACAATACAATAGTTGTAAGACCAGCGGCATAGAAAAAAGCGATTGAGTTCGTTGAAATAAAGTCACCGCAACAACACTCTAACAACTCAGCCGCTATGGAGATTGTAACACAACCGAAGAAACAAAGCAAGCATTATTTGCCTCACAAGTGTCTGCCAATTATGAGCAAGAACAAAAAACTGCTCGCCGCAGTGAACGTCAGAAAAGCCGAACAGGAAAAGTCGATTTGAAAGTTTTCCTTGAAAAGAATTAACCCCCACGATTGTAGACACTTTGATCAAGCGGGTTGAGTTTCACAACAGTAAAAAGAATGAGAACGGGGCAAAGCACGTTCCAATCGATATTTCTTTTACAGCGGTGGGGATCATCCATATTCCTACCGAAAATGAACTGGTTGCGGCAATGGAAGAAATACGAGAAAAGCCGCTGAAAACCGCTGGAAACAAAGGAAAACGGCGTAACCCTCACGGGCTACACCGTATCCTACATAAGACTGACCTTTAGAGTACGGCTCTAAAATAAGTCGCTTTTTGTCCCCCGGGCAAACGGCCACTTTTGCCTGCAATTGCTCTCGCGCCGGGAGATCGTCCACCCTACGCCCATCTACCATTGGGGATTTTGCTTGCGGTAGAACTGGGCGATGGCGGCGTTTTGCAGCATGGCCTGGGCCTCGTCGGAAAGCTGGGTGGTATAAACGCCTTTTTCCTCGTAAAACCCATTGGTATTGATTACATTCACCTGGGCCATCAAATCGTCCATCAGCTGCATGTAGGCGCTGCCTGTCCAGCCGCATTGGCGAAACAGCTCGTTCATCAAAAAGCAGGGGCTGATTTCCGGCCCTTCCCCTACAAAATCGTTATCTAGCACAGCTTTGGCCGCGTCATTGGCCCAAATCAGATACCGCGTGCTGTAGTAGTTGCGAAAGCCTGTTTCTGTGGACGTATCCAGGTCTACCCCTAGGTCGATCCAGGCGCTGTTGCCATCGCCCAGCCAGGGGTTATGGTCGCCAAATACCACCAGCACCACAGGGCGTTCCTCCTCTTGCAGGGCCTGGGCCAAGGCCATTAGGTTTTTTCCCGTGTTGGCCACAGAGGCAAGATAATTGTTCACGATATAATAGGTTTGCTCATCGGCATACTGCCCATCCCAGTAAGTCTGCCCCCATTCCAAGGCGTCGGTTGCATAGGGGCCATGGCCCTGATAGGTTACAGACAGGTTGAAATACGGCTTGCTGGTGTCCCGGTGCTGGTACAAATACAACAGGTCTGGGAAAAGCACATCGTCCATGGCAAGCTCTGTGCCGGACAGCGCCTCATAGCGATTTTCGGAGTACCAATAGTTCTGCATACCCAGATAGCGATTGACATTCCCCCGGTTATAAAACCACTCATAGCTGGGGTGAGCGCCTTCTGTAGCGTAGCCCTGGCTTTGGAAGTACCAGGCATAAGAGCCAGTATCCTTCCGAAACTCATCGAGTGTAAAGTCGCCGGTAAGGAAGCAGCGTTCCGTGTCTACCGTACCGCCGGCAAAAATATTGGTCAGCAGGTTGCCGGTATAGCTCTCTTTCTCCAGCTGGTGGAAATCGGCGTAGGCCGCCTCGTCAATGCCGTCGATGCCCAGGCGGGTCAGGTCGTTAAAGGCCTCCAGCTGGATGGCAATAACGTCCACCTTTTTCTCCTCGGGAATATCCTGCCCAGTGTAGGCGGAAAGGATTTCCTCCGCCGCCGCTTCGCTATACCCCTCCGGCTCTTCGGGGAAGGCGGCCTGGATGCTGTGCAAGAAGGGATAGACAAATCCCCGGCAAAGATATACCTGGGTGGCCGACCACTGGTTGGCATGGGTATAATTGGCGGTTTTTTCCACATAGACATCCGCGCTGATATAGACCGGCGTCAGCAAAGCGCCGCAAAGCACCACAGGGATAAGGCCAAGCAGCCGCCGTTTGCCCCGGAGCCTTCCCCGGACAAAAAACGCCAAAAACAGCGTTCCCGCCAAAAGGCACACCAAGCAAAAGGCCAAACGCCAATCCAGGGAAATATGATAGTCCCCGGCAAATTTCAGCGCCATGGCGGCAGAGCTTAAATCCACAAACATCAAAGGATCGTCCCGATATAGGAGCTTATAATAGTTGGCTATGGACAGTCCCATCACCGGCACGGCGGTGGTCAAAAACGCCACCCATCCCCTGCCGGTCAGGCAGTAAACCAAGGCCAGCAGCAGCACTGGCGGCGCCAGATTCAGCGCCAGCACCAGCGGGTGGGTAAGATAATCCACAAACACCCACAGGCTGTATCTTCCGGTGGCCAAAAGCAAGCTCAGCAGGCCCAGGCCGATCCCTGCCAGAAACAAAACGATTCCGTTCCACAACCAAAACGCCAGCTTATGCTCCTGGGCCTGATCGGCAAAAAGCCAGCTTTTTTGTTTTATTTTTTGCATACCCTATCTTTCTCAATCCTCAAAACGGCAGCAAGGGCGCGGAGCCGTCGTCCTGGGCCGGGGAAACGGCGCGTATTTGGGCGTCGTAGCTATAGCCGTCATTTACCCGCACGGTGACGGTATCTCCCACATGCGCCCCCAAGACGGCCTTTCCCAAAGGGGATTCCAGGCTGATCCGGCCCTCTCCGGGATCGGTGCGGACCGTAGACACCACCTGGATCTCCATGGTTTCCTCATCCTCCGGCAGGTAGACCGTCACCCGGTCATAGAGCTTGACCGCAGCCGTATCTCCGGTTTCTTCCTCAATGATCTGAGCGGTTTTGATCATATTTTGCAGATACCGCACCCGGCTGTCATTTTTCCGCTGGGCCTGCTTGGCGGCCTTATACTCGTAATTTTCGCTAAGATCGCCATACTCCCGGCAGCGCTTGACCTCCTCCATAATCTGGGGCCGGATGCGCAGCCGCCGCTCTTCCAGCTCGGCTTCCATAAGCGCGATGTCTTTTTTTGTCAGCTTATCGTACATACTGCCGCCTCACATAGCGTCCACCACAACGGCCTCGTCCGCCACAGACAGGCGAATCTGGCTGATGGGCGCGTTATAGCTGTCGATGATTTTTTCCGCAATGGGATTTTCCACATCCTTTTCCAGGGTACGGCGGAGATTTCTTGCGCCATATTGAACGGAGAAGGATTTTTTGGTCAAATAGTCGTACAGTTCCTCTGTCCAGGTCAGGTGGATGCCCCGTTCCTCCAGCGTCTTTTGCAGCTCTTTGAGCATGATCTTGGCAATGGCGCGGAAATTTTCCTGGGTCAGCTTATTAAAGCAGATGATCTCATCCACCCGGTTGATAAACTCCGGCCGGAGGAATTCCTCCAGCGCCTTCATGGTTTTGCCCATTTGCTGCTGGGTGACGGTTTGATCAAAGCCCACGGTGCCCTCCCGCCGCTCGGAGCCGGCGTTGGAGGTCATGACGATGATGGTATTTTCAAAGTTGATCACCCGGCCCTGGGCGTCGGTGATGCGGCCATCGTCCAAAATTTGCAGCAGGATGTTGAGCACATCCGGATGGGCCTTTTCGATCTCGTCTAGAAGCACCACGGAATAGGGCTTCCGGCGAATGCGTTCGGTAAGCTGGCCCGCCTCATCGTAGCCCACATAGCCCGGAGGGGAGCCGATGATCTTGGAGACCGAATGCTTTTCCATATACTCGGACATATCCAGACGAATAAGGGATTCCACCGAGGAGAACATATCCTCCGCCAGGCGCTTGACCAGCTCGGTTTTGCCCACGCCGGTGGCCCCTACGAAAATGAAGGACACCGGCCGCTTCTTGGGCGAGATCCCCGCCCGGCTCCGGCGGATGGCGGAGGCGATGGCGGAGATCGCCTCATCCTGGCCCACAATATGGGCCTTGAGCCGCTGCTCCAAATTTCGCAGCTGGGCATACTCCTGGGCCTGGATCTTGCTGGCGGGGATTTTGGTCCACATTTCAATGACGCGCGCCAAATTCTCTACCGTCAGCCGGGGCTTGGGCTGGGCCTCCAGCTGCTCAATCTCCCCGTCCAGCTGGCAAAGCTTGCTCTTTATGGTGGCAATGCGGGCAAAATCCTGCTCTTGCCTTTCCGTAACCTCATCGCTGAGCGCCCGCAGCTCCAGGGCATAGTCCTCCCGCTCCTTTTTCCGCTCTGCCAACCGGTTGATGGTCTCATTGTGCAGGTTTTCATCGGAGCAAGCCTCATCCAGCAGGTCGATGGCCTTATCCGGCAAAAAGCGGTCAGTAATATACCGCTCAGACAGCAGCACCGTCTGCCGGGCGATTTCCGGCGAGATCTCCACCCCGTGGTATTGCTCGTAATACCCGGCAATGCCCCGGATGATGTCCACCGATTGCTCAATGGTAGGCTCTGTCACCGTAACCGGCTGGAACCGGCGCTCCAAGGCGGCGTCCTTTTCGATATACTTCCGGTATTCCTTAAAGGTGGTGGCGCCGATGACCTGCACCTCTCCCCGGGAAAGCGCGGGCTTGAGAATGTTGGCCGCGTTCATGGAGCCTTCGGCGTCTCCCGCGCCCACCAGATTGTGCACCTCATCAATCACCAGGATAATATTGCCGCATGCCTTGATCTCTTTGATCAAGCTCTTCATCCTGCTTTCAAATTGACCCCTGAACTGGGTACCTGCCACCATGGCGGTCATATCCAGCAGACAAACCTCTTTATTGCGCAGCTTAAAGGGCACGCCGCCCGCTACGATCCGCTGGGCAAGGCCCTCGGCGATGGCCGTTTTGCCCACGCCAGGCTCGCCAATCAGGCAGGGATTGTTCTTTTGCCGCCGGTTCAGGATCTGGATCACTCGCTCGGTTTCCTCTTCCCGACCAATGATGCGATCCAGGCCGCCGCTTCGGGCCTTTTCCGTCAGGTTAAGGCAGTAGGTGTCCAAAAACTTATGCCGTTTTTTGGCCGGGCCGGCAGGCTCCTTTGCCTTTTCCCTATCGGTCTTTTCCGGCCGCTCCCCCGGGAGCTTGCCGCCCTCGCTGGGCCGGGCCATATTGCCAAAGAGCTTATTGAGGAACGGGAAGGTGGCCGTTTGGCTGGACATTTCATCGTCCTCTGGCTCATCTGTCTCACCACTGTTGATGTCGCTGATCATAGAGGTCATTTCTCCGCTGAGATTCTCTAAATCCTCATCGCTTATGCCCATCTGCTTCATCATGTCATCCACCTGTTGGATGCCCAGCTCTTTGGCACACTTAAGGCACAGGCCCTCATTGGTGCTCTTTCCATTTTCAATTTTGGTAATAAAAATCACCGCTACATTTTTCTTGCAACGAGAACACATTGGCTGCATATTGTTTCTCCTCCCATCGAGAATTGCGCCGCCATGAGCATACCACAATCCTTGGGCAAATGCAAATGGCAAATAACGGCGGTTAAGGAACGTATACTGCGGCGGAGCCGGCGGAGATCAGCAAAACCGAGCCGTCCTCCTGGGCCAGCGCCCGGCTGGCGGCTATCTCCGCCGCCTGGCTATATACCGTCAGCTTTTTATTATAGATCGTCAGCCCATTTCCCGTCAACAGGGCCACATATCCGCCGGCGGCGGAAAGGCTGCTTAGTTCCGCGGACAAGCCGCAGGTGCCCAGTTGTTTTCCTTCCGGGGTATAGGTATACAAGGTATACGTATTGCCCGCCTTACTTTGATTGACGGCAAGAACCAAATAGCCGTCCTCACTAAAGGCAAAGTCGGCAATATACTGCTGGCTGCAGTCCACCGTGGCCAGAGTGTGACCCTTGACATCCAGAAATACCACCCGATCCTCCGCCACAAGGCAAATGCGGTTTTCCTCCAGGAACTTCATTTCATACACGCCGGTGTTTCCCAGTTCCACCTGCGCCACCGGTTCCTCGCTGGTGGTTTCCAGCACGGTGACGGTGCTGGAAAAGGTGCTGTCTTGCTGGCCAAGTCCCACCAGGGCCACATATCTGCCGCTGGGGGAAACGGCGCATTGACTTAAATATTTGCTGGAGGAATACCATTTATACACCTCCTGCATGGAGGGATTGCACACCGTAGCCACGGACTTATAGCCGCTTTCGGTCATGGTATAGCACACATAGCCGCCGGAGGACAGATCGGCGTCCAAAAGGGTACCCGTCACATTTTGATGCAGCAACTGCTTTCCCTTAGCGCTGACCACGCCCAAAAAGCTGCCGCCCATATCTGCGCACAGCACCACCTTACCGGAGGATTGGATCACCGGAGCCGACAGCATCCCCGACAGTTCCACTAGAGTTTGGCCGTGATAATCGTACAGGCAAAGCCCTGTTTCATTCGCCACTGCCAGGCCACCGGAAAAGGCCCCATAAGCGCTGTCTGTCCCGGCGTCATAGGAGATATTTTCCTGATCCGCGCCGGTGCTGATATCACCATAGGTCAAATACCGGCGCAAACGATCCACCCCCAGGGTCTGAGGAAACAGTAGGGCACAAACCACCAGCACCAGCACCAAAAACAGGGCGCCAAAGATGACAAACCGCCAAGGGCTGGATTTTCGCTTCTTTTCCTCCCGGGATTGCTCTTTTTTGGGTTCAGACATGGAACACCGCCTTTCCGTCGTCATACCAAAGCTGTGACATATATAGCCCGCCTGCCGGAACGGTCGGCCCTGCGGCCGTACGGTCTTTTCCCGCCAGAATATCCGTCACCGCCTGAGGCGGGAACTTACCTTCTGCCGCATAGACCACCGTGCCAACCATGGCCCGGGCCATATTATACAAAAATCCATTGGCACACACACGGCAGGTAAGGATATTTCCCTCCCGTTGGACGGTAAAATAATACACCGTCCGCACGGTGGATTTTACCACTGTCCCCACAGAGCGGACAGCGGCAAAATCATGGGTGCCCACAAAACCCTCCGCCGCCTGCTGCATCACCTTTTCATCCAGATGCCGGGGATAAAACCAGGCCCGGTGGACATAAAACGGATCGCGAATGGGCGAATTATAGATGATATAGGTATATTCCTTCCTGGCGCAGGAGCCGATGGCGTTAAAACCATCGTGAACGGCCCAGGCGCGGGTCACCACAATATCCTCCGGCAGATGGGTATTGAGGGCGTAGGGCAGCCGCTCCAGAGGAATTCGGGAATCGGTGTGGAAGTTGGCCACATATTTTTTGGCGTGCACGCCTGCGTCCGTTCTGCCGCAGCCGGTAATGTGCACCCGATGGCCCAACACCGCAGCGGCCGCTTCCTCCAACGTCTGCCCCACGGTGACCTCCGTTTTTTGCACCTGCCAGCCATGATAGGCCGTGCCCTCATATTTTAGCAGCAGCGCCACATTTTTCATGGATGCTCCTCCCTAAAGGCCAAATTGCCGCAGCAAGATCACCGCCGCCAGCAAAACGCCGCCCACGGCAAAGGCTATGCCGTCAATGGGCTGCAAATGCAGCTGCTTCATCCGTGTGCGGCCTATGCCGCCATGATAGCACCGGCACTCCATCGCCACAGCCAGTTCATCCGCCCGCCGGAAGGCGCTGACAAACAGGGGCACCAAAATGGGCACCAGAGCCTTGGCCCGGCGAAAAATATTGCCCGTTTCAAAGTCGGCCCCCCGGGCCTTTTGGGCAGAGATGATTTTATCGGTTTCCTCAATCAAGGTGGGGATAAAGCGCAGGGCGATACACATCATCATAGACAGCTCGTGCACCGGCACCTTGATCTTTTTCAGCGGCCCAAGCAGCCGCTCCAATCCATCGGTAAGGGCAATGGGTGAGGTGGTGTAGGTCAGCAAAAAGGTGCCGCAAATAAGCATAAATATCCGGGCGATCATCATTACCGCGTTTTTTACACCCTGAGAATAGATGCGGATAAAGTGCCAGTGCACCAGCAGCGTGCCGCCGGTGGTATAAAACACGTTCAAAAGTCCGGTAAAAATAACGATGGCCAGCAGAGGCTTCATACCCCGAACCATGGATTTGGGCGGGGTGCGGGAAATGGCTGTTGCGCCCGCCAAAAAGCAAAACACCAGGCCGTAGCCCACCGGCCCCTTGGCCGTAAACAGGGCGGCAATATACACAATAAGCAAAATTAGCTTTGTGCGGGGGTCTAAGCGGTGCAGGGGGCTGTCCCCGGGAAAATACTGGCCAAGGGTGATGTCTTTAAGCATCGCCAGCACCTCCCTTCAGCCGCAAAAGGGCGTTTTGGGCCTGGGCCACAGTATAGACGCCCTCAGGCACCGGCAGGCCCAGCTGCCGCAAGCGGCAAAACACTTGGGTCACCTCCGGCACAGACAGGCCCATGGAAAGCAGATGCTCCGCCTGGGAAAACACCCGCTGGGGTGTGTCCAGCATATCCAGCCTGCCTTTTTCCATCACAAGGATACGATCGGCCAGCTCGGCGATTTCCTCCATAGAATGGCAGACCATCAGCACCGTGGCGTTTTGGGCCTTTTGATACTGCCGGATGTTGTTCAAAATGGCGTCCCGTCCCCGGGCGTCCAGGCCAGCGGTAGGCTCGTCCAGCACCAGCACCTCCGGCTCCATGGCGATCACCCCGGCAATGGCCACCCGGCGTTTTTGGCCGCCGGAAAGGTCAAACACCGACTTGTCCAGCAACTCCCTGGATAAGCCCACAAAACCGGCGGCCCGCTCTACCCTGGCCTGGATCTCCTGGGCCGGAAGCCCCATGTTCTTGGGGCCAAACGCGATATCCTTTGCCGCCGTTTCCTCAAACAGCTGGTATTCCGGATACTGAAACACCAGCCCTACCCGGCTGCGCACCTGACGGGTAAAGGCCTTATCCCGCCAGATGTCCTCACCGTCGAGAAGCACCTGCCCTTCGGTGGGCTTCAGCAGACCGTTCAAATGCTGGATCAGGGTGGATTTTCCCGATCCGGTGTGGCCAATCACGCCAATAAATTCGCCCCGCTGGACGGAAAAGCTCATGTTGTCAATGGCGGTACGCTGAAAGGGCGTGCCGGCGCTGTATACATGGGTAAGGTTTTTCACCTCGATAATTGGTGCCAATATGGTTTCCTCCGAATTTTGGTCAGGCCTTTACCGCATCATAAAGTGCCTGCGCACATTCTTCTATGCTCAGCGCCGCCAGGGGCAAATGCCAGCCCTCCTGGTTCAGCCGGTACATCAGTGTGGTGGTTTGGGGCACGCTAAGCCCCACAGATTGCAGCTCCTCCACCTGGGCAAACACCTCTTTGGGCGTGCCATCGGCAAAAACGCCGCCTTCGCTAAGTACGATCACCCGATCAGCCTGCTTCACCTCCGCCATGTGGTGGGTAATGAGCACCACGGTAACGCCCTTTTCCCGGTTGAGCCGCCGGATCGTCTCGATTACCTCCCGGCAGCCCTGGGGATCCAGCATGGCCGTAGGCTCATCCAGCACGATGCATTTTGGCTCCATGGCGATCACCCCGGCAATGGCCACCCGCTGCTTTTGTCCGCCGGAGAGCAGATGAGGCGCGTGCTGGCGAAAGTCGTACATATCCACCAGACTCAGGGCCTCATCCACCCGGCGGCGGATCTCCTGTGGCTCCACCCCCAGATTTTCCGGGGCAAAGGCCACATCCTCCTCCACCACGTTGGCCACGATCTGGTTGTCTGGGTTTTGAAAGACCATGCCCACTGTCCGGCGCAGGTCAATCAGCTTTTGCTCATCCTGGGTATCCATGCCGTAAACCCACACGCTGCCTCCAGAGGGCAGCAGCACCGCGTTAAAATGCTTGGCCAGGGTAGATTTACCGCATCCGTTGGGGCCAATAATGGCGGTAAAACTCCCCTGGGCAATCTGTAAATGCAAGTGTTCAAACACCGGCAGCGGCAGCATATCCTCCCGCCCCGGATAGGTATAGGTCAAATTGTTGACCTCAATTGCGTTTGTCATCGTTGCTCCTTCATTTGCTCCATCTGCCTGTGGCGCCGCAAGGCAAAACCAGGCCGGAGCCAGTCACCGGCAGACCCAGCTCCTGGCTTTCGGTATGTCCCCCCCAGCGCCACTGGAAAATGCTGTCCAAAATACAGCCTACAACAGAGGGGGCAAGGCCGGTAGTATAGGAATTGACCAGTACAAACAAGGGATCCTCCGACAGCACCCTCGACACCAACTGGGTGAAGGGATACAGGTTTTTCTCCAGCTTCCATATTTCCCCGGAAGGACCTCGTCCATAGGAAGGCGGATCCATAATCACCGCGTCATACCGCCGGCCCCGCCGGATCTCTCGCTCTACAAATTTGCCGCAGTCATCCACGATCCAGCGGATGGGCGCGGCCTCCAGGCCAGATAGGCGGGCGTTCTCCTTGGCCATGGCCACCATGCCCTTGGCCGCGTCTACATGGCAGACCTCCGCCCCCGCCGCCGCCGCCGCGATGGTGGCGCCGCCGGTATAGGCAAACAGATTCAGCACCCGGATGGGACGTTTTGCCTGGCGGATGGCATCCATGATAAACTCCCAGTTGGCCGCCTGCTCCGGAAAAATCCCGGTGTGCTTAAAATTCATGGGCTTTACCCCAAAGCAGAGCTGCTTATAGCGGATCTGCCAGTGCTCCGGCAGATGGTGATCCGACCACCTGCCGCCGCCGGAAGCAGAGCGAAAATACTTGGCGTCGTACTGTTGCCAGCGCTTATCGGTTTTCGGCGTCTGCCAGATCACCTGCGGATCAGGACGAACCAAAATATACTCCCCCCAACGTTCCAGCTTCTCTCCGTCAGAGGCATCGAGCACCTCATAATCTGTCCAGCCGTCGCTCATCCACATAGTGTTTCTCCTTCTCTTATTCCTCCGATCCCCCATTATCGGTAGGTTGGGTGTCCACGGTAGGTTCTGTTGGCTCGGTGGGCTCGGTGCCTTCGGTAGGCTTGGTTGACTCGGTGGGTTTTGTCTCGTCCTCATCCTTCGGCGCTGTTTCATGGCCGCTGCA
>CAYVWG010000008.1:0-13520 GCA_964455425.1 uncultured Oscillospiraceae bacterium | reverse complement strand
TTTGCACTGCGTATTGGAGCATGGTGGTCATGTAATACGCCGCGCGCTTGCTCATGGCTGTGTGCTGCTCTTGGGTATTATCCAAAATGACCTTGCCCTCGCTGTCTACCACCTTGATAAAGGTGCGGGCCTTGCGGTAGGTGCCCTCATTGGGATAGGTGGCATAGGCGTTGGCCATCTCCCGCACCGTGATGCCATGGGTCAGCTGGCCCAAGCCCAAGGGAGCCAAGGCAATATCCGTGTAGGTTTTGCCGTTGATCACCTCAGACACCACAAGGTTTTCCACCCCCAGTTTTTCCGTGGCAAATTCGTAGCTCTTTTCCGGGGTCAGATCGGCCAGAACCTTAACGGCAATGGTGTTGAGGGACAGCGCCAAGCCTTTTTGCACTGACATTTTCCCACTGTAGGTACCGGTTTCGTTCTTGGGCCAATTTTTCCCGTTGATTTGGGTGTAGGGCGAATCCTCATAAACAGAGTTGGGAGTAATGATCCCCTCCGCCAGCGCCGGGCCATACACCGTAATGGGCTTAATGGCGGAGCCAGGCGACAGCAGGCTTTGGGTAGCTCTGTTCAGGGTCAGGCTGCCTTCCTTTTCCCCAACGCCGCCGCTCATGGCCACGATGTCGCCGCTTTCATTGTCGATCACAATAATGGCCGACTGCAGTTGCTGGGAAGAATAGGTTTTTGCCACATTCTCCGGGTCTTCATACACCTCGTCCACGATCTCTTGGGCCTCCAGATCGATGGTGGAGTAGATTTGATACCCGCCGGTGGTCACCATCTGGCTGGCCACATTGTAGCTGTAGCCGTATTTTTCCATCAGCGCGTCGATCACATCCCGGATCACGGTGTCCTCAAAATAGGTGTAGTACTTGCTGGTTTCCTCCTCTTCGATATCCTGCACCGTTTCACATTGCGGGCAGATATATTTGCCGTCTTGCTTTGTATACTCGCTAAGTGTGCCGGTAAACCCGCAGTTGGGACAGGTATGGGTTTCATCATTCCCGGAACTGCCGCCGCCAAAGACCAGCTTTTGCCCGGCGGCCTGCTGATACTCCTGCTCGCTTAGCTTTCCCTGCTCCCGCATTTCTCCGAGGATGAGCATGGTGCGGTTTTCATTGTTCTCCGGATAGATATACGGATCATACAAGGAGGGGTTGTTGGTGATGCCCACAATGCACGCCGCTTCCTTTACGGTAAGCTCGCTTAGCTCCTTGCCAAAGTAAACCTTCGCCGCGCTGCGCACGCCGTAGGCGCCTTCGCCCAGATAAATGGTGTTGAGATACCACTCCAGTATCTCTTCCTTAGTATAATGCTTTTCAAACTCTAAGGCTCGGAAGATCTCCAACAGCTTCCGGCGTACGGTGACCTCGTCATCCTGAGAAAGGTTCTTGATCAGCTGCTGGGTGATGGTGGAGCCGCCGTAGGTGGAGCCGCTGCCCATAAACATATTGGCGCAGGCCCCCAGGGTGCGCTTCCAGTCTACTCCATCGTGCTCAAAAAAGCGCTTATCCTCAATGGATACCACCGCGTCGATCATCTCTTGGGGAATTTCCTCATAGTCTGCCCACACCCGGTTTTCCGCCGCGTAGAGCTGACAAATTTGCACATAGTCCTCTTTTTCCTTGTCATAGGCCAAGATAAAGGAGCTTTGGTTCAGCTTTATGCCCTCCAAAGTAAAATCGGCATTGGCGATGATTTCCTTCTCCACATAATTCTTGGCCTTAAGGGAGAAGATCCCTGCCGCCGCGCCAAAAATCACCAAGGCGCTGCCCAGCACGCACAGCAGCACGGCGATGATCCGCCACAGCACATGGGCGATCTTCCCCGGCACCGGGCGCTGGCCCGGATCTTTTACCATTCTCCCGTGAACATATTCCCTGTCTTCCATGCAGCTTACCTCCTAAATGGCGCTGGAGATTCCTTATCCGGTGCCGCCGCAAACCACAGCAAACCTACACTACCTCATTATACTTGTATAGTATCATTATATCACGCCTTGTCAATTACATTTCATTCCAAGCAATTACCGGCATAATCTTTTAATTCTGGAAAGGATTCGGCAAAATCCACAATAAATTCCCCCAAAAACTTCAACTTTCTCCCCAGCTCCTTCCCCAGCGATTTCTTTCCTCGCTCCACTTTCCTCTATTTTCGTAAGGCTATACAAATTTTTGCCGTTTTTTTTGCCTAAAATTACCTGCCGCAGCCGGCAAAAATTCCCTTGATTTTCTTTTGCTTTGCGGATAGAATATATACACAGCCTAAAACTTGGAGGTTTCTCATGAGCGAAGTATACGGCGATGACTTCCTGGTCATTAGCGATGAAGACGGCAAGGAATACGAGCTGGAGGTTTTGGCCCGGATAGACTATGAAGGCGCCCAGTATTTGGGGGTATGCCCTGCCGGCACGGAGGATGAACGGGAGCTGGAGGTCAGCATTCTGCGCGTCGATGAAGAAGACGGGGAGGAATTTCTCTCTGCCGTCACCGATGATGACGAGTTGGAAGCTGTCTACGCCCTGCTTCTGGAAGACGATGAGGACGAGGCTGAAGATTAACGCTTAGGCAAATCTCCTGCCCGGTACGTGATGTGCTCTTCTAAACCCACATTTCTTACTAGGGACGCTGTACTTCTGTGTTGGATTGCAGGCCTCCTGACGCCGGGGCTCCCGGCGCCGGACGTTGGAAGCAGAGAAGGCATAGAGAGGCGACCCACCTGCCGTTCACGTGCAGGTTAATTAGGGTGCACACGGCCAGGGCGGGATGAGCGGGGCAAGGGGTTTCCCTTGTCCCGCTCAATTGGTTTTGGGGCAGGCTGTCGCCCCGTTTGCCGGCGGAACAGGCGGGCCTTGCCGCAGGGCCTGGCGTCCCCATGGCGCCGGCGAGGTCTCCCCGCGGAGGGCAAGTTTTTCGACGTCCCCGGAAAAATTTCGAGAGATTTTTGTAACTTCTTTACTTTTTACTTGCAAGTCTGCCATTTTCACGCTATAATGTTTTTTATCCATGTAGCAATACAGATGCCACCCCTTATGAGATTTTTAATTTGAGAGGATTGATAAACCATGAGCAAATCCGCTTCCCAAAAGAAGCAGCAGGGCAGCGCCGGTAAGGAGGCTTCTCCTTTTTCATTCAGCACCGAAACCGCTAAGCGCAAAAGCAAGAACAAAACCCGAAACATCATCTTGGGCGTTGTGGTTACTGTAGTCGCCATAGCCCTTGTGATCAGCTTGGCCTATGTTGTGGGGCAGCAAAAGCTGAAGCCGGATTACGATGTTGCCGCGCCGGTGGCCACCGTTGGCAGCCACGAGATCACCGTACCGGTGTATAACTATTTCTTCTATAACAGCGTGTCCACCTTTATGAATCAGTACGGCTCCTACGCCTCCTACTTCGGCCTGGATACCTCTCTGTCACTGGATAGCCAGTATCAGGACGAGGAGAATAACGTCACCTGGGGCGACTACTTTGAAACGCAAACCGACGAAACCATCAAGGAATACTACAACATCTACGATTACGCCCTAAATGACGGCTTCACCCTGTCTGAGGAAGACAACGACACCATCGCCAGCGCTGTGGATGAGCTGAAAGCCGCCGCCAAGACCAATGGTCTTTCCGTGGAAAAGTATCTCAACAGCGTCTATGGCTCCGGCTGCACGCTGGATGCCTTTAAGGAATATCTCACCGTGATGCAGACAGTTTCCAGCTACTATGCCCAGTGCGAGGATAGCCTGTATCCCACCGAAGACGAGATTGCCGAAGAATACGCCGCCAATCCCGACGATTACGATCAGATCGTCTACCTTCTCTACTCTGTGAACACCTCGGATTTTGCTGAGATTCCCGAGGACGAGGATGAAAATATCGAGCTTACCGATGAAAACAAGGCCGACGCCAAGGCCAAGGCGGAAGAGGCTCTGGCCGACTTCCCTGAGGATGAGGCAACCAGCCGTCAAGACAGCAAGAGCACCGCTTCCTCCTCCACCACCGAGCAGGTGGCCGATTGGCTCTTTAGCGGCGACCGCGTGGCGGGAGACACCGAGTCCTTTGCCACGGACGATGAGAGCATGTTCTATGTGGTCAAGTATGTAAGCCGGGACACCCTGGAGTACAACCCGGTAGACGCTTACGTTCTTACCATGGCCCTGGATACAGATGATGACACCACCAATTCCACCAAATTTGCTGAGGCCTGCGCAGAACTGACCAGCGACCTTTCTGTGGACGAGTATGTGGCCAAGGCCACCAGCTATAACTCCACCTTCTCCGGTTTGACCTCCGATATCACCAAAACCACCTACAACGAGGAAATCACCGACTTCCTGTTTGACCCCAACCGCAAGGAAGGCGATGTGCGGTCCTTCACCACCGACAGCAGCTATTATATTGTCCGGTTCGCCAACTTCTGCGAAACCACCTATCAGCATAGCCTGGTAGAAACCGCCCTATTCAATGAGGCATACGAAGAGTGGCACGAGACGGTCTCCACCTCCTTGGAGTTTACCGCCAACGATAGCATGCGCCAGTATATCAGCTCTGATCTTCAGCTAAACAGCTCCAGCGAAAGCTGATTGCGCCCGCAACAATAAAATTTATGCCCGGCACGCCGGTTTTTCGGCGTGCCGGGCATAAATTTTGGCGCTTTGGCAAACACTAATCCCAACAATCGGCCAGGAGGTGCGATATGAAAGGCAATTGGTGGAAGGCATGCATCTGCGGCGGAGCTGCCGGCATCGCCAACGGGATATTTGGCGCCGGAGGCGGCATGTTACTGGTGCCCTTGCTGCACAAGCTAAAGCTGGTGGAAGAAGATGCGCTGTTTTCCTCTGCCCTGGGGATCATGCTGCCCATCAGCGCCGTGACCTTTGGCATATGCTATCTGACCACCCACCCGGATTTAAGCGGCGCGCTTCCCTGCTGCATTGGTGGCATAGCAGGCGGGCTTGCCGCAGGGCTGCTCTATCAACGGATCCCCGTAAAGTGGCTCCACCGTGCCTTGGGGATCATGATTCTCTGGGGTGGCCTACGGATGCTGCTATGACGCCTTTGCTTTCTGTTCTAGCCGGCTTTTTCTGCGGCCTGCTCTCAGGCCTGGGCATTGGCGGTGGCAGCCTTTTGCTGATTTGGATGACCGCTGTAGTGAGCCTGTCCCATGAAGCTGCCAAGGCCATCAACCTGTTGTATTTTCTCCCTACCGCCGCCGTTTCTTTGCTGCTCCACGCCAAGCACAAGCTGGTGAAGTGGCGCGTGGTGCTGCCTGCCGCTGCCGCAGGCTGTGCCTTTGGCGCTTTGACCGCCTTTCTCACCGCCTCTGTGGACCACACCTTGCTGCAAAAACTGTTTGGTCTGTTCTTGCTGGCCGTCGGCGTTAAAGAGTTGTTTACGCGGGCAAAATAAAACGGCTGGTGAAAAATCCTCCATAGGAAGATTTTTCACCAGCCTCGTGCATAACAAAATCTACGGTTTGCCGCGCCGCAGGCAGGTCAACACCTGTATAGTGCATCCTTTGCGCCAGTGGCGCAAAGGACTGGCCCTTCTTTCCGGGAAAGCCTCCACGCGCTATAGAGGGCTGCACATTACAGCGTTTTCCCCGTCAGCGCCTGATAGCTCAGCTCTGCGGCGGAAACATCCATATTGCAGCCCAGGCAATACAAAGGCACGCTGGCGAGGAACTCGTCTAGCAGCCCCAGGAACTTTTCCACATTGCCGGGGGTTTTGGGCACATACACTTGGCCAAAAAGCCGAGACAGGATATCCTTGCCACTCACCTTTCGGATGTGGTTTTCCTCCGCCCGCTCCAGAAGGCAAACACCTCCTGCCGGCACGATTCTTGTGCCGCCCATTCTTTCTTTTCCCATCCAAGGCGTGCCGCAAACCCGGAACACTCCGTCGATCTTGCGGATCACCGGTTTGTCCCCGTTGACCACGCAGATCTCCTTGCCAAAGCGCTCTATCCACAGACGTATATGGGTGGTCTTCCCCGTGCCGCTGGGGGCGGTAAACACATATGCCTTGCCATCCACCTCTACCGCCGCACCGTGGAACACAAAGCCGTCAAACGCCGGCAGCTGCTCGGCGATGCTGCGGTAAAGGCAAACAGACTCTACATAGCTAATGTTTTGTACTTCGCTGACTTGCAGCTCTTTTTCCAGCTCCTCTTGGGTGGTCGACGCAATCAGATCCGCCCTTTGGTTCTCCGTGGTCCAGGGCAGGCACAGGCGCCGGACATATCCATAGCTGTTGTCCATCTGTACGGTCAGGCCCGCCATCGAAATTGTAAACATGGGCTTATTTCTCTCTCTCTTCCGGCCACTGGGCAAAGGGAACTCCTTTTAACACCACGCGACGGATAAATTGAAATGTTGGTTTTTCCCCTTCCTCCCGCAGCATCATAAGAAGGAACACCAGCTGCTCATAGGTTTGGGGATGCATCAAAGGAGATTCCTGGGCCTGCCGGAGATAGTCCAAAGCGTCCCCGTCTTGATAGGCTTTGCCGTGATAAATTTTGCAGGCGGCGATCCTGTCCATCACCGATTCCACCATGTATTTTGTGGGCATGGGCACCGCTTCGTACCGCCGGGTTTGGGGGGCCAAATCCGTCCAATATTCATAGTGGTGCCTGTTTCGGCCCTTGTGGTGCATCCAAGCAGTAGAGTAGCCCACAGCCTCTCTAGCGCCGGCATTGGGGCTGCGGCTTCCCTGCCAATATTTTGCCCCCTGCCAAAATTCCGCAGGAGCGTACTTGCTCAAGTCGTGGCACAGTCCCTGCCAGATCAAGCCCACCTGAAAACAGTGCCACATCACCAAATGCCGGTGCCTGGTAATGGTGCAAAAGTGCTTGAACGGATGCATGACCGAACCTCCTGGCTGATTTCTGGTAATAGTATACCGCTTCAGCCCTCATTTGGCAAGGGAAAATTATGCGCCCATAGCCTCCGCCAGCTTCCGCAGCGCCTTTTTCTCAATGCGGGATACATAGCTGCGGGAAATGCCACAAATGACACCCACCTCCTTTTGGGTCCGCGGCTCTCGGTCGCCTAGCCCGTAGCGCAGGACGATGACAGTCTTTTCCCGAGGGCTTAAGCAACTGTCCATCGCCTGATACAGGGTGGCGCAGTTCTCCCGGGCGGCCAGATGGTCAAACAGATCCTCTTGGTCGCAAACTACGTTCAAAATGGAAAGGGCGTTTTCATCTCCTCCCGTGTCTATGCTATCGGACAGGGACACGTCCCCCGCCGATTTCCGTTGGCTGCGAAAGTGCATCAAAATCTCATTTTCCACACATCTTGCCGCATAGGTGGCCAAACGGGCGCCCTTGGTGGGGTCAAAGGTCGTTACCCCTTTGATCAGGCCAATGGTACCAATGGAGATTAGATCCTCCTGATCCGCGGACTGTGTGTAGTACTTCTTCATAATGTGGGCCACCAGTCGGAGATTGCGTTCAATCAAAATATTTCGCGCCGCCAAATCTCCTTGGGCGGACAGTGCCAAGTAGTGTTTTTCCTCTTCCGCAGTAAGGGGCTTGGGAAAGGAGCCGCCGTTTTCCACCCGCAGAGAATACAGCATAGCCGCCAACGCCAGCCAAACCGTCGCCAGCATAAAACCACCTCCACCACCTAGCCTATTCCCGCCAATTTGTCCAAATGTCTGGCAAAAACACAGGCAAGCCCCGGATTTCCTCCAGGACTTGCCTCAGTTTGTCTCTATTTGGTTGCTGTAACGCCGCTTCTACTGCCTTTCGCCTAGGCTTCCCCGACAGATCATTCCGCGAGCAAGAACATCCCGGGTTACCCCACGCTCAGCCGCGCGGATACGGTAAACGTACCGTCAGCCTCGTTGGCGCTTAGGGTGCCGTTGTGCTTTTCCACTACCCTGCGTACATTTTGCAGGCCAAAGCCATGGTTCTTTCCCTTGCTGCGGTTGGGATAATCCGGGGCAAAGGGATTCTCCAGCTGATAGAACAAAATGCTATGGAATTGGCGCAACTGCAATTTGATCCAACGGTTCCCCGCCGGCAGCTTTTGACATGCTTCCACAGCATTATCCAGGGTATTGCCCAGCAAAATATACAGGTCAATGGCGGAAATGGTCAGGCTTTCCGGCACACTGACGTCAAAGGTAAGCGTGATCTCCGCCTCCGCCGCGATGGTTTGGTATTCGCTGAGAATAATGCTGACCACAGAATTTCCCACATCGATCACATTGCCAAGCCGGGAAAACAGCTCTTGCGCCTCCTGCAAAACCTGTCCGGCTTGCTCGCTGTTGTGCTTCGCCGCCAGGGCCTTCATCGCCAGCATGTACTTGTTGATATCGTGAAACATCGCCCGGGTTTCGTTTTGCTCGCAGCGCAAGGAATCGTAGTATTGCTCCTGCATGGCAAAGTGCTGCTCGGCCAAAGCATATTCCCGCTGCCGGTCGGCGGTGGCCTTCATCTTTTCCGCGTAAAACACCAGCAGGATGTTCATATACAGCAGGGCCACGGCGGCAATCAGATAGGAAACGGGAAGATCCTCCCCGGTGGTTTGCACCTGGAGGCAAACCATGCAGCCAAGAAGAATACTCAGCAAATAGGCGGGAAACAGCATCAGCAGAAAGGGCAGCGTGATTGCGCTGCGTTTGCGCTTGGTCACCGCCAGGACAATGGAAATCAGCCCCAGCAGCAGGATATGGGTGGTAATAATGTACACCGCCCGGGCGTTGGTTTGGGACATGATGGCCTGGCTATCCAGCTTCAGCCAAGACAGCAGCACATACATGCCCACATCGGTAAGGACATAAATGGCATAAAAGCCAACGCCGGCGTAGATGGCTTGCAAAAGGCTGGACGCAAAGAGCGTATAGGCCAAGACCACGATCCAAACGGCGAACACGGCAATGCGCAGGATCGAAGCGCCTTCCACAAAAGACAATGCCGCCACAGCCGCGCCAAAAAGGGCATAGGAAAGCAAGGGCACCCACCATGGATGGGGTTTCTTTGCAAAGATTCCCTGTAAAAATAGGTGCAGGATATAAATTTCCACCAACACACCTAGGATTTCTGTGGCAACATACATAGTCTATCTCCCAAGAAAACGATGAAACGCCTGGTTAAATTCCGCCGATTTTTTCCGGCTGATGGGAATTCTCGTCCCGTCCTCCATGCGAATTTCCGAGGCTGTGGCCGAGTGAATGTGCTCCATGTTGACCACAAAGCTCTTATGGGGAACGGCAAAGAATCTTCTGGGCAGCCTGGCCACAATTTCCTTTAGCGTGCAGCGCATGCGGATCTCCTCCGCCCCGGTGTGGACAACAACATAATGGCCAAATACGTCAATATACCGCACTTCCCGGGTACGGATGGCAAAGGTAGACTCTTCGGTCTGCAGCGTCAGCCGGTGGGCGGTTGCCTCACTGATGGCCGCGTCCATGGCCTCAAACAGCTCCTGCCGCTCCACAGGCTTTTGCAGGTACCGAAGGGCGATGCCGTAGCCCTTCAAGGTATAGGCGTTGCTCTTTGTGGTAAAAAGGATCACCGGCGCATCCGGCAGGGCCATAAGCTGTTTGGCCACCGTAAAGCCCGTGGGCGGCGGCATCTCAATATCCAGCAGGGCTACGTCAAAGGGATGGGTCTTTGCTTCTTGCAGCACATCCGCCGCGCTAACATAGGTAGTGATCTGAAACTGCTGCTGACGGTCATATTCCTGTAGCAGCTGCAGGATTTGGTTCAGATCCACAAGCTCGTCATCACAGACGACAATCCGCAGTTTTTCCATACAAAATTCCGCCATTTCCTAAAGTATCCGCTAGGCGTCACATGCCCGCGCCGGGCTTTTGCCGGCGCTTGCCTGCCAAACAATACCGCGTCGATCTCCCACAGGCTTTCCATAAGGAAACCGGGATAAAATTTGCCCAACTGTCCCTGTATTTTACAGGGTTTTCCAAGGGAAATCAACCCCTGCCGGCTGCCTCTTGCGACGCCGTGGCGGCATCTTATGCCAAGATGGGGAAAACTGTCTTTTCGTTTGCCAAAAATGGAACGCGGGAAATCCCCCCTGACAAGCTGTGGCGGAATTTCCCGTTATCTCATATCCCTTAGTATGGTTCTGGCAATGCTAAGCAAAAGCTTTCGCTGGGCGGAGGTCATCTGCTCTGCCATGAGGCAAAGCTCCATGTAGTCGCTGTCCGCCTGTGGGGCGTCGGTAAAAATCACCCGGGGATCAAGCCCCAAATGCCGGATGAGCGCGCAGAGCGTTTCCACGCTGGGCATGGTTCTTCCCCGCTCAATTTGCCCGATCATCGCCGGAGACACGTTGACGCATTCCGCCAGATCCTCTTGGGTAATCCCCAGAAGCTTTCGTTTTTCACGAATCTTTCCGCCAAGCCGCCTTTTGAAGCCGTTCATTCCCATCACCTGTTCATACGATTCTTGATCCGGACGTCCATGGCGCTCCACGGGATCTGATCGTCCGCCCTGCTCGGCTTTCCTTCCTGGGGGAACACCCGGGGATACGGATTTGAGGAAACCATCCGCATGATTTTCCACCTGGGCTTTGCCGCAGGAGCAAAATCCGTAAGATAAGGATCAATTGATAGCAGTATTATACCATGAAGCGCAGCGAAATGGTATAATTTAGCCATGTATTTTCGGTTCCCGGCGCAGCCGGGGAGAAAATGCGGCGATTGACAGTATAATAACCGCTTTGCGGTTATTATACCTTGTTTTACAGCTCAACTTAACGTGCTGAAACTACTATTTTATAAAAGTGAAACTTTACCTTTTCCCCGTTTTTCTACCTTTTATGCCACCAATACGACCTTTTGTGCCACAAGCCTTGCAAAAAACGAAGAAAAAAATATAATAGCATCAGATCGATTTGACAGGTGCTGATGAACGTGATTAAGAACGCTTCCTACCGCATAGCGGAGCGGTTTGTGCAGGCAAACATTGTTAAGCAAGAACAAAAAAACGTATACGCCTATGGGCTGGAGCTGCTGCTGTCAAGCTGTATCGGCGTTCTTATTTTGGCTTTGGTTTCCGCAGTGGCCGGCAAACCTATTTTGTGGATCCCGTACATGCTGGCCTTTGTCCCTCTGCGGTTGACCGCCGGCGGATACCACGCCAACACCCATCTGGGATGCATCCTTAGCTTTTCTCTGGCCTACGTTGCCTTTTGCGCGCTCGGCCGCTGGGCCGTGCATGTGCCGCCGGTTGCCTTGGTTGTTGCCGCCGTGGTTTTTGCCATCGTCATTTTCTTTTCCCCTGTAGAGGCGGTAAACAAGCCGCTAAAAGAAGCCCAGAGGAAAACCAATCGCAGACTCAGCCTGATCCTTTGCGCGGTAAACCTGTGTATTGCCGCCGCCGGCCTGTTTTTCGGCTGGTACCACGCAGAACTTTATGTTGTATATATCATGGGCATTGCAGCTGCCGGTCTATCCATGATCGTGTCCGTGATGATAAAATTTTTCCATAAGATGAGAGGAGAAACAAACCATGAAGAATAAGCTTGTCAACATCATGAGGAAGTTTGGCGCCTGCGCCGCAAGCGCCGCGCTGCTGCTGGCTGTATCCAGCCTCACCAGCACCTGCTTGTTCATGTCCTATCAGCCGGACGTTCCGGAAGAGCTACTGAAATAAAGCAGGATCTATACCCAACCCTATATGGCCATCCGGCGCTTGGCCAGCGCCGGATGGCCCCTCGACCTGCCGCAGATGGAAAGGATCCCTCCATCTGCGGTGCAGGAGCATCCTGCATCTGTATGCCGGTTCCGGATAGGCAAAAGTAATTGGCAAAGCAAACACATCATCTGCATTTATACAAATGGCCACCGGCAATACCCAGGCCGGCGGTGAGCGGAAAAATTCAGAGCTTGGGGTTCTATCAGATGCGCACAAAGCTGCCTATTGTAGCCGCGATATCCGATTACCTCAGGCTCTGCTTTGCTATTTTCCACTCATGATCACGTATGAACAGAGGCGAAAGCATGACCAGCAGCATATGTATAATTTGCAAAAACAACATCAGTGAGATTTTAGCGGAGGAAACCAACATTTTTCTCCTGGCCTGCAAAGCAAACCATGTAAACATCACCAAAGCTCCTTATTGGCGGGAAAGCCGCTGCACGGAGCTAACGGCGACCTTCCAGATTCCCCGAACAGAGCTACGGTGTGTGCAAGAAAATGTCATGGCCTTTTTCTGCAGCGGCGCATATACCCTGGAGTACAGGGAAACCGCCAACAGCATGGAACTGACCATGAGCGCCACTATTTCCGAGCTATTATGCGAGGCCAAAACCATGTTTCTGTCCATCTATCTGCCAAAGATCCCTTTCCCTATCCTAACGTAATTCTCCCTATCTGAGAACCGCTGAATACGTGCAGGTGCATCAGCCTTGCCCCAAAGGTGAACCCTCCCCACCGTCGGTCAGGAGGATGTATGCCTCCCGGGCATGTGTTGCCCAAACGCGCTTTTCAGCGGTTTTCCCGTTTGGTTTCGCAATATAGAATAACAGGAGGAAACCATGTACGACAGTCTGCGTGTAATCTGCGAAAACAGCAACAGCGAGCTTCTGGCGGAGGAAATCCGTATTTTTCTCCTTGCCTGCAAGGCAACAGATGTGCACATCACCCAGCGCGCCTATTGGCGGGAAAAACGCTGCGCCGAGCTAAGGGCCACCTTTCACATCCCTCGGGAGGAACTGAAAAACGTGGCCAAGAATGTCCAAGCCTTTTTCTGCAACAACACCTATACCCTGGAATGTCAGGAAACCAGCAACGGCATGGAGCTGGCCATAAACGCGGCCATCTCTGAGCTGCTGTGCGGCGCAAAAACCATGTCCTTGTCCATACATTTACCAAGCTTTGGCGTGCAGATCGTAAAGTAGCGGCCATCTTTTCTTCCAGGAGATCCGCCCAGCCCTGTTACCGCTGCCGGCGCCTTCGGCCTGCGGCAATGGCCCCTTTCTCCCTCATGCAAAGCAAAAGCGCCTGTGCCAACGGGCAAACGTGCGGGCATTCCCTTAGGCCGGATAGCGCCGATGCATGAGGATCTATTTGACGAGCCACAGAAAGAGGCGTATGATAAACGCAAACAGAGAAATCCTTGAGGAAGAAATGAAAATATTTTTTCCCGCCTGCAAGGCGGAGAATGTCAGCATAAGCCGCTGCGCCTATTGGATGCAACACCGCTGCACAGAGCTGACGGTGACCTTTTTGTCTGCCTCCCATCGGCTTGACCCATCTGCAAACAAATGTTGTCCCCTTTTTCTACAGCGATACCTACACCTTGGCGTACACCGAAACGGCCAATGGCACGGAGCTGACCATGAACGCGGCCATCACCGAGCTGCTAAGCGGAAGCAAGACCTATATCTACCCAACCGAAGCAAAGCGGAAGAGAATCGGGGCTATTTAAGGACAAAGGCAGGAGCAAAAAGCTCCTGCCTTTGTCATCTGCACAATCTTAACGAGAAAGCCGTGAAGAATACGCCCGGCTGTATTGCGGACGGAACTCTCGTTTAAGAAACCGGAGAACTGTCTGT
>CAYVWG010000007.1:27983-42146 GCA_964455425.1 uncultured Oscillospiraceae bacterium | reverse complement strand
GAGGATCCGATTGAACCGGAGCTTGCAGAGAACTAAAGAAAAACACACCTGGCCATAAAACCAGGTGTGTTTTTGATTTTTACCACTCATCAGGCAGCGGCATGGCCAGGATGAACACAGAACCAACAAAGTAGATGGCTCCCGGGTTCGCCTGGCTCCCCATTGGTGGAGATAAGCGGGATCGAACCGCTGACCTCTTGAATGCCATTCAAGCGCTCTCCCAGCTGAGCTATACCCCCATGCAACGATGATATAATAGCACAAGGTGGGGCAAAATGCAAGCCCTTTTTTGATCTTTTCAGAAATTTTTACAAGACCATGGTTGCCCTTACCTAACTGCGGACAACCTACTGGTTAGGCAATGGCAGCACCCTGAATCTACTCCGAGAAAGCTTTGACAGGCAAAGTGCTTCAAAACAGCGGCGCTTTATCCAGTCAAAATCTCCGCACCGGCAATGCGCGGTGCGGAGATTCGGTTACAGTTCACAATTGTTTACCGTCCGGGGGAAGGGAAGCACGTCTCGGATATTGTTTACGCCGGTGAGATACATAACGCACCGCTCAAAGCCCAGACCAAAGCCAGCGTGACGGGTAGAGCCATATTTGCGCAGATCCAGGTAGAAATCATAGGTTTGCTTCTTCATGCCCAGCTCTTCAATACGGGACAGCAGCAGGTCATAGTCGTCCTCTCTTTGGCTGCCGCCAATGATCTCCCCGATGCCTGGCACCAGGCAATCCATAGCCGCCACGGTTTTGCCGTCGGGATTGAGCTTCATATAGAAGGATTTGATCTCTTTGGGATAGTCGGTGACAAACACAGGACGCTTAAAAATTTCCTCCGTGAGATAGCGTTCATGCTCGGTTTGCAGATCGCTGCCCCAGTGGACAGGGAAATCAAACTTGTCGTTGTGCTTTTCCAACAGGGCGATTGCCTCGGTGTAGGTGACATGGCCAAAGGAAGAGTTGAGCACATGCTGCAGACGGTCAAGCAGACCCTTGTCTACAAACTGCTGGAAGAAGGCCATTTCCTCCGGAGCGTTTTCCAGCACATAGGCGATGATATACTTGAGCATATCCTCGGCCAAGGCCATATCGTCTTGCAGATCGGCAAAGGCGATTTCCGGTTCAATCATCCAAAACTCCGCCGCGTGACGTGTGGTGTTGGAGTTCTCCGCCCGGAAGGTGGGGCCAAAGGTGTAGATGTTCTTAAAGGCCATGGCGAAGGCTTCCCCATTGAGTTGGCCAGACACCGTCAGATTGGTGGGCTTGCTGAAAAAATCCTGGGTATAATCGATCTGGCCGTGGTCATCCCGGGGAAGATCGTCCATGTTCAGGGTGGTCACCTGGAACATTTCTCCCGCGCCCTCACAGTCGGAGCCGGTGATGATGGGAGTGTGGACGTAGACAAAATCCCGTTCCTGGAAAAATTTGTGGATGGCGTAGGCAATCAGGCTGCGGACACGAAACACGGCTTGGAACATATTGGTGCGGGGCCGCAGGTGGGGCACCGTGCGGAGATATTCCATGGTGTGACGTTTGGGCTGGATGGGGAAATCCGGCGTGGAGGTTCCCTCTACAGCCACAGAAACGGCCTGGATTTCAAAGGGCTGCCTAGCTTCCGGCGTTTCTACCAGTGTGCCAGTGACAATTAGGGCCGCGCCGATATTGATTTTGGAAAGGGAGGAAAAGTTTTCTAGCCGGTCGGTGATGACCACCTGCACCTGGCGGAAAAAGGTGCCGTCGGCCAGCATCAAAAAGCCAAAGTTTTTGGAGGCCCGGCGATTACGCACCCAACCGCCGAAGGTTACGGTTTTGCCGGCGTAGCCGGAGGTGTTTTTGTATAGCTCTCGAACGTCGAGAAGATCCATATTGTGTCTCTCCTAATCGTGGATTACAGCAGCAGGACGCCGGCGTCCTGGCAGATCTCGCGGGTCTGCTTGTCCCACACGCTGGATTGTACCTCGCCGATGTGGGCGCAGCCCAGCATCAGCATGCACAGCCGGGACTGGCCGATGCCGCCGCCGATGGTCTGGGGCAGCTCGCCGGCAAACAGGGCCTTGTGGAAGGGAAGCTCCCGGCGATCGGCGCAGTTTGCCTCGGTAAGCTGACGATCCAAAGCCTCGGCGTCCACTCGGATGCCCATGGAGGATACCTCATAGCTGCGGTCTAGCACATCGTTCCAGTACAGGATGTCTCCGTTTAGACTCCAGTCGTCGTAGTCCGGAGCGCGGCCATCGTGCGGCTTGCCGGAGCGGAGTTTGCCGCCGATTTGCATCAGGAAAACGGCCTTGTCCTTGTGCTGACGGTGGAAAGCGGTTTCCTTTTCCGCGGCGGTTGTCAGCTCAGGGAACTGATCTTCCAGCTCCTGGGTGGTGACAAAGAGCACCTCTCGGGGCAAATTGGCGCACAAGACGGGATATTCGATTTTCAGGGTTTCATTGGTAACATAGATGGCATTGACAATGCGCTGGACGGTGTCCTTCAAAAAGTCCACATTGCGCTGGCCTTCGGCCATAACCTTTTCCCAATCCCACTGATCCACATAGACAGAGTGAATGTTGTCTACAATCTCATCCCGGCGGATGGCATTCATATCGGTGACCAGTCCTTCGCCGGGTTGGAAGTGATAACGGCCCAGGGCGTAGCGTTTCCATTTGGCCAGGGAATGGACAACCTGACTTTCCGCGCCCACATCGGGCACATCAAAGGAAACCGGACGCTCGTAGCCGTTAAGATTATCGTTCAAACCGGAGGCTTCATCTACAAATAAAGGAGCAGATACCCGTCTGAGATTTAGTGCCCGGCAGAGATTCTTCTGGAAATTGTGCTTAATGAGTTCAATGGCGCACTGTGTGTCGTAGACGGAAAGTGGGTTTTGATAGCCTGTAGGAATATAACATTTTTTCACAGGGATCGCCTCCAAATATAGAAATTGAAACTATGATAATACACATTCCCCAGAATTACAAGCCTAAATTTTAACAAACGTTAAAAAATTTGAAACAAATGGAAGCTATACTATAATTGAAAAAGCCAGATAGGACACATATAGGGCCAGCATGACCATACCCTGCCAGCGGTAAAACCGCTTGCCGATCAGCGGGGGCGCCACCGCAAGAAGGGTTTCGGCCAGGCATACCGGCATATCCAGATACACACAGTCGGGATCGGTTATGGCAAAGCCCCTGCCGGAGAGCAAAGCGCACAGGGGAAGAATGACGGTGATATCGATGATGTTCGCCCCGATGATGTTGCCGACGGACATACTGCTCTGTTTTTTGGCCAGAGCGCTGATGGCCGTGACCAGCTCCGGCAAAGAGGTGCCGATGGCAATGAGGGTGATGGCCACGATCCGTACCGGCACATGAAACAGATCCACCGCCAGCGTTTGCCCGTGTTCTACCAGCAGATGGGAGCCTAGGGCCAGGGCGGCGGCGCCCAAAAGGAATTTGACCAGGTTTTTGCCCAGATCCTTTTTGCGTACCGGCAGACGGCGCTCCGGGGATGTTTCCTTTGCCGCGCAGTGGAGATTTTCGGCAATAAAGGCCATAAACAGCAGAAGGACGGTAACGGCCTCCCACAGGGAGAGAAAGTCGTTGCGGCACAGTACCATCAGCACCGCCACGCTAAGCACCATCAAAGCGCCCTTAACGGCCAGCTGGCCCCGCCGGACGGCAAAGGGCAGGAACACAATGGTCAGCCCTAGGATCAGGCCGGTGTTGGCGGTGACCGAGCCTACGGCGTTGCCCACGGCAATGGAAGGGTAGCCCCGGGCGGCGGCCAAAAGGGACACGATCAGCTCCGGCAGCGTGGTGGCCACAGAGACGATGGTGGCCCCAATGACAAACTGGGGGATGCCGGAGGCCTCTGCCATCCAGGTGGCGGCGTCAACAAAAATGCCGCCGCCTTTGATGATTAGCCCCAGGCCCAGAGCAAAGAGCACACAAGAGAGCAAAATAGCAGGTGTCATAACGCATCCTCCAGATAAAAAAATAATGAGCGTGTGCCTTGCCTTTTGGCACAAGGAAAGGTATACTATCGGCGACAGGGGGTGGCCATATGCAGCCATATGTTTCTTTTCGTGAGGTAAGTAAGATATATACCATGGGGGATGTAAAGATCCCTGCCCTGCGGGACGCCACGTTTACCATCGAAAAGGGAGAGATCTGCGTGATCGTGGGCGCTTCCGGCGCGGGCAAAACCACCTTGCTCAATATCCTTGGCGGGATGGACACCCTTACCGGCGGCCAGGTGTTTTTGGCCGGTAAGGAGATATCCGCCTATAACCGGCGGCAGCTGACGGAATACCGCCGGCGGGATATTGGCTTTGTATTTCAGTTTTATAATCTGATTCAAAACCTTACCGCCCTGGAAAATGTGGAGATGGCCGCCCAGGTTTGCACCCACCCGCAAGACCCGATGACGGTGCTGACCCAGGTGGGGTTAAAGGATCGAGCGAAAAACTTTCCTGCCCAGCTTTCCGGCGGAGAGCAGCAGCGGGTGGCCATTGCCCGGGCATTGGCGAAAAATCCCAAGCTGCTTTTGTGCGATGAGCCTACCGGCGCGCTGGACTATGTCACCGGCAAGTCCATCTTAAAGTTGCTGCAGGATACGGCCAGAGCCACCGGCATGACCGTAGTTATCATCACCCACAACAAGGCCCTTACGGCCATGGCGGATCGGGTGATCTCCCTGCGGGGGGGCACGGTGGTGGAGCAGTACCAAAATGAGAAGATCGTCCCTGTGGAAAACATAGAGTGGTGATGGATCATGGGAAAGCTTTTGTTCCGTGAGATCCGCAAAAGCCTTGGCCGGTTTTTGGCCATAATGGCCATTATTGCCTTGGGCGTAGGCTTCTTTACCGGCCTAAAGGTGGCAAACAAGGCCATGGTGCTTACCGGTCAGGAATATTTTGAAGAGACGCACTTTCACCATTTTCAGCTTCTGTCCACCCTAGGCTTGACCGACAAGGATGTGCAATCTGTGGCGGCGCTGGACGGCGTGGCGGCGGCGGAAGGGATGTTTTCCGCCGATGTGCTGGTGGACAATGAGGGAACTGACCGGGTGATGACGGCCTATACCCTGCCCCAGCAGGTGGATCTTCCCCAGCTGATTGCCGGACGCATGCCCCAGGCGGCAGACGAGTGCGTGGTGGATGTCTCCGCTTATGGGGAGGAGGCACTGGGCAACCAGCTGCGCATTTCTTCGGCCAATACCGAAGACGACGCGGCGCCGTTTTTGCATGACAGCTATACCATTGTGGGCCTGGTAGTATCCCCGCTGTATGTAAACTATGAACGGGGCGCTACCGCCTTGGGCAGCGGCACGGTTGCGGGATTTTTTTACGTTCTGCCTTCAGGAATAGACAGCGACATCTATACGGCCATCAGCCTTACTCTGGATCAGCAGGCGGACTTGTACTCTCCAGCTTATGAGGCGTTGGAGGAAAAATATGAGCCGCAGATCACGGAGCTTTTGACCCAGCTAGCCCAACAGCGGTATGACGAGCTGGTGTCTGACGCGGAAGAGCAGCTGGCGGAGGCCAGGCAGAGCTTGGCCGATGGCCAAAGCCAGCTGGACGAAGCCAACGAGCAGCTATCTGCCGGGGAACAGGAGCTGACCCAAGGCGAGCGGGAATATGCCGCCCAGAAACAAACCCTGGCAGATGGGCAGTCGACCTACGCGGCGGGGCAAAAAGAGCTATCCGCCAGGGAAAAGGAGCTGTCCGCTGCCAAGCAGAGCCTGGAAGAGGGGGAGGCTACCCTTTCTCAAAAGGAGCAGGAGCTGGCCCAAGCCCGGCAGGCCCTGGACGAGGGCCAGGCAGCGCTCCAGGCGGCTCAGGAGGAGCTAAACCGGCAGCTGGCGTTGGTTCCGCCCCAAAGCCCGGAATACGAGGCGCTGCTTCAAGCCCAGGCAGAATTGGATGCCCAGCAAGAGCAGCTAAAGCAGCAGGAGCTGGCCTATGCCCAGGGCCAGGCAGAGCTGGAGGGGGCCAAGACCCAGCTGGCGGAACAACGGACACAGTATGACGCGGCGGTTTCTGCCCTTGCCGCCGGTCAGAAGCAGCTGCAGCAAAGTGCGGCGACCCTTGCCAAGGGGGAAAAAGCCCTGGCCCAGGCTCGGCAGACCTTGGATGAGGGCTGGGCGGAGCTGGAGGAAAACCGACAGACCTTGGCCCAAAAGCAGCAAGAGCTGGAAGAGGGGCAGGCAGAGGTGGATGAGGGCGCTAAGGCCCTGGCGGAGATTCAGGCGCCCACCACCTATGTGCTGAGCCGCAGCGAAAACATTGGCTATGCCTGCTTTGAAAGCGACACCGGCATTGTAGAGGGGATCGCCGTTGTATTCCCCTTGTTTTTCCTCCTTGTGGCGGTGCTGGTATGCACCACCACCATGACCCGCATGGTGGATGAGCAGCGTACCCAAATTGGTACCCTAAAGGCCTTGGGCTATGGAGACGGGGCGGTGATGCAGCTATACTTGTGGTATGTGCTACTGGCCTCCCTCACCGGCTGCGGGATAGGCTTTTTGCTTGGCTCATGGGGATTTCCCAAGGTGATTTGGTTCACCTACGATATGATGTATGATTTCTACCGGCCCATTCGGCTGGTGCTGGACGCCGGCTTGGCGGCTGCGTCCATCCTCATGTATTTGGCCTGCGCGCTTTTGGCCACCTGGGGCGCTTGCAAGACGTCCCTGCGGGAACCGGCGGCGCAGCTGATCCGGCCCAAGGCGCCCCAGCCGGGGAAGCGGATCTTTTTGGAGCATATCCCCTTTCTGTGGCGGCGGATGAAATTCCTCCACAAGGTTTCTGCCCGCAACGTGTTTCGCTATCACCGGCGGCTGATCATGATGGTGCTGGGCATCGGCGGCTGTATGGCGCTGCTGATCACCGGCTTTGGCTTGGGAGACTCCATCCAAAATGTGGTCAGCGATCAGTTTGACACCATCAGCCGCTATGATTTTAGCGTAAACTTTTCCCAGGCTATGGAGGAGGGCCAGGATCGGGAGGACTTTCTTGCCGGTTTCTCCGGCCAGATCACCCAGGCGGCCTTTATCCACCAAAGCGCTGTAGATGTTACGGCAGGCAACACCACCAAAAACGTCTATCTTATTGTCCCTGGGGAGAATATAAAGCAGATGTGCACCCTGCAAACCAAGGACGGGCAAACCGTGCCGCTGCCCGGCCCGGGGCAGGCGGTGATCAATACCGGCCTTGCCGATGCCTTGGGCGTAAAGGTGGGCGATACCTTTACGGTATATGATGCGGATCACCGGCCTATGTCGGTGCAGATTTCCGGATGCTTTGTCAACTACATCTATAATTATGTTTTTGTAGATGCCCAAACCTGCCAGCAGGCTTGGGGTCAGGCCCCTGCCTGCAAGACGGCTTGGCTGCAGGCCGGGCAGGACACGGATGTGTTTGCCGTGGCGGCGGCTCTGCGGAGCTATGATGGGGTGGCCTCAGTGGTAGCCACCCAGGAATTCCGCGACCGGGTGGGCAGCATCATGGAGAATCTGAATGTGATTGTTTTTGTGGTGGTGCTTTGCGCCGGGGCGCTGGCCTTTATTGTGCTGTTTAATCTGACCAATATCAATGTCAACGAGCGTGTGCGGGAAATCGCCACCTTAAAGGTGCTGGGCTTCTACCCTCGGGAGACTTCGTCCTATGTGTTCCGGGAAAATCTCGTTCTTACGGCCATAGGGGCCATTTTCGGGATACCCCTGGGCATATTGCTTCACCGGTATGTTATGGCCCAGATCAAAATTGACATGATCTGCTTCCCGGTGCGGATTTGCTGGCAAAGCTATCTCTATGCTCTGGCCTTGTGCTTCCTCTTTGCCCTGGTGGTGGAGCTGTTTATGTCCCGCCGCCTGCGGAAGATCCCTATGGCGGAGTCGCTAAAGGGAGCGGAGTAACGGCAGGGGACATGGGGCTGTTTGCCCAAAGGCGCTTCCTGGCCACCGCCTTCCCAGGGGTGTCGCCGCTGGAAATATGCTTTGCGCGGGTAGCGCGGGTTGGATTTTTTGGCGGAGCGGTGCTATACTTATCCGGCAGGACAAATGGACAAGGAGGATTCGGAATGGAGCTGATCGATGGCTTTCATGAGGCGGAGCGCATAAGCGACGGGGCTTATCGCATAGACGAGCAGAAGCTGGCGAACAGTTATCTTATTGTTGGCAGCCAAAAGGCGCTGCTGATCGACACTGGCAACGGCGCGGGAAATTTGCGGCAATGCGTAGAGCAGCTTACCGACAAGCCGGTGATCGTTGCGGTGACCCACAGACATCCGGATCATACCGGCGGGGCATGGCAATTTGGCGCGTATTACGCCCATAAGCGGGACAAAAATTGGGCTTGCAACCTGCTGTGCCGGCAAAGGACAAGCCAGTGGATGGTAAAGCAGGCAGGCTACAGGGTAACGTGCAAAAAGCCCCTGGGCCAGCGGGTACATGTCCGTACCATGGCGGAGGGGCAGGAATTTGCTCTGGGCGGCCGGACGATTCGGGTGACGCCGATTCCCGGCCACACCAAAGGCTCAGTCATGTTTGTGGACGATGTGGATCGGCACATCTACACCGGCGATGATGTCAACCCCCATCTGTGGATGCATCTGCCTGGCTGCACGTCTCTTCAGGAGTGGTTTGCCGGGGCTGATCGAGTGCTGGCCTACATGGAAAAAGGGTACGCCGCGTTCTATGGCCATGGCGAGGGCAGGCTGTCCATCGACCAGGTGCGGCAAACCTATGGGCTTGTGCAGGAGATCTTGGCCAAGCACCGCCAGGGAGAGCTGCCCCAGAGGAAGGGCCTTTACCCCGATAAGGAAGCCTGGCCCAATGTATACTACAACAAAAAATACATGGACGAATAAAGGGCAAAGCGCCGCGCCAGACACGAAACGTCTGACGCGGCGCTTAATTTTGCGTTTACCAGAGATCCTTTGCAGAGGTCAACCGGGACAGCACCCGGTCTTTGCCCAGAAGCTGCATGATGGTGCAAAGGTCTGGGGTGTTGCTTCTGCCGGTTACGGCCAGCCGGAGCACGGTGGATACATCGCCCACATGTCCTTTGTAGGCGGAAGGCGCTTTTTTGTATTCCTTTACCTCCGGGCAGAAGCCCAGTTCGGGACAAAGGGATTTTACCCGGGCAAACCAGGCGGTTTTGTCCTCCGCCGGATCATACACCTGGCGGTAAGCGCTTACAATGGCCTTGGCGTCCTCTGGAGAAACATGTTCCGGAAGGGATAAGGCGGGGATAAACCGATGGTCGAAAAAGTAGGAGACATAGTCTGGCACATCCTCCCACTTAGCGATATCTTTTCGGGGCTTTTTGCCCTCCCGGTCGATGGCCAAAATGGCGGTGGCATAGGCGGGATCGGCGCAGAAATCCGCCGCAAAGGCCGGGGCGTAGACGGCGGCCCAGGCCGCTACCTGCTGGTAGACATCTTCAGCCGCCATGTGAGAGATCACATTTTTGCTGATGTCCGTGAGCTTGCACAGATCAAACAAGCAGCCGCTGGCGCTCATCTTTTTCAGGTTAAAGGGGAAGGTCATAGCGTCGGCTGTAGGATTGGCCCGCCGCCAGTCCTCAAAGTTGGAGTTGAGCAGGGTCAGCAGATACTCGATCAAGCTTTCTTTGGGATAGCCCTTTTCCACAAAATAGCTGACGGCGGCCTCCGGATCCTTGCGCTTCGACAGCTTCCGCTTGGCGCCGTCCTCCTCATCTAGCTTCATGACTTGGGCGGTGTGGGCGTATTTGGGCAGCTTATAGCCGCAGGCTTTGAACAGGGCAATATGCTTTGGCACGGAGGAAAGCCACTCTTCTCCCCGGATCACATGGGTGGTGCGCATAAAATGATCGTCGCACACATGGGCAAAATGATAGGTGGGCACGCCGTCGGATTTGAGCAGCACCTCATCGATGATGTTTTCCGGCATTTCGATCTTGCCCCGGATGATATCGTCAAACCTGACCCGCCGGTCAGGATCGCCGGAGGCACGGAAGCGGAGGACATAGGGTTCTCCCGCCGACAGCTTGGCCTGAATTTCTTCCAGGGTCAGCGTCCGGCAGCGGGCGTATTTGCCAAAATATCCTCGAATCAAAGCGCCGTCGGCCTCTTGCCGCTCCCGCAGGGAAGTCAGCGCCTGGGCGGAGCAGAAGCAGGGGTAGGCCAGACCGTTCTTAACCAGGGCCTTGGCCACCGTGTGGTAAATTTCCACGCGCTGGCTTTGGGTGTAAGGGCCGTACGCCCCGGTTTCTGTACCAAGGCCGGTAACGCCTTCGTCAAAGGGAACGCCAAAGGCACGAAACCCTTCCAAAATGGCGCTTACGCCGTCGGAGATCTCCCGCTTTTTGTCGGTGTCATCGATGCGCAGGCAGGCTACGCCGCCGGTGGCTTTGGCGGTAAGCACGTCCGTCAAGGCGCTGAAAAGGCCGCCTACATGGAGATATCCGGTGGGGCTAGGGGCAAAACGGGTAACCCGAGCGCCTTCCGGCAGGGCGCGGGGGGGATAACGCCGTTCCAGATCCTCCGGTGTCTGATGGACCTGAGGAAACAGAAGCTCGGCCAACTTTTCGTAATCCATGGTGCTCTCCTTCGTCTAGAAATGGTGTATATCCATATTATATACGGAAATCGGCCCTTTGTAAAGCGACAAATCCCCTGGCCACGGGCAGAGAGAAAATCCTGCGCTTTTGGTTGCTATTTCCTTGGGGATGTGTTAAAATAACTCGGATAGGAATCGACAACACGCGGAGGCAAAAGCTATGGACACAAAGAAAGTTATGCTCTCTGGCATCAAGCCCAGCGGGGATTTGACCCTGGGCAGCTACCTGGGGGCCATCAAAAACTGGAAAGAACGGGCAGACGAGTTTGACTGCTTTTATTTTATGGCCGATCTGCATGCCATCACTGTGCGGCAAAACCCGGCCGATCTGCGCCGCAGAACCCTGGAGCAGCTGGCGCAATACATCGCCTGCGGGCTGGATCCGGAAAAAAACACGCTGTTTATCCAAAGCCATGTGCACCAGCACGCGGAGCTTGGCTGGGTGCTGAACTGCTACGCCATGTTTGGCGAGCTTAGCCGGATGACCCAGTTTAAGGACAAGAGCGCCAAAAACGCGGACAACATCAACGGCGGCCTATTTACCTATCCCTCGCTTATGGCGGCGGATATATTGCTGTATCAGCCGGACTATGTGCCGGTGGGGGAGGATCAAAAGCAGCACGTTGAGCTGACCCGCGACATTGCCAACCGCTTTAACCATGTCTATGGGGACGTGTTTAAGCTGCCGGAGCCGTATATTCCCAAGGTGGGCGCCAGGATCATGAGCCTGGCCAATCCGGAGGCAAAGATGTCCAAGTCAGAAAATGAGGATCCCGGCAGAGTGACCCTGATGGACCCGCCGGAAACCATTATGCGGCTGTTCAAACGGGCGGTTACCGACTGCGACACCTGTGTGCGGTACGATCCGGTGGAAAAAAAGGCCATTGCCAATTTGATGACCATTTACTCTGCCGCCTGCGGAAAGACCTATGCCGAAATTGAAGCGGAGTTTGCCGGGCAAGGCTACGGCGTGTTCAAAAAGGCGGTAGGCGAGGCGGTTGTGGAGCTGCTGCGGCCCATCCGGGAGGAAGCTTGCCGGCTAATGGCCGACAAGGGCTATTTGGAGTCTGTATACCGGCAGGGCGCGGAGAAGGCTGGCTATCTGGCCAACAAGACGCTGCGCAAGGTGTATAAAAAGGTGGGCTTTGTGGCCAAATAACCGGAGAATTACCCCCTTCAGGTTCCTTTGACAGGCGGCATCTGCCCTTGGGCGGACGCGGTAAGGAGAGGATATTGCCATGACAATGGATATCAATTATGTTTTGCGGGTGGCCTTGACGCTGTTGGCTGCGGCGGTGATGTGCTTTGCCATTACCCCGCTGGTGAAGACCCTGGCCAAAAAGATGGGGGCTATGGACGTGCCCAAGGACGGGCGGCGGATGCACAGCGTGCCCATCCCCCGTATGGGCGGGCTGGGGATATTTGTGGCGTTTTTGCTGGCGGTGCTGATCTTCCTCAAGGACATTGACCGCGCCACCCAGGCCATTTTGCTTGGCTCGGTGATGATCGTAATTTTGGGCGTATTTGACGATATCTACGCCCTGAAGGCCCTGCCTAAGCTGCTGGTGCAGCTGGCGGCGGCGTTTGTGGTGGCCCTCTATGGAGGCTGCCGTATTCAGTATTTCACCAATCCCTTTGGCGAAGGGGTGTCGGCCTATGTAGACTTAGGCAAATGGGCGCTCCCGGTAACGGTGATTTGGATTGTCACCATCACCAACGCCCTGAATTTTATCGATGGCCTGGACGGCTTGGCCTGCGGCGTGTGCTGCATTTCGGCTATGAGCATGCTGGTGATCGCCCTGCTGGTGTCTGAGCCGAATATCGCCATTATTATGGCTGCCATTGTGGGCGCGTGCCTGGGCTTTATCCCCTATAACTTTAACCCGGCCAAGATTTTTATGGGAGATACCGGCTCTACCTTCTTGGGCTTTGTGCTGGCGTCGGTGTCCATTCAGGGGCTATTTAAGCTCTACGCGGTGGTGTCCTTTGCGGTGCCCTTTTTGCTGTTGGGCGTGCCCATATTCGACATTTGCTTTGCCGTGATCCGCCGGCTGGCCCACGGGAAAAATCCCATGGAGGCCGATCGGGGCCATGTCCATCATCGGCTCATCGATATGGGCTTTAGCCAGAAGCAGTCGGTGGCCATTGCCTATATTCTCACAGCCATTTTGGGCTTGGCGGCGGTGTTGCTTACCTCCTCCGGGGAGGGAAAGGTGCTCATTTTGCTGGGCGCGGTGGTAGTGGTTGGCGCCATTGGCATTACGGTGATCTTTCACACCAAGCCGGAGGAAGCGCAGATTGAGGAGAAAGATAATGATAAAAAAGATTAAAGTCATGTCCATTTTTGGTACCCGACCCGAGGCCATCAAGATGGCTCCCCTGGTGCAGGCTTTGGACGCTTGTCCTCAGGTGGAAAGCCTTTGCTGCCTTACCGGCCAGCACCGGCAGATGCTCGATGCGGTGATGGACATTTTTCATCTTCAGGCGGATTATGACCTGAATATTATGCAGGCCCAGCAAACCCTGTCTTCCATCACCAGCCGGACGCTTATGGGCATGGATGAACTCCTTAACCAAGCCCAGCCCGATCTGGTGCTGGTGCATGGCGATACCTCCACCACCTTTGCCGGGGCGCTGTCTGCCTTTTACCACAAGATTCCTGTAGGCCATGTAGAGGCGGGGCTGCGTACCTGGGACAAATACTCCCCCTTCCCGGAGGAGATGAACCGCACCTTGGTGGGCGATATTGCCGATTTGCATTTTTGCCCCACAAAGGCCAACGCGGAAAATCTGCGGCGGGAGGGCATTAAGGGCCAGGTGTTTGTCACCGGCAACACGGTGATCGACGCCATGAAGACCACTGTCCGGGAGAATTTTTCCTTTGCCTCCTGCGGCCTGGAGCATTTGGATTTTGCCCAAAAGAAGGTGATTGTGGTCACCTGTCACCGCCGGGAGAATTATGGCCAGCCGATGAAGGATATCCTGCAGGCCGTTGCCAAGACCGTCGCCGCCCATGAGGGGGTGGAGGTGGTGTATCCTGTGCATTTAAGCCCGGTGGTGCGGGAGTGCGCCTTCTCTATCCTGGGCAATGTGCCGGGGGTGCATCTGATTGACCCGGTGGATGTGGAAACCATGCACAATCTCATTTCCCGGGCCTATATGGTCATGACCGATTCCGGCGGCCTGCAGGAGGAGGCCCCGGCTTTGGGCAAGCCTGTGCTGGTGCTTCGCCGGGAAACCGAGCGGCCGGAGGCCGTTGCGGCAGGCACAGTGGCGCTGGCCGGCGTGGAGCAGGAGAATATCTGCCGCCTGGCCCACGAGCTGATCACCGATCCGGCCCGCTATGCCCAGATGGCCCACGCGGTGAATCCCTATGGCGACGGCAATGCTTGCCAGCGGATCACCCAGGCGATTTTGTGGCACTTTGGCCAAGCGGAGGCGAAGCCGGAGAATTTTGGATAAGCGCATACAGGCTGGAGCGCGGGGCAAAACAGATGCTTTGTCCCGCGCTCCAGCCTGTAATATGAAAACAAAATCGTTGTTTGTCCTCCAAAGCGC